>JBQGCF010000161.1:0-4224 GCA_052038315.1 Iamia sp.
CGCCCCCACCCCCCCCCCCCCCCCCCCCCCCCCCCCCCACCCGGGGGCTGCGGCCCCCCCCCCGGCGCCCCCGCCCCCCCCGTGTCCGGGGGTGGTGGTGCTGGGGTCGACGGTCGTGGACGGTGAGGGGCGGGAGCCGGACGAGCTGGTGCTCGGGCACCGCTACGTCGTCCGCCACCGGTTGCGGGCCGATGCCGACGTGATCGGCCCCGTGGCCGAGGTCGTCGCCACCTCGGAGGCGGGCGTCGAGGCGCACCGGGCCCGGGTGCCGCTGGGCGTCGACCTGGCCGCCGGGTCCGAGCTCGACCTCGACGTCGAGCTGGACGCCGCCCTCGCCGGCGGCACCTACCGGGTCTCCCTCGCCCTGCTCGACGCCGACGGCGTGCGGGTGGGCGACGACGGCCCGGGCGTCGCCGTCTACCGGCCCCCCGCCCTCGGCAGCTACGGCCTGTGCGAGCTCGACGCCGAGATCCGTCTCGACGACGCCGTGCTCAACGACCACGCGGTGGTCGAGATCGGGGCGCCGCGGTGACGGCGACGCTGGAGGAGCGGCCGACCTTCGAGACGCGGCGCAACGCCGACGTCCGCCGCACGGTGCCGTGGAGCCCCTTCGCCTACGTCGCCCGCCAGCTGCGCCGGTGCGTGGCCGGGCTGATCGCCGATGCCGGCCTCGGGCCCGCCCCCGACGTCCTCGACTACGGCGCCGACGACGCCCCCTACCGCCGCCACCTGCCGAAGCGGGCGTCGTACCGCAGCGCCGACCTCGCAGGGAACCCGCGGGCCGACGTCGAAATCAGGCCGGACGGGACGCTGCCGCTCGGGGATGAGACGGTCGACCTCGTCCTGTCCACCCAGGTCCTCGAGCACGTCGACGACCCCGTCCGGTACCTGTCCGAATGCACCCGGGTCCTCCGCCCCGGAGGGTCCCTCGTCCTCACCACCCACGGCATCATGTACATCCACCGCGATCCGCAGGACTACTGGCGCTGGACCTGCGACGGCCTGGAGAAGGTGGTGCGGGAGGCCGGGCTGGAGGTCGAGCGGTCGGTCGGCGTGCTGGGCCTGGTGCCGGCCGGGCTCCAGCTGGTGCAGGTCGGGCTGGCCCGCAAGCTGCCCCGGTTCGTGCTGGCCCCGGTGTTCCTCCTCTTCCAGGCCCTGATCGCCCTGACCGACCAGGGCTACGGCGACGGCGGGCGCCGCGAGTTCGGCCTCGTCATCGGCGTGCTGGCGAAGAAGCCGGGAGCGGCGTCGTGAGCGTCCTGGAGCTGACCCCGGAGCCGGCGGGCGTCGGGGCGTGGGCCCGGTCCGTCTGGGCCCACCGCACGGTGCTGCGGACCCTGGCCGCCAAGGACTTCAAGGTCCGCTACAAGCGGGCCTCGCTGGGCGTGGCCTGGGCGGTGGCCCTGCCCCTGGTGCAGGCCCTCGTGCTGGCCGTGGTGTTCGGCCGGCTGGGGCTCGACACCGACGGCGTCGACTACCTCGGCTACGTCCTGGCCGGGGTGACGGCGTGGTCGTTTGCCGCACTTTCCTTCACCGCCGGGACGACCGCGGTGGTCGACGGGGCCGCCCTCACCGACAAGATCTGGTTCCCCCGGGCCCTCCTCGTGCTCGCCCCGATCGGCGCCAACCTCGTGGGCCTGGCCATCGGCCTGGTGATCGTCACGGTCGTGCAGGCCGGTCGAGCCGAGCTGTCGGCCGACGTGGTGCTCGTCGTCCCGGCCGTGCTGCTGGTCGTGGCCCTGGCCACCGGGCTCTCGCTGGTGACGTCGGCGCTGTACGTGTCGTACCGGGACGTGCGCTTCGTCGTGCAGGCCGCCACCCTCCTGCTCTTCTACGTCACGCCGATCCTCTACACGCCGGGGCGACTGGGCGGGCTGGCCGACTGGCTGCCGCTCAACCCCTTCGCCGGCGCCGTCGGGCTGTTCCAGCACGCCTTCGCCGGGGCTGCCGTCGACGGGCCGACGCTGGCCGGATCGATCGTCTGGACCGTCGTCCTCCTCGTCGTCGGCGTGCGCCTCCACCAGCGCGGCGACCGCACCTTCGTGGACGCGCTGTGACCGCCCTGGCCGGCGCCAGCAGCGCCGTGGTCGACCCGCTCGACGGGCTGCTCGACCCGACGATCACGCCGGTCCCCGGCGGGCCGCCGGTGATCGAGGCCGCCGGCGTGGCCAAGCGCTACGCCCGGGTCACCAGCCGCTCGCTCCTGTCGCTGCTGTCCCGCCGGGACGCCCCGACGCTGGCGGCCGTCGACGGCCTGGACCTGCAGATCCGCCGGGGCGAGACCGTCGGCGTGCTGGGCCACAACGGCGCCGGCAAGACCACGCTCCTGCGCCTGCTCGCCGGCGTCACCGCGCCCAGCGAGGGGACGGTGCGGGTGGCCGGGCGCATCGCCCCGCTGATCAGCATCGGCGTCGGCTTCCACCCGGAGCTGTCGGGTCGGGAGAACGTCGTCGTCAACGGCTCGGTGCTGGGCCTGTCCCGCGAGCGGCTGGCCGAGCTGGAGCCCGAGATCGTCGCCTTCAGCGGGCTGGACGACGACGTCCTCGACGTGCCGGTGAAGCTCTACTCGTCGGGGATGCTGCTGCGGCTGGCCTTCGCCGTCGCCGTCCACACCGACCCCGACGTGATGCTGGTCGACGAGCTCCTCGCCGTCGGCGACCTCGCCTTCCAGCAGCGGTGCCTGGCCCGGATGGCCGAGCTGCGGGCCGCCGGCGTCACCGTCGTCCTCGTCTCCCACTCGGTGTTCACCGTGCGCGAGGTGTGCGACCGGGCGATCGTCCTGTCGGCCGGCCGCCTCGTGTTCGACGGCCCGGTCGAGGAGGCGGTCCGGGTCCACCAGCGCCTGCTCGGTGGCTCGTCCGGGAGCGGATCCTCGGAGGCGGCGGCCCTGCTGTCGGACCGCGTCGTGGTCGACGAGCTCGGGACGATCGTCGGCGAGCTGCGCCCCGGCGGGCGCTACCGGCTGCGGGCCGCCCTCACCGCCCAGCGCGAGCTGGTCGACCCCCACGTCATGTTCACCGCCTACGCCGAGGACGGGGCCATCGCCTACCAGATGATGTCGGCGGTCCGCCGCCGCCACCGCACCCTCGCCGCCGGCGAGCGGGCGACGATCGAGGTCGGCTTCACCGCCGCCCTCCGGCCGGGGACCTACCAGCTGACGCTCCAGGTGCTGGGCGACGAGGGCCGCCGGGTCCTGGCCCACGACGTCGACGGCGCCGTCGTCCGCGTCACCGGGCCCGCGGAGGCCGACGTGACCGGCCCCGCCCCCCTGCGCGTGGGGGTCCACGTCCGATGAACGACTCCCCGATCGATCTGGCTCGCCTGCGCCGGGCTCCCCGGGCCTCGGTGCGCCGAGCCCGGACGGTCGCCACCCGGGTCGCCCGCCGCACGCGGCGCGACCACCCCGGCGTGGCCCGGCTCGCGGTGCGGGGCCAGGAGCGGGCCCGGGCGGTGCGGGCCCGGGTCCGCCCCCATCGCCCCGAGCGGCCGATCGAGCAGGTCGTGTTCGCCCTGGCCCAGGCCCTCCCCGACGCCACCTTCGTCCAGGTCGGGGCCCACGACGGCACCCAGCTCGACCCCCTGCGCGAGGCGATCCTCGGCTCCCGCTGGCGGGGCGTGATGGTCGAGCCGGTGCCCTACGTCTTCGAGCGCCTCGCCCTCCGCTACGGCGACCACCCCCGCCTCGCCCTGGAGAACGTCGCCATCGCCGAGCTCGACGGCACCCTGCCGTTCCACCTCCTGCGCCAGGCCGACACCGACGACGAGGCGGTGTGGCGCTGGTACGACGCCCTCGGCTCGTTCCGCCGGGACGTGGTGCTGAGCCACGCCCACCTCGTGCCCGACATCGCCGATCGCATCGAGACCATCGACGTCCCCTGCGTCACCTTCGACACCCTCTGCGAGCGCAACGGCCTCGACCACGTCGACGTCGTGCAGATCGACACCGAGGGCTACGACCGCCAGGTCCTGGAGCTGATCGACGTGCCCCGACTGCGCCCCTGCCTCGTCCTCTACGAGCACCTCCACCTGTCGCCCGCCGACCGGGACGAGGCCGAGGACCTGATGACCGGTCACGGCTTCCGCCTCGTGTCCGACGGGATGGACACCCTCGCCGTCGACGAGCGGGCGCTGGCCCACCCCGAGGTCGCCGCCGCCTTCCAGGCCGCCCGCCTCGACCTGGCCCGGTTCTCCTCGAACTCGGGGGAGATCGCGCCCCCAGGGGGG
>JBQGCF010000162.1:0-16277 GCA_052038315.1 Iamia sp.
GGCCCGCCAACCTACCGCCTGCTCCCCGCCGGTTCGGGTACCCCCGGGGCTCTGCGCCGGTCGGGCTGCGCCCCGGCGAGACGGGGTTCACAGCCCAGAGTGCTTGCAACTGTTAGCAACCACCGGTACGGTAGCAAGCGGTCCCAACCACCCCTCAGGAGCGCACGATGCCCGAGATCACCGCCGACGACGTCACCCGGATCGCCAAGGACGCCCTCTACGTGGGCGTGGGCGCCGGCGTCATCGCCTTCCAGAAGGCCCAGGTCCAGCGGGTCCAGCTGACCGAGGCCGTCACCACCCAGGCCGAGGAGCTCCGCGGCCGCATCGAGGCGCTGCTCGGCGCCCTCGACACCGACGAGGTCGTCGCCGACCTCAAGGGCCGGCTCGAGGCCCTCGCCGGCACGGTCGACGGCCGGGTGAAGCTGGTCGAGGAGCGCCTCGACTCGGTCGAGGAGCGCTTCGAGGCCATCCTCGACGACCTCGAGGCCAAGCTCCCCGAGCAGGCCCGTGAGGTCGTCAAGCAGGCCCGCGAGACCGCTCGCGACGCCCGCTCGCAGGTCCGCGCCGCCGTCGGCCGCGCCGCCTGATCACGTTCCCCCCTCCGCCGCCGGCCTTCCCCCTGGGGCCGGACGGCGTGGTCGAGGCCCCGGATCCCTCCCCTTGGATCCGGGGCCTCGTCGCGTCCTGGTTCCCGGCTAGAGCACCCGCTGGCGGTACTCGCTGGTGTTGAGGAACTGCTCGATCAGGCGCTGGAGCGAGACGCCCCGCTCGACCTGGTCGATCCAGTAGTCGTAGCCACCGGCGTCGGGCGACCGGTCGAGCAGGCCGATGTAGGTCATGGCCACCTCGACCTCGTCGGCCAGGTGGTTGGTGGCCGAGCTGGTCTGGCTCAGCGCCGCCAGCCACGCCGCCTGCCCGTCGGCCTGCATGGCGTTGAGCGCGTTCTGCCGCTCGGTGCTGTTCGGGGTCCGGCCGGTGAGACGGGGGAAGACGGCGTCGACGAGCTGCGCGTCGGTCTGGGCCGGTCGGGCACCGAGCAGGTCGGCGGCGATGCTCTCCAGCTCCGCCCCCTGCTGGAGCTCGGCCATCTCGGCCCGGATGTCCTCGGACGGACCGGGCGGGCCGCTGGCCACGCCGATGTGGAGCCGCACGACGGGGGCGGCCACGCCGCGGAACTCGGCGCTGTTCATGAAGCCCTCGACCACCCGGGGCCCGGACCACGTCGTGCGCAGGCGGGCCGTCCAGTAGGTCTGGCCGGCGGCGTCGAGCTGGCGACCGAGGAGGTCCTCGTACTGCTGGGCCACGAAGGGGCGGCCGCAGGTGAAGGGGTGCCACGGCGGGCGGGCGGCCAGGACCGAGTCACGGCGGGGGCTGCGCTTGAACGCCGGCCAGTCCTCGGCGCAGAGGTGGGTGTCGGTGGTGACGATGCCGGTGCGGACGTAGTCGCCGGACCGCTCGGCACCGGAGTGGCCGCCGGCCCGGTAGAAGGCCGACTGGGCGATGATCGTCTCGCCGTTGAGCTCCGAGATGGCCGGGACCGAGGCCGGGTGGAGGTTCCCGTAGCCGCCGGGCAGCTGGTACTCGTCCTCCTCGGCGCCGGTGGTCCCGCTGTAGACCCGCAGCCACACGCCCGAGGTGGCCACGACCTCCTGGACGCCGTCGTCGTCGATGTCGGCGATGACCGCCCCGCTGTGGGACACCATCCCCGAGCAGCCCGAGGGGCGGGCGTTGGCGTTGCACTCGTCCCACTTGAGCGAGCCGTTGCCCCGGTAGGCCGCGATCACGCCGTTCTCGGTGTTGACGACGACCTCCTTGGCGCCGTCGCCGTCGATGTCGCCGATGGCGGGCTGGTGGGCGACCCGGCCGGCGGCGGTGACGGGCCAGCCCGGAAGGTTGGCTCGGGTGGTCAGGCTGAAGGCCCAGACCCGGCGGTTGACGGCGCCGTCGCCGAACATGGTGCCGGTGCCGACGACGGCGTCGAGCTTGCCGTCGCCGTTGATGTCGCTGATGGCCGGCGAGGACCACACGACCTCGCCCGGGATCGACTTGGGGTAGCCCGAGACCCTGCTGCCGTTCGACCCGTTGAGGGCCCACACCAGGCCGCCCTGGGCCACGCCGAGCGGGTTGTTCGCGTAGATGTCGCCGCCGAGCACGACCTCGTTGCGGCCGTTGCGGTCGATGTCGACGATCGCCGGCGACGACCACAGCGTGTCGTAGAGGAAGGACCGCCACAGGAGGGTGCCGCCGGCGCTCCAGGCGTAGGTGGAGTGGTCGTAGCTCGGGGCGACGATGTCCTTCTTGCCGTCGCCGTTGACGTCGCCCACCGCCGGGGTGGCGAAGAAGCCGTCGGGCCGGCAGTCGACCCCGGCCGGGCAGTTCTGCGGCGCGCCCTGGCGGAAGGTGCGGCTCACCCCGCCGGTCTGGCCGTTGAGCAGCACGACCCGTCCGTCCATGGTGGCGACGAGGACATCGATCTTGCCGTTGCCGTCGACGTCGTCGATCAGCGGGGTGGCGTGGATCTCGGTGGCGCCCAGGCTGGCCTGCCAGTAGCCGCTGTTGGTGTCGAGGCGGCGGGCGGTCACGGTGCCGTTGGGGGCGGCGACGACCAGCTCGGGCTTGTCGTCGCCGTTGAGGTCGCCCAGCGCCGGGCTGGAGTACCGCTCCCGCGTGCCGGTCGAGGTCGCCCGGGTGAAGAACTGGATCTGGACGTCGCCGATCTGGGTGAGCGTGGTGGTGGCCGCTCCGGCCGGGGCCGCGCCGGGCCCGGTGGTGGACAGGAGGGAGGACAGCACCAGGAGGAACCCGCCGGCCGCCGCCCGCAGGCGAAGTGAGGTCATCCCCTGATCATGCCGCGAACCAGCTGCTCTTGAGCGAGAACAGCGTCCGCATCTGCTCACCGGTCAGGGTGACGTCACCCTTGCTGAAGCGGGCCCGGACCGAGGTGACGCGGCCTCCGAGCTCGCCCTTGCCGCTCCGCTTCCACGAGTCGAAGCCGTTGAAGGTGCCCATGTCCTTGCCCTGGCGCTGGTCGAAGGCGGTCTCGACCTGGGCCCGGGTGAGGGTGACGCTCCACGTGTGGTGGGGGTTGCCGGCGTAGTCGTCACCGTCGTCGACCACGGCGGGGAAGTCGCCCCCGGCCGTCCAGCCACCGCTGGAGGCGGCGAACTCGGTGCGGGCGACGCGGCCGTTGGCCCAGGCCCGGACCTGGCCGGCGGTGGCGGTGACGGCGCCGGTCGTGCGGCGGTCCTCGTTGACGGTGATCGTCGCGCTGCCGGACCGGCGGGTGCCGTAGCCGGCGTAGACCTGGCAGGTGGTCGAGTCGCAGGTGGTGGCCCAGCTGCCCCAGCGGGTGTCGCCGGACAGGGCGTAGCTGCGGGCGGCCACCGCCTGGGCCCGGACCGCCGCCGCGCCCTTGCCGCCGCCGGCGTCGGCCCACCCGGGCGACACCTCCTTGGGCACGATCGAGCGGAGCATCGACTCGACGTGGACCTCGTTCACGGTGACGATCGTGTCCAGGGCGTCGACGGCCCGGACGATGCCCCGGTAGTAGGTGGTGCCGGTGGCCGTGCAGAGCTGCATCATCCGGTCGACGTCGTCGCCCTGGGGCTGGCTGGTGCGGACGGTGACGCTGCTGGCCGTGCGATCGCCGACGAGGGTCCAGGGGCCGCTGCACCCCGAGCCCCGCCAGACCCGGAACTTGCCCGCGCCGAGGCGGGAGACCTTCACCGCGGCGACGTCGGCGGCGTAGCCGTCGACCCGCAGGAACCCGTCGGTCTGGGTGACGACGAGGTCCTTGCCCTTGGTCGCCGTCAGGTAGACCCGCTGCTGCGACGCCGGGACGGAGACCGTGCGGGTGCCGCCGTAGTAGTGGTCGAGGATCTGGCCGCCCGACCAGCCGTGGTCGACGGCGTAGCCCAACGAGCCCCACTGGCTCAGGCCCCGGCCGTGGCCGTAGCCGTGGCCCTGCAGCACGACCTGGTCCGGCGAGCAGGCGGCGAGCGGGGTGAGGGCCAGCACGGCGGCGAGGCCGAGGGCGGCACGACGGGCGAGTCGGGAGGCAGCCATGGCAGCCCATCGGCCCGGCTCGTCCCGTCGTGAGCGCTCTCCGTAACTGAATCGTCACATAGAGCGAGAAGGCCGAGGTCAGGCGGCCGGCACCGGCCCGAAGAAGCCGATGACCCGGACGAGGCGGCCGGTCCCGCCGACCTGGGCCACCTCGACCCCGTCGACCACGACCGTGCCGTCGGGCGCGGTGAAGGCGAAGGCGTAGCGGGCGTGGTCGTGGTGGAGGTCGACGGCGCTGGTCCGGGTGAAGACGTAGCCGGGGTAGAGCTCGGGGACGCTGGCGGCCAGGGCGACGATCTCGTCGTGGCCGGTGGCGGCGAAGAGCGGGTCGGCGAAGTGGCCGTCGGGGGCCCAGGCCTGCTCGACCAGCCGGCGCCGGGTCGCGTCGTCGGGGGCCGAGAAGGCGGCGAGGTGGGCGTCGACCAGCGCCGTCGCCAGCGCGGCATCGTCGGTGGTCGTCTCGGGGCCGGGCGTCTCGGGTGCGGTGGTGGTGTCGGTCATGGGCCCAGCGTCCGCCTTCCCGGGATCCGGCACGATTCCCTGCCAGGTAGGTCGTACGGTGCGCGACATGGACTTCGAGCTGACGGCGGTCGAGGCGCGGGTGCTGGGGGCGCTCCTGGAGAAGGAGCTCACCGTCCCGGCGACCTACCCGCTGACGATGAAGGCGCTGCTGTCGGCCTGCAACCAGACCTCGAGCCGGGACCCGATCATGGTCCTCGACGAGGCCACGGTGTCCGCCGCCGTCGACTCGCTCAAGGGCCACAAGCTGGTGCGGAAGGTCCTCCCCAGCCACGGGGACCGGAGCGTGAAGTTCCGCCAGGTCGCGGTGGAGGCGCTCACCGTTGACGAGGCGCAGCGTGCGGTGCTGACCGTGCTCCTGCTGCGGGGCCCGCAGACGCCGCAGGAGCTCAAGACCCGGACCGAGCGGCTCCACGCCTTCACCGACGCCGACGCGGTGGAGGAGGTGCTGGCCGACATGGCCGGGTGGGGCGACCCGCTGGTGCGGCTCCTCCCCCGCCGCTCCGGCCAGCGCGACGCCCGTTGGGCCCAGCTCCTCACCGGCGAACCCGATCCGTCCGCCCCCGACCCCACGTCCGCCCCCGGGTCGGGCTCCTCTGTCGCCCGTCCGACTGCCGGGGGCGCTGCGTCCGTGACCGGACCGCCGCCGCCGCCCGCGCCCGAGCCGGTCCACGGTCCGCTCGGGGCGCTCGCCGGGACGTGGGTCGGGCCCGGGCAGGGTCGCTACCCGACCATCGAGGGGTTCGCCTACGCCGAGCAGCTCGAGATCGTGCCCATCCCGGGCAAGCCGCGCCTGCACTGGCGGGTCACCACCCGGGCCGCCGACGACGGACGGGGGCTCCACGCCGAGTCGGGGTTCCTGCGGCTGACCGACGACGGTGAGGTCGAGCTGGTCCTCGCCACCGGAGCGGGGCTGGTCGAGGTCAGCACCGGTCTGCTGGACGTCGACGACGACACCGACACCGTCGAGCTGGTCCTCTCGTCGGACACGATGGCGGGCACACCGACGGCCAAGGCGGTGACCGCCACCGAGCGCACGTACCGCGTCACCGGCGACACGCTGACCTACGAGGTGGCCATGGCCGCCGTGGGCGAGCCCCTCTCCCCGCACCTCACCGCCACGCTCACCCGGGCCTAGCCGCACCGGCGGGTCGAGGAGCGGGTCGACGTCCATGGGCTCGTCGCAATGCGGTGGGAGCCGGTCGTCGGGGCCGCCGGGGGACGGTCGGAAGTCGGGGTGGAGGGTGTAGACGCCTCGCTCGATCCGCTGCGCCCGACCTGCGTCGTGCTCGTGCCCGAGGGCGTCGGCCAGGCACTTGACCGGCGTAGCGCTGTCGACGAGCAGGCCATAGCGGTGGAGCCAGGCGTGGATCTCGGTCAGCGACTGGGGGCCGTGGCGGGCCAGGATCTGGACGGCGGCCCGCCGGAGCGCCACGCCACCGACCGGGATGGCCCCGGGTGCGGCAGGTGGGAGCGGGGACGCCGTGAGCGCCGGCGGGCGGCGACCCCGCTGCCACGCCAGCGCCGGCCAGAGCCGGTCACGGAGCTCCGCCAGCTCCTCGACGGCAGCGATCCGCTCGTCCGCCATGGCCACGGCGGCGGCATCGATCTCCTCCATACGCCGGAAGAGGGTGCGGCGCCGCTCCTGGGCCCGCCGACGGGCCACCCCGGACATGCCGCTCGACACCCGGTTGAGGAACAGGTCGGTGCCGCCACTTCGGGTGCCTCGGCCCGCCCCGGGAGGACGGCCGTCCGAGAGCTCGCCGCCGTAGGGATCCTGGTCATCGGTGCGCATCGCCTTCGCCTCCTGGATTCGTTGCAGGTGGCGGTCGTCGACCGCGATCCGGAGCCGAAGCCCCGTGTCGTCATCATGCCGAAGGGGTGTGACATCGAAGCCGACCGGCACCGCCCCTCCGCCCGCGCCCGGCCCCCCACTCCCCACCCGACCCCGCACCCCTCCGGCCCTACCGGCACGTGTTTCGCTGCTGCGTCCGTTGGCGAATCGACGTCGAATCGGCGTCGGACGGCTCCGGGAACGTGGTCCTCGTGGGGAGGTGGAGCCGGGTGGCTGTCCCGCCCCGGGGGGTGGTGGCGGCGGGGTTGGTGAGGGCGCGCGTTGTAGGAGGGGGCGAGGTTGCGGCGTCGCCGGGGGTGAGGTGGGTGGGTTTCGGAGGGCGAGCGGCGGGAGGCGGCGATCCGATGGATGCGTCGCCGGGTGGCGGCCACGGGCGGGGCGCCCCGCGGGGACGGGCGACGGCGGGGCCCGGGGGTCGGGGGCCGGAGTCGGAGTCGGAGGCCCCGGGGCCGGAGGGCCGACGGGGACCGGGGTCAGGCGACGGGGGTGGTGGGGAGGCCGGCGGTCCAGGCGGCGTAGAGGCGGGCGTAGCGCCCGTCGGGGACGGCGACGAGGTCGGTGTGGGTGCCGAGCTCGGCCAGACGGCCACCTTCGACCACGCCGACCCGGTCGGCCCGGGCGGCGGTGGTGAGCCGGTGGGCGATCACGATCGTCGTGCGGCCCGCCATCAAGCGCTCGCCGGCCGCCTCGACCACGGCCTCGGTACCGGGGTCGAGCGACGAGGTGGCCTCGTCGAGCACCAGCACGGCGGGATCGGCGAGGGCGGCCCGGGCCATCGAGACGAGCTGCTTCTCGCCGGCCGACAGCCGGCTGCCCCGCTCCCGCACCTCGGTGTCGAGGCCGTCGGGCAGCGCTGCGAAGCGGTCCCGCACGCCGATGGCGTCGAGGGCGGCGTCGACCTCGGCGTCGGAGGCTCCGGCCCGCGCCACCCGCACGTTGTCCCGGATCGTGCCGTTGAAGAGGAAGCCCTCCTGGGGCACGACGGCGATGCGGTCGCGCAGGGAGTCGAGCGACGCCGAGCGCAGGTCGACGTCGCCGAACGAGACCGTGCCGGCGGTCGGGTCGTAGAAGCGGGCGACCAGCTTGGCCAGGGTCGACTTGCCGGCGCCGGTCGGGCCCACCAGCGCGATCCGCTCACCGGGGGCGATGACGAGGTCGACATCGCTCAGCACCGGGTCGAGGTCGGCCCGGTAGGCGAACGACAGCCCGCTCACGGCGATGGCGCCGGTGGCGGGCAGGGCGACGGGATCGGCTGCCTCGGCCACGTCGACGTCGGTGTCGAGCACCTCGAACAGCTTGCGGAGCCCGGCACCGGCCGACTGGACCTGGTTGAACAGCTGCGAGAGCTGCTGGACCGGCTCGAACAGGTTGGAGAGCGACAGCACGAACAGGGCGACCGTGCCCACGGTGAGCGTGTCCCCCACGACCAGGACGCCACCGATCCACACGACGAGGGCGGTCGCCCCGGTCCCGGCGATCTCGATCACCGGGAGGTACCAGGCCTGGATCCGCACCGACCGCATGTGGGCGCCGTAGAGCGTGCGGTTCCGCTTCCCGAACCGGTGCGTCTCGGCCCCCTCCCGGGCGTAGGCCTGGATGACCCGCACCCCGCTGATCCCCTCCTGCAGGTGCGACAGCACCAACCCGATCCGGTCCCGCACGGTCAGGTAGGCGGCGTTCGAGTCCCGCTGGAACTTGACGCTGGCCAGGATCACGAACGGCAGCGGCAGGGCGACGACGAGGAGCAGCTGCCACGACGTGATCGCCAGCAGCACCAGGGTCAGCACGATCAGCAGCACGCTGGAGGTGAACTGCAGGAGCCCGAGCTGGACCAGCTCCTGGAGCGAGTCGATGTCGGAGGTCATGCGGGACACGATCACCCCCGCCTTCTCCCGGTCGTAGAACGGCATCGACAACCGCAGCAGGTGCCGGAAGACCCGGGTCCGCATGTCCCGCAGGAAGCCCTCGCCGACCCGCGAGACGAGGATGATCTGCCACCGGTTGATGGCGAAGCCGAGGACCGACACGGCGACGTAGACCCCGACCGCCAGGTTCAGCGCCCCCTCGTCCCCGTCCTTGATCCCGTGGTCGATGCCGTAGCGGACGAGGAACGGCCCGGCGATGGTGGTGAGGGTGTAGAGCACCATCAGCACCAGGGCGACGTACAGCCCCCGGCGGTAGGGCCCGAGCATCCGGAAGGCCCGGCGCAGCACCTGGCCCGCAGCGCGGCGGTCGAGCCGGTCCTCCTCGCTGACCCCGGCCGAGACGATCACGACGCCTCCTGCTCGACATCGAAATCGGCGTGCTCGGACGCCGACGCGGACGCCGACGTCGCCGCCGAGGCCAGGACCTGGCGGTAGCGCGAGCTGGTGGCGAGCAGCGAGGCGTGGGTCCCGTCGGCCACGATCCGCCCCTCGTCGAGCAGGACCACCCGCTCGGCCAGGGCGATGGTGGCCGGCCGGTGGGCGATCACGATGGTGGTCCGCCCCTGCATCACCTCGCCGAGGGCGTCACGGATCTCGTGCTCCTTGGTGGGGTCGACCGCGCTGGTGGCGTCGTCGAGGATCAGCACCCGGGGGTCGGCCAGGATGGCCCGGGCGATGGCGATCCGCTGCCGCTGGCCGCCCGACAGCGAGTAGCCCCGCTCACCGATCAGGGTGTCGTAGCCGTGGGTCAGCCGGCTGACGAAGTCGTGGGCCCCGGCCAGCCGGGCCGCGTGCTCGACCTGCTCCATGCTGGCGTCGGGGTCGGCGAAGGCGATGTTGGCGGCGATCGAGTCGCTGAAGAGGAACGT
Source organism: Iamia sp. (assembly GCA_052038315.1). GTDB lineage: Bacteria > Actinomycetota > Acidimicrobiia > Acidimicrobiales > Iamiaceae > Iamia. The sequence goes on from JBQGCF010000162.1 coordinate 9,234, forward strand.
GTCCTCGAAGACCAGCCCGACGGCCCGGCGCAGGTCGTGGAGCCCGACGTCGCGCACGTCGACCCCGTCGAGCCGCACGGCACCGCCGTCGACGTCGTAGAAGCGGCAGAGCAGCCGGGCGAGGGTCGACTTGCCGCTGCCGGTGCCGCCGACCACGGCGACCGACTGGCCCGCCGGGATCTCCAGGTCGAGCCCGTCGAGCACCTGCGGCCCGTTGGCGTAGCCGAACGCCACCGACTCGAACGCCACCGCCCCGACACCGGCCGCGCCGGGCGCAGGCCCGCGCGCCGGGCGCTCCGGGAGGGCGACCGGCCGGGCCGGCTCCTCCACGTCCACCTCGGTGTCGAGCAGCTCGGCCACCCGCTCCGAGGCGGCCACCGCCCGCTGGGCCATGGCGACGATCCACCCGAGCATGCGCATCGGCCACACCAGCAGGGCCACGTAGGCGTTGAAGGCGACCAGCTCGCCGATGCTCAGCCGGCCGTCGATCACCAGGTGCCCGCCGTAGCCGAGCACCAGCACCAGCCCGACGGTCGGCAGCAGCTCGAGGGTCGGCCAGAAGCGGGCCCGCACGACGGCACCGGCCATCGAGGCGTCGTAGACGTCGTCGGCCTCGGTCCGCAGCCGCGCCTCCTGGACCGACTCGGCGCCGAAGCCCTTGACGACCCGCACACCGGACACGGTCTCCTCGACCACCTCGGCCAGCTGGGCCGACTCCTCCTGCACCGCCATCTGGGTCGGGAACAGCTGGGCGCTCATCCGCCGGGTGAGGACGAGGATCAGCGGCAGGGCGCCGAGGGCCAGCAGGGTCAGCAGCGGGTTGATCAGCACGAGGATCACGGCGGCGGCCAGGACCGTGACCACGTTGGCGATGGCCAGCGGGATGATCGAGAAGAAGTTCTGGAGCTGCTGGAGGTCGGTGTTGGCCCGGCTCATCAGCTGACCGGTGGCGGTGCGGTCGTGGAACGGGAACGACAGCCGCACCAGGTGGGCGAAGAGCCGATCCCGGAGCTGGGCCTCGGCCCGGCGGGCCTCGCGGAAGGCCATGTAGCGGCGCAGCCCGGTGAAGGTGGCGGTCACCACCGCGACCAGGGCGATGACGATCGCCCAGCGGACGACCGCGTCCCGATCGTCGCGCTCCATGCCCTGGTCGATGGCCCGCTGCACCAGGGCCGGGATGCTCACCCGGCCGAGCGTCCACAGCAGGCCGACGGTGACGCCGACGGCGATCCCCCGCCACTGGGACCGCATCTGGGCGAGGAGCAGCTTCCACCCCTCGGATCCCCTGCCTTCGTGCACGGCCAGTGAGAGTACCGGCGCCCCTCCCGATCCCCGCAGGCGATTCGGCGACCGACCACCGGGTACCGTCGCCGGCCATGGCGCGAGCGAGCTCACGGGGTGGCATCGCCTGGCGGTCGGCCGACATCACGGCCACCTTCGCCCGCCACCTGGCCCGGGTCCGCGACCCGCTCCCCCGCCGCCTGCGCACCGCCTTCACCGAGCTCGGCCCCACCTTCGTCAAGGTCGGCCAGGTGATCGCCTCCAGCCCGGGGCTGTTCCCGCCGGAGTGGCGCGACGAGTTCGGCTCGCTGCGCGACCGGGTCCCGCCCTTCCCCACCTCGGTGGCCCGGCGCATCGTCGAGGAGGACCTGGGCCGCCCGGTGGCCAGCGCCTTCGCCCACTTCGACGACGAGCCCCTCGCCGCCGCCAGCATCGCCCAGGTCCACGGGGCCCGGCTGCTCGACGGCCGCGAGGTCGTGGTCAAGGTCCAGCGCCCCCGGCTCGACGAGCAGGTGCGGGACGAGCTGCGGGCCCTGCTCGTCGTGTGCGAGCTGCTCGAGCGCATCCCCCAGGCCAGCGTCGGCTCGCCCCGAGCCCTGGCCGAGGACTTCGCCCGCACCCTCCACGAGGAGATGGACTTCCGGCTCGAGGCCGAGAACATGGACCGGATGCGCCGGGTGCTGGTCGAGTCCCGGATCGACGACTGCCGGGTCCCCGAGGTCCACCACGACCTGGTGGGCCGGCGGGTCCTGACCATGGAGCGGATCGACGGGCTGCGCTTCGGCGACGTCGAGGCCATGCACGCGGCGGGGATCGACACCCAGCGGCTGCTCCGCCTCGGCGTCCAGACCGTCGTCGAGGGCGTCCTCGTCCACGGCTTCTTCCACGGCGACCTCCACGCCGGGAACATGACGGTCCTCCCCGACGGCACCTTCGTCCTGTTCGACTTCGGGATCGTCGGCCGGCTGACCGAGTCGACCCGCACCCGGCTGGCCACCTACCTGATGGCGGTGACGACCAACGACTACCCGGCGATGGTCCGGGCCCTGCGCTCGTTCGGCTCGGTGCCCCCCGACGTCGACGTCGACGACATGGCCCGCACCATCCAGGAGCTCTACGAGCCCTTCGTGCGGGAGGGCGTGGTCACCGCCCAGCTGGGCGAGCTGATGGACACGATGATCCGCTCGATGGTGCGGTACCGGGTCCGCATCCCCCGGGAGCTGGTGCTGCTCACCAAGCAGATGCTGTACCTGGAGGGGGCGGCCCACACCCTGGCGCCCGACGCCGACCTGCTCGAGGAGCAGACCCTCATCTACGCCACCCTCATGACCAAGTACCCGGACCTGGCCACCGAGATCAGCCGGGCCCTGGAGCGGGGCAAGGAGATGGACGCCGCCATCGCCGCCGGCCACGCCATCCCGTGAGGCCCCTGCGGGGACGACCCTCGGTAGGGTGTCGTCCGTGACGGCCACGACGGGTCCCCGACCCGACACCGGGTGGACGGCCCCCCGAGCGGGCCCCCTCGCCCGGCTCGGGCAGCGGCGCCCGTGGGCCCCGCCGGTGCTGGTCGGCAGCATCGTCGGGCTGGCCACCGCCTACACCGCATGGCAGGACCCCAACCAGGGGGGCGGCTTCTTCCCCGGCTGCCCGCTCAAGGAGATGACCGGGCTCGACTGCCCCGGTTGCGGCGGCACCCGCGCCGTCCACGCCCTGGCCCACGGCGACCTCGCCCAGGCCCTCGACCACAACGTGGTGCTGGCCGTCGTCCTGCCCGTGCTCGCCGTGGCCTGGGCGCTGTGGCTCATCCACGGCCTGCGGGCCACGATCGCCCGCCGCCGGGGCGACGACCCGCCGGCCCGGCCGTCCCTCCTGAGGATGCCGAGGATGGGGCAACGGGGCTGGTTGACCGTGGTGGCCCTGCTCGTCGCCTTCGCCGTCGTCCGCAACATCTCGGCGGTGCCGGTGCTCGACTACCTCAGCAGCGAGGCGACCTAGCCGATCAACCGAGGAGTGCTGGTCGATGCGCTCCTCATCCCCCACCCGGCGGGGTCGGTGCAGGTGCGGTTCGACGAGCGCGCCACCGTGCTGGCCGGTCTCGACGCCCCGGCCCGGGCCCGGCTCGCCCACCTGCTGACCAGCGCGCTGGCGGGGGCCGGCCCGGCGACCGTGCTCGTCCGCGACGACCTGGGCCAGGCCGGCCGGATCGGCCCGGGCGACGGCACGGGTCCCGACGCCGACGCCGTCGCCCGCGTCCACCGACGGATCGTGGTCGGCCCGGCCGACCTCGGCCTGGGCGCCGACCCGGACCCGACCGAGGCGGCCGCCCGGGCCGCGGTCGAGGCGGCCCACCGCCAGCTGGTCGACGAGCTCGCCGTGATCGAGGCCGGCGCCGCCCGCCGCGCCCGCCACCAGGCCGAGCTGGCCGACCTCGCCGACCCGACCGACCTGGACGCACCGACCGACTCGGCGGTGCCGGCCGACGAGGACGCATCGACCGATCCGGCGGAGCCGGCCGACCTGGCCGAGCCGGGCGACGAGGGCGATGGGCCGGACGAGGCCGACGGAGCGGTCGGCGGGGTGGCGCCGGACGGGGACGTGCTGGCGACGTCGGCGGCCCGGGTCGACGAGCTGCTGCTGCGCCGGCGGGAGGCGGGCGACGTGCTCGAGCAGACCGCGGCCATGCTCCGGTCGGTCGAGGAGGACCCCGCCCTCCCGCCCTTGCCCTCGGCCGGCGACCTGCGCCCGAGCACCAGCGGGCCGCTGGCCAACGGGCTGCAGGCGGCCCGCGACGTCCTCCGGCGGGTCAGCGGGGCGACCGTCGCGCCCGGGGCCGACCGGCGCCGGGCCGAGCTGGACGCCCACATCGCCCTGGCCCGGGCCCGGGCCGAGATCGACCTGACCCGGGCCCGAGCCCAGGGCGACATCCACGCCTGCGACGTCGAGCTGGCCGCGCTGGCCCGGTCCGCCGGCCTGGCCGTCGGGGTCGAGGGCCCCGGCGCCGCCCTGGGGCAGGCCCGCGCCGAGCGCCGCCACGCCCCCGCGGCGCAGCGGAGGGCGGCGCCCGCCGACCCCGCCGCCCGGGTCCTGGCCCACCAGCGCGCCCACCAGCGGGCCGAGCGCCGCGCCACCCTCCACCAGCAGCTGGCCGACCTGCCCGACGACGCCGAGGTCGAGGCCGCCCGCCGCCGGCTGGACGCGGTGGCCGACCACCTCCCGGGCCTCTCCGGGCCCCGAGCGGACCTGGAGCGCGTCCGCACCGCCCTCCTGGGACGGGTCGCCCTGCTCCGCCCCGACGGGGTCGCCGCCGTCGCCCCCCTCGTCCTCGACGAGCCCTTCGCCGGCCTGCCCCCCGACGACCTCCTCGACCTGCTCGACCTGGCCGTCCGGCTCGGCGAGCGGGCCCAGGTCGTCCTGCTGACCGGCGACCCGGCCGTGGCGACGTGGGCCCGCCATCGCGCCGCCGGCGGTCACGTCCGGCTGGTCGAGCCGGCGACGCCGCTCAGTCCAGGCGCCTGAGGGCGTCCCGGTAGCGGGGGATGCGGTCGACGTAGGCCTTGGCGCCCAGGGCGATCATGCCCTCGGGGTCGACCCGGTCCTCCTTGATCACGGCGGGGACGCCGAGGGCCATGGCCCGGCTCGGCACCTCGACCCCGCCGGGCACCAGGGCGCACGCCCCGACCAGGGCCTCGGTCCGGACGATGGCGTTGTGCAGCACCACCGAGCCCGAGCCGACCAGGGCCCGGTCCTCGATCGTGCACCCCTCGAGGTGGACGTTGTGGCCGATCACGCAGTCGTCGCCCACCGTCGTCGGGGTGAACGGCGTGGTGTGGATGATCGTGCCGTCCTGGATGCTGGTCCGGGCCCCGATGACGATGTGGCCGTCGTCGCCCCGGATCACCGCGGTGGGCCAGACCGACGAGTGCGGACCGATCGTCACCGAGCCGATGATCACGGCCTCGGGGTGCACGTAGGCCTCGGGATCGATCGAGGGCACCTGGTCACCGAGCGCGTAGATCGCCATGGACCGACCGTATCGTCGTCGGGGTGACCGACGAGACGCCGACGTCCGACGACCAGCCCCGCTTCGCCACCGCCGAGCCGCCCGTGGCCGAGCGCCGCCCGGCGACCCGCACCCGGCACGGGATCACCGACCCCGACGACCTGGGCTGGATGCGCGACCACGCCGATCCCGCCCTCCTCCCGCTGCTGGAGGCCGAGGACGCCCACGCCGACGCCGTCCTGGCCCCGCTCGCCCCGCTGGTCGACGCGATCGAGCAGGAGATCCGGGACCGGACCCAGGAGGACGACCTCTCGGTGCCCCACCGGAAGGGGGGGTGGTGGTACCAGACCCGCACGGTCGAGGGCCGGTCCTACGCCATCCACGAGCGGCGGCCCGACGTCGGCGACGGCAGCGGCCCCGACGCCACCGCCGAGCAGGTCGTCATCCTCGACGAGAACGCCCTGGCCGAGGGCCACCCCTACCTCTCGCTCGGCGTGGCCGACATCAGCCCCGACGGCTGGCTGCTGGCCTACGCCGTCGACCACGACGGCTCGGAGCAGCACACCCTCCGGGTCCGCGACCTCCGCACCGGCGAGGACCTGCCCGTCGCCATCGGCAACGTCCGCTACGGCTTCGCCTGGGCGGCCGACAGCGCCGGCTTCGTCTACACGACCCTCGACGCCGCCCAGCGACCGTGGCGGGTCCACTCCCACTTCCTCGGGGCCGACCCGGCCGGCGCCGACGACACCCTCCTGCTCGAGGAGGCCGACGACCGCTTCTGGGTCGGCGTCGGGGCCAGCCGCAGCGGCGACCTGATCGTGATCGACGTCGGCAGCGCCATCACCTCCGAGCTCCACCTGGTCGACGCCCACGCGGTAGCCGACGGGGCCCGGCTGGCGATCCCCCGGCGCCAGGGCGTCGAGGTCCAGGCCGCCCACCACGGCGACTGGCTGTACATCGTCTCCAACGACGACGCCCTCGACTTCGCCCTCTGGCGGGCCCCGGTCTCCGCCCCCGACCGGGCCCGCTGGGAGCCGGTCATCCCGCACCGGCCCGGCACCCGCATCGTCGGCGTCGAGGCCTTCGCCCGGTACCTGGTCGTCCACCTCCGCACCGGCGGCCGCCCCGCCCTCCGGGTGCTGCCCATCGACGACCTCGACGCGGGGCGCGACCTCACCTTCCCCGATGCCGGCTACTCGGTCGGCGGGGGCGCCAACGAGGAGTGGGACACGACGCGGTACCGCTTCTCGTACCAGTCGCTGACCACGCCCGGCACCCTGTTCGAGGAGGACCTGGCCACCGGCGAGCGCACCCAGCTCAAGCAGATGCCGGTGCTGGGCGACTTCGACCCGGCCCGCTACCGCACCGAGCTGGTGTGGGCGACCGCCGCCGACGGCACGGAGGTCCCGGTGTCGCTGGCGGCCCGGGCCGACGTCGAGCCCGACGGCACCGCGCCGGTCGTCCTCTACGGCTACGGCGCCTACGAGATCAGCATGGACCCGTGGTTCTCGATCCCCCGCCTGTCGCTGCTCGACAGGGGCGTCGTGTTCGCCATCGCCCACGTCCGGGGCGGCGGCGAGCTGGGCCGGTCCTGGTACGAGGACGGCAAGCTGCTGGCCAAGCCCCACTCCTTCTCCGACCTGGTGGCAGCGGCCGACCACCTGGCCGCCACCGGCTGGGTGGCCCCGGACCGCATCGCCATCCGGGGCGGCTCGGCCGGCGGGCTGCTCGTCGGGGCGGCCACCAACCTGGCTCCCGAGCGG
>JBQGCF010000163.1:0-15263 GCA_052038315.1 Iamia sp.
GGGGCGGTGGGGCGGGGTGGGGGCGGGGCCGGGGGCCGGGGGGGGCCCGGGCGCCACCGCCGATCAGTAGTTGGTGGAGCTGTCCGAGCCGATCACCGCGAGCTGGAGGATGACGCCGGCGACGAAGACGATGGCGCTGACCACGAAGGCGATGATCGCCCACGTCTTGGCCTTGCCCGCCGCCTCCTGGGCGCCGCCGTAGTTGCCCGATGCCGCCAGGCCGCCCACCTTGTTGGCGTTGACCACGGCGACGATGCCGGGGATGGCGCCGAGGCAGCCGCCGCAGAGCACGCCGACGACGAGCGAGATCACCGCCATCGTCATGTTGTTGGCCGGGGCCGCGGCCGGGGCGCCGTAGCCGCCTCCGTAGCCGCCGGGGGGCGGGTAGCCGCCTTGGGGTGGGTAGCTCACGTGTCCTCCGTCCGCGGGCGACGGGTTCGCCCAAAGGTCGGCCGGACGATACCCGGGCGCCGCCGGTCGAACCGTTGACGCCCCGGACGGGGGTCAGGCCGGGGGCGGCAGGACCCGGAGGCCGAGGTCGCTCAGCTGGCGGTCGTCGACCGGCGTGGGGGCGTCGGTCATCGGGTCGACGCCCGACTGCGGCTTGGGGAAGGCGATGATCTCGCGGATGTTCTCCTCGCCGGCGAGGATGGCCACGAGCCGCTCGATGCCGAAGGCGAAGCCGCCGTGCGGGGGCGCGCCGTAGCGGAACGGGGTGAGGAAGAACCCGAAGCGGGCCTGGGCCTCCTCCTCGGAGATGCCGAGGAAGCGGAAGATGCGGGCCTGGAGGTCGGGCTCGTGGATCCGGAGCGAGCCCGAGCCCAGCTCCCAGCCGTTGAGGACCAGGTCGTAGGCCATCGAGCGGACCGCCATCGGGTCCTCCTCGAGCTTCTCCAGGTCGTCGGGGTGGGGCCGGGTGAAGGGGTGGTGGCCGGGCTTCGGGTTCCCGGCGTCGTCGCGGCCGACGAACATCGGGAAGTCGACGACCCACAGGTAGCGGTACGGCCCCTGGTGGACGGGCGGGCGGGCGATGTCGGTCCGCAGGGTGCCCAGCACCTCGCAGGCCTCGAGCCACTCGTCGGCGACGATCAGCAGGAGGTCGCCCTCCTCCGCCTCGAAGGTGCCGATCAGGCCGGCCTTCTCGTCGTCGGAGAGGAACTTGGCGACCGGGGCGTTGAGCACGCCGTCGGCCTCGACCTTCATCCAGACCAGGCCCTTGGCCCCGAGCTGCTTGGCCCGGTCGGTGAGGGCGTCGAGCTTGTTGCGGCCGTACTCGGAGGCGCCGCCGGGGACCTTGATGCCCTTGATGGCGGCAGCCTTGAAGGCGTTGAACTCGGTGGCCGCGAACAGCGGGGTGAGCTCGACCAGCTCCATCCCGAAGCGGAGATCGGGCTTGTCGCTGCCGAAGCGGTCGAGGGCCTCGTGCCACGTCATCTGCTCGATCTCCGGCGGCCGCTCCCCCGTCACCGCCTCGGCGGCGTCGAGCACCGCGGTGGAGATCCAGCCGAGGATGTCGTCCTGGCTGGCGAAGCTGGCCTCCATGTCGAGCTGCATGAACTCGTACTGGCGGTCGGCGCGCAGGTCCTCGTCCCGCAGGCAGCGGGCGATCTGGTAGTAGCGGTCGATCCCACCGACCATCAGCAGCTGCTTGAACAGCTGCGGGCTCTGGGGCAGGGCGTAGGCCGCGCCGGGGCGCTGGCGGCTGGGCACGAGGAACTCGCGGGCGCCCTCGGGGGTCGAGGGCATGAGCATCGGCGTCTCGATCTCGACGAAGCCCTGGGCGTCCATGGCCGCCCGCACGGCCCGGTTGACCTGGGCCCGGAGGCGGAGGTTGCGCTGCATGCGGCCCCGGCGGAGGTCGAGGTAGCGGTAGCGCAGGCGGATCATCTCGTCGACGTCGTCGGCCCGCTCGTCGACCGGGAACGGCGGCGGCTCGGCCACCGAGAGGACCTCGACCGTGCAGTCCTGGATCTCGACCTCGCCGGTCGGCAGCTTCTCGTTGACCGTGCCCTCGGGCCGGGCCCGGACCGTGCCGGTGATGCGGAGCACGTACTCGCTGCGCACGTCGACCGAGCCGTCGACCACGCACTGGACGACGCCGGTGTGGTCGCGCAGGTCGACGAAGGCCAGGTGCTCGCCGTGCTCGCGGCGGCGCCCGACCCAGCCGCAGACGGAGACCTCGGTCCCCTCGTCCGAGGGCCGGACCTCGCCGCAGTGGTGGGTGCGCATCATCCCCTCATCGTGCTCGCTGCGGCGCCGGCCCGGCGAACCCGTTCAGTCGGTGAGGGCGGCGCGGACGGCGGGGACGACGTCGGCGGCGGGGACGGTGACCTGGTCGCCCTCGTCGGTGCCCCGGAGGCGGCGGAGGGCGACGACGCCCTGGGCCTGCTCCTGCTCGCCGACGATCACCGCCACGGTCGCACCGGACCGGTCGGCCGCCTTCATCTGGGCCCGCATCGAGCGGTCGTCGAAGGCCCGGTCGGCCCGGACGCCCTGGCGGCGCAGCACCCGGGTGAGGTCGCGGGCCACCGAGCCGCCGGTCAGGTCGACGACGAAGACCTCGACCTCCTCGCCGGGGGCGTCCCGGGCCACCCGGTCGTCGGCGGCCAGCAGCGTCTCGATGGTGGTGCTCCAGCCCACGCCCGGCGTGGCCGGCCCGCCCAGGTCCTCGACCATCCCCTCGTGGCGCCCGCCGGCCACCAGGACCTGGTCCCGGTCGCCCTGCAGCTCCCACACGACCTGGACGGCGTGGGGCGTGCCCCCGGTGACCCGGTGGTCGAGCAGGTAGTCGATGCCGGCGGCGCCGACCCCCTCCTGGACCTTGTCGAGGTGGGCCCGGCCGTCGTCGGACAGGGCGTCGAGGGCCCGCGGGGCGCCGGCCAGCAGCGCCCGGGTGGCCTCGTCCGCGCTGGCCAGGACGCGGAGCGGGGCGGTGGCGACCAGGCGGCGATCGGCGTCGGGCAGGTCGTCGAGCCGCTCCCCCAGCCAGGTGCGCAGGGTCTCGACGTAGCGGCGCCGGTCAGAGAGGGTGCCGAGGCTGTTGAGCACGAGCGTCGGCCGGGCCACGCCCAGGTCGGCGAGGAGGTCGACGGCGACGGTGATCACCTCGACGTCGAGGTCCGGATCGGTCGAGCCGAGGGCCTGGAGGGCGACCTCGTTGCCCTGGACCGCCGGCCCGCCCGGCCGGGGCACAAGCCCGGTCTGCAGCGACCACACCTTCCACGGCGTGGCCGGGCCGTGCTGGGCGAAGGCCCGGGCCGCAGCGGCGGCGACGCCGGGGCTGAGGGCCAGGCGCTCGGCGCTCCCCGGGGCCCGCACCTCGACGATGGCGGCATCGCCGACGACGTGGCGGACCAGGTCGGCGTCCTCGACCAGCGGGCTGCGCAGCCGGGCGTACCCGGCCCGGGCCGCGGCCGCCGCCACCTGGAGCAGGAGGTGCTGCCAGCGGGCCGTCTCCGGCGCCATCACGTCCTCGGTCCCGCGCGGGGCCCGGGCTGGCGTGCGCTCTCCCATCAGGCCGGCGACCCTAGCGGCCTCCGGCACCCCCGAACTTTGAGCGGCTCACCCCGAATACCGATGTCAGGCGCTCAAAGTTCGGGGTTGGAGGACGGGACCAGGCGGGCGGCGGCGCGCATGCGGCGCAGGTTGCGGGCGTAGGTCCGGGCGAAGGCGACGGGGCTCGGGGTCAGGAGGGCGGCCCGCTGCTCGGGCGTCAGCACCCGCCGGAGGTCGAGGTGGAGCCTCAGCTGGAGGTACCAGGGCAGCCCCGGGGCGAAGTGGTGGGCCAGGTGGCAGGGCTGGCCCCACGGCCCGCCGCCGAAGACCATCCCGGCCGCGCCCAGGCCCAGGCTGCGGGCGCCGAAGCGGCGGTGGACCGGCGTGAACAGGTGGTCGTAGGTCTCGCGCACGCGGTCCAGGGTGAAGGCGACCCACGGCGCCAGCACCACCAGCACCAGGGCCGTCCGCAGCCAGCCCAGCCCGGGGACGAGCAGCGCCGCCAGCACCAGGTGGTAGGCGAGCCCGACCAGCTGCGACCGCACGTGCGAGCGGGAGAAGGAGTGGTCGGTGTGGATCACGTAGTCGTTGAAGGGCAGCAGCCCGGCCAGCGGCAGCAGGCTGCGGGCGAAGCGCTCCGGGGCGACGTAGTGGGTGTAGGCCCGGTCGCCCTCGGTGCCGAGCTGGCCGTGGTGGGTCGGGTGGACGGCGGCGTAGTGCTCGGGGTCGGCGAAGAAGAGCCGGCACGTCTGGTTGGCGAGCGGTCGCAGCGCCCGGGCCACCCGGCCCCGCCCGAGGATCAGCAGGTCGTGCCCGGCCCCCTCGTGCATCGTGTAGATCGTCAGCGAGTAGGTCAGGTAGCCGTGGGTCACGGCGGCGAGGGCGACCCCGAGCCACGGCGAGCCCAGCCGACCGGCCACCGCCACCAGCGCGACGTCGAGGGCGACCAGCCCGGCGATCAGGGCCACCGTGAGCAGGTCGTGGCGGCCCGGGTGCCGCTTGACCCGGGCCCGGTACGAACGGGCCCGCTCGTCGAGGGCCCGGACCTGCTCGTCGGCCAGGCCCACGGGGGCCCGGTCGGCCGTCGCCCGCTCGTAGCGGGGGATGTCAGACGGGAGCTGCTCCATCGCCGGACACCTTCGCCGTCACCCCGCCGAAGGCCTGCTCGACCAGGTCGGCGGCCCTCGTCACACCCCCGGCGGCGGCGATCTCGCCCCGGAGCCGCCGGGCCCCGGCCCGGATGCCCGGGTCGTCGAGGACGGTGGCCAGGGCTCGCTCGACCCGGTCGGCGGTGAGCCGGGACAGCGGCACCCGGACCCCCGCGCCCTGGAGCTCGACCCGCTTGGCCACCGCCGGCTGGTCGTTGGTGATGGGCACGAGGACGAGGGGCACGCCGGCGGCCAGCGACTCGATGGTGGTGTTCATCCCGGCATGGGTGACGACGGCCGCGGCCCGGGCGATCACCTCCTGCTGCGGGGCGAAGTCGACGACGACGTGGCGCTCGGAGCGGACCGGCGGCGCCTCTCCCCCGCGCCACCGGCCGAGCGACACGACGCCCTGCACCGGCAGCCGGTCGAGGGCCTCGAGGATGGCGGCGTAGATCTCGGGCCGCTGGTTCTGGAGGGTCCCCATCGAGACGTACACGAGGGGCCGGCCGTCGAGGCGCTCCCACGGGAACGGCACCGACGGCCGCTCGTCGTCCAGCAGGCTGCCGAGGTGGTGGATCCCGCCCGCGCCGATAGCCGGCGGATCGGCGGTCGGGTCGGCGAAACCCAGCGACGGCGGGGCCTGGGTCATGTGCAGGAGGGGTGAGACGGTGTCGCTCACGCTGCGGACGGGATCGAGCCCCCAGCGCCGGGCGAACTCGTTGGTCTCCTGCATCACCGGCCGGGCCAGCACCTCCAGCACCCCGTAGCCGGCCCGGTTCACCAGCCGCTTGGCCGGGTTGGAGCGAGCCCGGTCGAACGGGAGGAAGGGCGGCGGCCGGTCCGATCCCGGCGTCCGGACCGTCGGGATGAAGGGGGCGAGGGTGGCGAAGGGGATGCCGAGGTGGTCGGCGATCGTCCGCCCCTGGAACTGGATCTCGTCGACGAGCAGGCCGTCGAAGCCGACCTCGGCGTGGACCTCGGGGATGCCGGCGCACATGGCCCGGGTGACCTGGCGGTGGGCGGCGGCGGTGGCCCGGATGGCACCGAGCCCGGTCGCCTCGGCGATCGGCGTCCACAGCCGCTCCCACGACCCGAGCGGCACGACGTCGGCGCCGACCGCCCGGAACGGCAGGCCCTGGGCCTCGCAGGCGGGGCCGACGTCGGGGATGTTGAGGGCGGTCAGGGTGTGGCCCCGCCGGGCCAGCTCCCGCCCCAGCACGGCGAAGGGGTGCAGGTGCCCGGGCACGGGCGAGAAGAGGGCGCCGAGGTGCAGCGAGCGCGATTCGGGCATGGCCGGCGAGGGTACCGTCGCCCGCCGTGCCCCGAAGCCAGCCCAAGCCGAGCCCGGTGTTCGCCCTCCTCGACCGGCTCGAGGTCGACGTCGATGTGGGCGCGGTGCTGCGGTGGAGCGACGGCACCGAGGAGGTGGTGCGGGCCGACCACCGGGGCCACGACGGGCTGTCCGCCGCCGCCCTCCTGCTCGACGCGGCCGGCTACACGGCCCGGGCCCCCGAGCGCCGGCTGCTCGTCGACGGCGACGTCCGGCTGCGGGACTGGCCCGCGATCTGGCGCCGCTTCCAGGTCGACTTCCGCGACCGCCAGGTGCCGTGGCGGGAGACCTTCCCGGTCGAGGGTCGCATCCCACCCCTCCAGCCCGACGACCCCGGCTTCGGCTGGATCGAGTGGGACGCCGAGACGTCCCGCGCCATCACCGATGCGTGCAAGGCCCGGGACATCTCGCTCAACGCCCTCATGCTGTGGGGCCTCAACCGCACGGTCATGCCGCTGGTCGCCGACGGCGAGACGTCGTTCCCGTGGATCATGCCGGTCGACCTGCGCCGCCGGGGCCGGGCCGACGCCGCCGAGACGGTGGCCACCAGCGGCGTGATGCTCGACCTGCCCGCCGCCGCCCTGCCCGAGGAGGTCCACGGCCAGCTGGTCGAGAAGGTCCTGGGCCGCAGCTACCTGGCCTACTGGTTCGTGACCGAGCGCCTGACCCGGCGGCTGCCGCCCCGCATCCTCTGGCCGCTGCTGCGGGACAAGGAGCTGGGCGGGAACCGCTGCATGGGCGGCTGCACCTACCTGGGCGACCTCAGCGCCTGGGTCGAGACGGCGCCGCCGGACCGGCAGATCGAGACGGCGGTGGGCTTCAACCTCCTGAGCCGGCAGTTCCCGGTCCAGTCCGTCGGCTTCCGCTGGGAGGGGAAGCTGACGTTCAGCCTCCGGATGCATCCTCTGATCTGGGCAGGAGATGCGTCCCCGCTCATCGAAGAGTGGCAGCGCACGGTGGAGAGCGAGGTCGGTCTCCACCCCCGCTGACCAGGAGATGGAGCCCGCATGACCGACACCCTGACCGTCGCCGCCCCCACTGCGCCCACCGGAGCCCGCTCCGTCGGGGCCCTGCGGGAGGAGCTGACGGCCGAGTGGCAACGCCTGCTGGCCGACTCACCGTTCGCCGAGCTGGTGCTGGGCGGCGCCTACGACCGCCGGCTCTACGGGCTCTACCTGATCGAGACGTTCCACTACACCCGGGAGAACCCCCGCCACCAGGCCCTGGTGGGCACCCGTCCCGGCGTCGACCCGCACTACGCCAGGTTCTGCTTCAACCACGCCGCCGAGGAGGTCGGCCACGAGATGATGGCGCTGCACGACCTCCGCTCGCTGGGCCACGACGTCACCGCCGCCGACCTGCCCGAGCAGCTGGAGGAGACCGCCGTCCTCAGCAGCTACCTGTACCGGATCTCGCAGACCGGCAACCCGCTGGCCCGGGTCGGCTACTCGTTCTGGGCCGAGTCGGCCTACGAGCACATCGGCCCGCTGCTGCTCGCCGCCCGGGCGCAGCTGGAGCTGGAGGACCGGCACATGACGTTCCTCGTCGCCCACGCCAAGATCGACGCCCACCACGCCGAGGAGGTCGACAGCGTGCTGAACCGCTTCGCCCGCACGGACGACGACTGGGACGCGGTGGCCCGGGTGATGCGGACCAGCCTGCGCCTCACCGTCGACATGCTCGACGCCGTCGCCGTCGAGTTCCGGGCCGTGGCCGAGGGCCGGAGCACCCGCACCGCCGCGATCGGGATCTGATGGACCGGCACGTCCGGGACCTCCTCTCCGACTTCACCGACGGCTGGGTGACCGGCCCCCACCCGTGGGCCGCCGTCGCCGAGCCGGTCGGCGCCCTGCGGGCCGGCGTCTACGGCGAGGCCTCGCCCCACCTGCTCGCCGGCCTGGGCGCCACGCTCGACGCCGCGCTGGCCACCGACGAGCGGGCCGACCACCTGTGCGCCTGGGCCGCCGACGGCTCGCTGGCCGCCGCGCTGCGGGTGACGACGGCCCCGGTCGAGCTGCCGGAGCTGTCGCCCCGGTGCGCCGACCTGGTGGCCGCCCACCCCGGGTACGGCGAGATCAGCCGGGTCGTCACCGACCCTCGCCACCGGCGGCCCGAGCACATCACCCGGCTCTTCGCCGGCATGGTCCTGCACATGGGCACCGCCTCCGACACCGTGGGCGTGCTCGGCGTGTGCCGCCGCCGGGTGGCCCGCTTCTACGCCCGCTTCGGGATGGCGCCGGTCCACGACGACCCCATGGCCATCGCCGGCCGCCCCGACGACGACTACCTCGTCGTGGCCGGGACCTACGCCCACATGGTCGAGAAGGGGATGCACCGCCTCGTCGCCGGCACCCGAGCGGCGTGATCGTCGGGATCGTCTCCGAGCCGGTGCCGGGGCACCTGGGACCGGCGCTGACGATCGGGCGGGCGCTGCGGGCCCAGGGCCACGAGGTCGTCGTGTTCGCCATCGCCGACGTGGTCGCCCAGGTGGAGGCGTCGGGGCTGACCCCGGCGGTGATCGGCGCCGACCGCTTCCCCCCGGGCGCCCTGGCCCGCCGCTGGCTGGCCCACACCCGTGGCGCCCGGGCCCTCGTCGACTCCGTCCGCACCCACGTCGACGAGACCGAGGTCCTGTGCCGCGACGTGCCGCCGCTGGCCCGTGACCACGGCGTCGACGTCCTCCTCGTCGACCAGCTCCAGGTCTGCGGTCGGTACCTGGCCGAGGCGATCGGCGTCCCCTTCGCCACGATCTGCGCTGGCCCCGGCCTGCTCCGGCTGCCCGACGGCTCGTTCCCTCCGCCGATCGCCGACCGGGTGCCATCGACGGCGTGGGGGTCGCGCGCCCTCAACCGGGCCGGGTTCGCCGGGATGGGGCTGGTCGGGGCGCCCCGGCTGCGGGTCGTCAACCGGTACGCCCGAGCCGACGGGCTGCCGGTGCGGTGGCGGGTCGAGGACACCGCCTCGCCGGACCTCCAGATCTCCTCGCTGGTGCGGGAGCTCAACTTCGGCGTCGACCCGCCCCCCGGCTCGCCCCTCCGGTACCTCGGGCCGCTGGTCGACGACGCCCGCCCGCCGGTCGACTTCCCGTGGGCCGCCCTCGACGGCCGACCGCTCGTCTACGCCTCGCTGGGCACGGTCCAGTCCGGGGCCGGTGACGTCCACGAGATGATGGCGTCGGGTTGTGCGGACCTCGACGTGCAGCTCGTCGTCACCCTCGGCGGGGCCCACGACGGGCCCCTCCCCCGCCTGCCCGGCGACCCGATCGTCGTGGCCCGAGCCCCGCAGCTCGACCTCCTCCGCCGGGCCGCCCTGTGCATCACGCACTGCGGGATGAACACCACGATGGAGTGCGCCGGGTTGGGCGTGCCCATGGTCGGGCTGCCGATCATCTATGACCAGCCCGCCGTCGCCGCCCGCATCCGCCACGCCGGCCTCGGTCGAACCATCCCCCTCCGCCGCCTGACGGTCCCGTCGCTCCGCACCGCGGTCTCGTCCGTCCTGGCCGACGACGCCGTGCGGGCCCGGGCCGCCGGGGTCGCCGCGTCCGGCCGGGCCGCCGGCGCCCCCGCCCGCGCCGCGACGCTGGTCGAGGAGCTGGCTCAGTGCGCCGACGTGAAGCGGAACCGCCAGACCGCCACCGCACCGCCGAGGATCCCCCAGGCGGCCACGACGGCGAGGGCGCCGGGGAGCCAGCCGCTGGAGGCCCCCGGGTCGAGGCCGTAGCCGGCGAACAGGGCGTCGATCAGGTGGCGGATCGGGAACACCGAGGCCACCGCCCGCAGCCAGCCCGGGGCGCCGTCGGTCGGGACGAACGTGCCCGACAGGAACAGCACCGGCAGGGCGACGGCGTTCATCACCGCCGGGGCGGCATCGGCGTTGGGGATGATCGCCGTCACCGCCGTGCCCAGTGCGGCCAGGGTCGCGGCGCCCAGGACCACCGTCACCGCCAGCGGGAGCAGCGTCGCGGTGGGCACGTCGACGTCGTAGGCGATCGCCCCCAGGGCCATGACGGCGGCGACCAGCCCGACCATCACCAGCACCGAGTGGACGACCTTGGCCAGCACGTAGGTGGCCACCGGCAGCGGGGTCACCCGCACCCGCTTCAGCATCCCGGCGTCACGGGACACGGTGATGCTCATGGCCACGTTGGTGAAGCACGTCGAGTGGACGGCGAAGGTGATCGTGGCGATCACGTAGTAGCCGGAGGTCGAGACGTCGAAGTCGATCGGCAGGGTGGCGGCGGCGTCGAACACCGCGGTCAGCACGATCAGCATGACGAGGGGCAGGGCGACGGTGAAGAAGGCCGACGCCGGGTTGCGCCAGAACACCCGGTTCTCGAAGGCGACCTGCCGGGCGAGCAGCCTCACGCCGATCCCCCGCCGCCGCCGATCAGCTCCAGGTAGACCTCCTCGAGCGACGGCGGCCGCACGACCAGGTCGGCCAGCTCGATCCCGGCGCCCAGGGCCCAGCCCGTCAGGGCGTGGAGGGTGGCGGTGGGGTCGTCGGTGCTGAGCACCAGCTCGCCGTCGTCGCCGGAGGCCACGATGCCCGCCGCCAGCCCGGCCGGGAGCCCGGCGGCCCCCACGGGGACCCGCACCGCGATGCGGGTGCGGGTGTCGCCGCCGAGGCCCGACGGCGGGCCCTCGGCCACGATCCGCCCGGCGACGAGGACGGCGGCCCGGTCGGCCAGGTGCACCGCCTCGTCCATGTCGTGGGTCGTGAGCAGGACGGTGGTGCCGGCGGCCTGGAGGCCCCGGACCATGGCCCAGGCGTCGCGGCGGGCCGCCGGGTCGAAGCCGGTGGTCGGCTCGTCGAGGAACAGCACCTCGGGCCGGCCGACGATGGCGATGGCCACGTCGAGCCGCCGCCGCTGGCCGCCCGACAGCGTGTGGGCCCGGACGGAGCGCTGCCCGGTCAGGCCGACCAGCTCCAGCACCTCGTCGGTCGGGCGGGGCGCCGGGTACCAGCCCCGGTGGAGGTCGACGACCTCCTCGACGGTCAGGTACGGCTCGACCCCGGTCTCCTGGAGGACGACGCCGATGCGGGCCCGCCAGTCCCGGCCGGCGGTGGCCGGGTCCTCGCCCAGCACCCGCACGTCGCCGCCCGAGCGGTCCCGGAGGCCCTCCATGATCTCGACCGTCGTGGTCTTGCCCGCCCCGTTCGGGCCGAGCAGGGCCAGCACCTCGCCGGTCGCGACGGTCAGGTCGACGCCCCGCACGGCCTCGTGCGAGCCGTAGCCCTTGGTGAGCCCCCGCACCTCGATCGCCGGCCCCATCGGGCCCCGGTTCTAGCCGCCCAGGGCGTCGACCAGGGCCTTGGTGAAGGCGGGGAGGTCGTCGGGGTTGCGGCTCGTGATCAGCGGGCCGGCGCCGCTCTCGTCGACCACGACCTCCTCGTCGACCCACGTGGCGCCGGCGTTGCGGAGGTCGGTCTGCAGGCTGGGCCAGCTGGTGAGGGTCCGGCCCGACGCCACGCCGGCGTCGATCAGCGTCCACGGGCCGTGGCAGATCACGGCGATGGGGGTGCCGGCGTCGGCCGCCGCCTTGACCAGGCGCCGGGCGTCCTCGTCGGTGCGGAGCTGGTCGGGGTTGGCCACGCCGCCGGGGAGGACCAGAGCGGCGTAGTCGGACGGGTCGGCGTCGGCCGTGGTGACGTCGACCGGGAACGTGTCGGCCTTGTCGAGGTGGTCGAACGCCTGGACCTCACCGGCCTCGGTGGCGATCAGCACCGGCGTCGCCCCCGCCTCCTCGACCGCCTTCCACGGCTCGGTCAGCTCCACCTGCTCGATGCCCTCGTTGGCCACGACGAAGGCGACCTTCTTGCCGTTCAGATCAGATGCCATGCGGGCTCCGCTGCCCACCCGACCGAGGGCTACGCACCTCTCCCGGGCACGACGGAACGTCAGGTCAACACGCCGCCTCCGCGAACTGGAGGAGAGCCTCCAGATCATGCTCCCAGAACACAACGACCCCGCGCTCCTGGGCCCGCTCCAGACACGTGAGGTCGTAGACGCCAGCGAGGACCGCAGCGGTCACGATCTGATTGCCGAAGGCTCGGTTCCACGCATCGGCCTTGCCCCCAACCTCTCTGAGCAACCGCTTCCACCCGTTCTTCGGACCGTTCGATGACTTGCACTCGATCGCCAGCAGCCTTCCGTCGGCGAGCCTCAAGGGCACATCGCACTTGTCACCGGCCATTCGCCTTTCACGGGAGTAGTGCCCTCTAGGCAGATCGTCGGTGACCCACATCTCCGCTCGGGATTCGTCGAGCCGGTATCCAGCCCCGTCGAGGGCCGCAGCTACGGAGGCCTCCTGACGCTGAGACGCCTCGCCTCGGCCCTTTGTCGCAAAGCGCTGCTGGGCTAAGGGCATGACGGTCGCGAACAGGGCTCGCTGCCGTTCTCCGTGCGATGGCGACCGCCCCTGTCGCACCCATGGGAACCGCACATCGTCGATCAGGATCGTGAACTTCTCGGCGACCGACGAGGCCCAGGCGGTGGGCACACGCTTGAACTTCGGCCCGCCGACGTAGGTCCACAGATCCTCCTCGCTCACGGGAGGGCCACAGCAGTAGCGCAGGACATGCCACCGCTGTTGCGGATCTTCGAGCAGGCATCTGGCCGTGATCGCTCGGAGATCGTCGGTGGCGTCGAAGACTTCGGAGACCAGCTGCTCGGTGGTCCGGAAGTGCTCAGCCCATTCCCCAGGCTCCACGCTCTGCCGTTCGGCCACGAAACCGGCGATGGATGTCGCCCGATCCCCGGCCAGGCGTTCCGACGACCACCGAGGCGCAACGACGAAGGAGCGGGACATCCTTATCCAGCCCTGCGACGCAGCAAGCGGCTCGGCCCATTCACGCGGTGCTCCATCGCCGTGTTCTTGATCCGACGACGGAACTCATCAGGCCACTCAGGAGATGCGGGGGGGTGCGTTGCCCTCCCCTTTCGCAACCCTCCCTGGATAGACGACCCGAGTGCTTCGCCCACAGGAACGCACACTGCGTTGCCGATCTGTCGAAACCGACTCGAGGTCGTTCCGCTGAAGCACCATCCGTCGGGGAATCCCTGCAGTCCGGCGCATTCTCGCCACGTCAACCGACGTACGACGCCACCGTCGAGCCGCACCCAGTCAGGCGTCGCAGCTGCGCGGATCGTCCGCGAGGGCAGCGCAGGGTCGGCGAGAAAGCTGTCTTGCCGGTATCCCCAGTGGCCTGACGGCCGCTGATGCTCGATGACGCCCCCGGTACGAATTCCCGTGCCGGGACGCAGGGCCATGATGGCTTCGGCCCGTTCACCTCTGGGGAGCACGACATCTTCGTCATCCGGCGTCGGACACGCGGCCAAGAACGAACCGAGGGTCGTCCACGGCTTCAACCCTGTTCCCGCAGCTTTCGAATGACTTGGCTCCGGAAGTTGCGGCAGGTGGTGATCCGAGGTTCCGATCATGTAAAGCCGAACTCGGCGCTGAGGAACGCCGAAATCAGCTGCGTTCAGAATCCCGAACCGAACGGCATAGCCGATCTCCTCGAAGCTCTCCTGGACGAGCTGCAGCACCTCACCGGGTTGCCCGCTCGGGCCTTTCTGCGTGAGGAGACCACGAACGTTCTCGAAGAGCACGAACCGGGGCCGCAGCTCTCGCGCCAGGCGTACGAACTCGAGGAAGAGCGTTCCCCTGGGATCAGCAAGGCCGCGCTGACGGCCCGCACTGGAGAAGGGTTGACATGGAGGTCCCCCAGCCAGGAGATCCGGCCTCCAGTTGCGCGGGCTGCCCTCAGGGCGGAGGTCGTTCCCCGAGAGCGTCGCTATGTCCGTCTCGACAAGTCGCGCCTCATCGAGGAAGGACCGGCCAGGAGATCCGGGCACCTCAAGGCGCGCCGCCTTCGTGGCTTCGAGCGTCGCCATCGCGTCTCGGTCGTGGTCGACTGCCACAACGGTGGTGAAGCCCGCACGTTCAAGCCCCGCCGTGAGCCCGCCTGCACCCGAGAACAGGTCGATCGACGTGAACCTCCGCGGCTTGGGCATCACCGCACATTAGTTCGCCAAATCACATCCGTGTAAGCCAGCGATGACCTTACGCACCTCTCCCGGGCATGACGCGGTAGGCCTCGAAGACGCCGTCGAGGCCGCGGATGGTGCGGAGCACGGAGTCGAGGTGGGCCGGGTCGCCCAGCTCGACCTCGAAGCGCATGGTGGTGTCGCGGTCGGGGTCGGAGCGGGACTCGCAGGCGAGGATGTTGATGTCCATGTCGGCGAAGGCGTGGGACGCGTCGCCGAGCAGGCGGGGCCGGTCGAGGGCCTTGATCTCCACCGCGGCGGTGAACGAGCCGGCCCCGGCCTCGTCCCACTCGACCTCGATCAGCCGGCCGCCGTGGCCCTGGGCCAGCGAGACCGCGTTGGCGCAGTCGGTCCGGTGGACCGAGACGCCACGGCCCCGCGTGACGAAGCCCATGATCTCGTCGCCCGGCACCGGCGTGCAGCACTTGGCCAGCCGGACCATGACGTCGTCGAGCCCCTCGACGTGGACGCCGATGGTGGAGCGAGGCCGCCGGGCCCGGGGCGCCCGGGCGGTGATCGGCAGCTGCTCCTCGTGCTCCGGGTCGCCGCTGCGCAGCCGCTTGGCGATGCGGTTGGCCACCGACTCGGCCGACACGTGGTGCTCGCCGATGGCGGCGTGGAGCGTGTCGAGGTCGACGTAGTTGAGCTCCGAGGCGATGTCGGCCAGCACCTTGCCGGCGTCGCGCACGGGCAGGCCCTCGCGCCGCAGCGCCTTGTCGAGCCCCTCCCGCCCCATCTCGATGGCGTCCTCCCGCCGCTCCCGGGAGTACCACTGGCGGATCTTGTTGGCCGCCTTGGGCGTCTTGACGATCTGCAGCCAGTCCCGCTTGGGACCGGCGCCCTGGGTGCGGGACGTGACGATCTCGCAGGTGTCGCCCGATCCGAGGGTGTGATCGAGCGGCACCAGCCGCCCGTTGACCTTGGCCCCCGCGCAGGTGTGGCCGACCTCGGTGTGGACGGCGTAGGCGAAGTCGATCGGCGTGGCCCCGTGGGCCAGCGTGATGATCCGGCCCTTGGGGGTGAAGACGTAGACCTCGTCCTGGTCGAGGTCGACCTTGAGCTGGTCGAGGAAGCGCTCCGGATCGGTGATCTCGCTCTGCCACTCGACGATGCGGTTGAGCCACAGCATCTGGTCGCCGTCGGAGCCGGGCTCCTTGTAGCTCCAGTGGGCGGCCACGCCGACCTCGGCCCGGCTGTGCATCTCGCGGGTGCGGATCTGGACCTCGAGCGGCTTGCC
>JBQGCF010000164.1:0-2311 GCA_052038315.1 Iamia sp.
GCCCGTGACACCAAGCTCGGCCCCGAGGAGATCACCCGGGACATCCCGAACCTGAGCGAGGACATCCTCGCCGACCTCGACGAGCGCGGGATCATCCGCGTCGGCGCCGAGGTCGACGGTGGCGACGTCCTGGTCGGCAAGGTCACGCCCAAGGGCGAGACCGAGCTGACCCCGGAGGAGCGCCTCCTGCGGGCCATCTTCGGCGAGAAGGCCCGCGAGGTCCGTGACACGTCGCTCAAGGTCCCGCACGGCGAGTCGGGCAAGGTCATCGACGTCCGGGTGTTCACCCGCGACGGCGGCCACGAGCTGCCCCCCGGCGTCAACGAGCTGGTCCGGGTCTACGTCGCCCAGAAGCGCAAGATCAGCGTGGGCGACAAGCTGGCCGGCCGCCACGGCAACAAGGGCGTCATCAGCCGGATCCTCCCGGTCGAGGACATGCCCTTCCTGGCCGACGGCACCCCGGTCGACGTCATCCTCAACCCCCTCGGCGTCCCCTCCCGCATGAACGTGGGCCAGGTGCTCGAGTCGCACCTGGGCTACGCGGCCCGCTGGGGCTGGCAGGAGGCCGGTGGCAAGCCGGCCGCCGGCGAGGCGCCGATCCGGGGCACCGAGACCAAGACCCGCCCGGTCACCCGGCCCGCCACCCTCGTGGCCACGCCCGTCTTCGACGGCGCCCACTGGGACGAGGAGAGCCAGGCCGGCAAGCACCAGACGATCCAGTCGGCGCTCCAGAACATCGAGCCCGAGTCGCCCTACCCCGAGTACGGCGACGGCGGCCGGCTGATCCAGCCGAGCGGCAAGACCACGCTGTACAACGGCCGGACCGGCGAGGCGTACGACAAGCCGATCACCGTCGGCTACATGTACATCCTCAAGCTGGCCCACCTGGTCGACGACAAGATCCACGCCCGCTCGACCGGCCCGTACTCGATGATCACCCAGCAGCCGCTCGGTGGTAAGGCCCAGTTCGGTGGCCAGCGCTTCGGCGAGATGGAGGTGTGGGCCCTCGAGGCCTACGGCGCCGCCTACTGCCTCCAGGAGCTGCTCACGATCAAGTCCGACGACGTCCTCGGCCGCGTGAAGGTCTACGAGGCGATCGTCAAGGGCGAGAACATCCCCGAGCCCGGCATCCCCGAGAGCTTCAAGGTGCTCATCAAGGAGATGCAGGCCCTGTGCCTCAACGTCGAGGTCCTGGCCAAGTCGGGTGAGGAGATCGAGATGCGCGAGCTCGACGAGGACGTGTTCCGCACGGCCGAGGAGCTCGGCATCGACCTCTCCCGCCCCGAGCGCGGCTCCGACGACGACGACGAGCGCCGCGCCGCCGAGCGTGCCTCCCGTTGAGCCCTGATCCGATCCTCACCTCTCTCCCTGCCACCACTGCTATGCCCGCGGGACGCCGCGGGGGAAGGAACATCCGCTGATGCTGGATGTCAACGACTTCGACCAGCTGAAGATCGGTCTCGCCACCGCCGACAGCATCCGCACCTGGTCCAACGGCGAGGTCAAGAAGCCCGAGACCATCAACTACCGCACGCTCAAGCCCGAGAAGGACGGACTCTTCTGCGAGAAGATCTTCGGTCCGACCAAGGACTGGGAGTGCTACTGCGGCAAGTACAAGCGGGTGCGCTTCAAGGGCATCATCTGCGAGCGCTGTGGCGTCGAGGTGACCCGCTCGAAGGTGCGCCGCGAGCGCATGGGCCACATCGAGCTGGCCGCCCCCACCGTCCACATCTGGTACCTCCGTGGCACCCGGTCGTGGCTGGCCTACCTGCTGATGGGCACCGAGGTCCGTGAGGAGCTCAAGGCCAAGCAGCTGGAGAAGGTCATCTACTTCGCCGCCAACCTGGTCACCTGGGTCGACGAGGAGCGCCGCCACGAGGACCTGGCCAACCTCGAGGCCGAGAAGAACACCGAGAAGGACGAGATCGCGCAGCAGCGCGACGTCGAGCTGGCCCGCATGCTCGAGGACCACGAGAACGCCATCGCCGAGCTGGAGAAGGAAGGCGCCAAGGACGCCGACCTGAAGGCCCGCACCAAGGCCTTCGAGAAGGACCAGGCCGTCGTCCGCGAGCAGTACGAGACGGAGCTGGAGACCCTCGACCGGGCCTTCGACGAGTTCGGCAAGATGTTCGCCCGCCAGATCATCGACGACGAGATGCTGTGGCGCGAGCTGGTCTACCGCTACGGGGACTACTTCGAGGGCGGCATGGGCGCCGATGCGATCAAGCAGCTGATCGACCGCATCGACTTCGACGAGGAGGAGGTCAAGCTCCGCGAGGCGCTCGACCCCCAGGACGGCCGCAAGCCGCTC
>JBQGCF010000165.1:0-2846 GCA_052038315.1 Iamia sp.
CGCAGCACCTGGGCGACATCGAGCTGTTGGGCCACGAGTCGCGGGCCGAGCTGCTCGGCCTGTTCCAGGTCTCGGTGCGGCACAACAACGTCCACCGGCTGTTCGGGGTCGTCGGGCTGTGGGCCGCTCGGCGCTCCGAGGTGGCGGTGCCCTACCTGTTCGCCGGTGGGGCGATCTACCTCGTGCTGACCCTCTACGGCGCCGTCGTCGACCGCATGTCCGACGCCAACTTCGTCCCGGTCAACACCGCCGACGACTGGCTCCACCTCGGCCTCGGCGCCGGCATGATCGCCCTCGGTGCCGCCGCACTGGACGCCGTCCGCCGGACGGGCCGCCCGACCAGGTGATCACCGTTTCGCGACCGGCCGATCCGGGCAGCCCCCCGCCCGTGCTCACCGTGACCCAGCTCTGCCCCGGCTGCAGCGGCCGGGTGCCCCTCGGGCAGCGGTGCACCGGCTGCACGCCCCGCCGCTCGTTCGGCAGCTGGGTGCTGGGCCGAGGCGCTCCGTTTCGGCCCGTGAGGCGCCGGGCAGCCGTCCGGGCATGAGCGCCGACGCCTCCCCCGCCCCGCCCGACACGCTCGACCTGGGCGAGGCCGCCGACCGCCTCGGCGTCGGCATCGAGCAGGCCCGGGCCATGGTCCGCGACGACCTGCTCGTCCCGACCGCCGGCACCGACGAGGAGCCCCGCTTCACCGAGGCCGCCGTCGAGGCCGTCCGCCTCGCCGGCGGGTAGCGCCCTGCCCGCGGCGGGCCGGCGCCGGTGGGTCGTCCGCCACGCCTGCGCCGGTGTGAAGGAGGAGTGGGACGGGGACGACGACGACCGTCCCCTCGACCCGGCGGGCGTCGAGCAGGCCCGGGCGCTGGCCGGCGTGCTGGCCACCGAGGGACCGGTGCGCCTCCTCGCCAGCCCCACCCGTCGCTGCACCGACACGCTGGCCCCGATCGGCGCCCTCCTCGGCCTCCCGGTGGAGGTCGACCCGGCCCTGCGGGACGCATCGGGCGTCGAGCTCGTCCGGCTGCTGGCCGAGGACCGCTGCGACGGCGTCGTCCTGTGCACCCACGGCGAGGTGATGACGCCGGCCCTGCCCGTCCTGCGGGCGGCGGGGCTGGAGGTGGTCGACGACCGCCCCGACGACGAGCTCGTCCTCAAGGGGACGGCCTGGCGCCTCGATCGGGCGGCCCCCGGCTGGCGCCTCGAACGGGTCGCCCCCCTCCCCCTCGCCGCCTGCCCCCGCCACGTCGACCGGGCCGAGCCGCTCAGGGGGCGTGGGTGAACCAGTCGGTGAAGCCGGAGGGGCGGTGGAGGCCGATGACGCCGTGCTCGAACAGGCCCCAGCCCTCCCGGGGCTCGTGGCCATCCTGGCGCCACACGGCGCGGCCGACGTTGTCGGTGAGCCCGAACGGCACCCGACCGACGACGTCCTCGGCGGTCATGTCGTAGGTGACCCGCTCGACCCAGCCCTCGCCCCGCCACTGGCCGTGGGCCCAGTCGGAGTCGCCGCCGTAGCCCCCGCCCACGTGGATGGCGAGCGGAAGGAGCGACTCCAGGTCGACCTCGACGTCGGCGCCGTCGGGCGTGCGCAGCCGGAGGAGGGCGCTGGCCGGGGTGCGGGTCCCGCTCCGGTAGGTGACCTCGACGAGCGGCCACCCGAGCTGCTCGACCCGGCCGTCGGGCCAGACCCGGTTGCAGTCGTTGAGGATCCGCTTCCCGTCGGGCTCCTCCTGGATGATCACGACCATGGCGAAGTCCCCGAAGGCGATCGGGACGTAGAGCCACCACATGCCGTCGAAGGGCGGGTCGGCGGGCCGCCCGGCCGGCTCGGGCTCGCCGCTCGGCCGGGCGCCCCACGAGCGGTCGCGGGTGCCGACCCACCGGTCCGGCGTGATCACGTGCTCCTCGCCGTCGATGACGAGCGTCCCCTCCCAGGACCCGACCTGGGCGAAGCGCTGGGCGTCGAGGATGGCCCGGTGGCCGCCGGCACGCATGACGTGGCGTTGCTCGGGGATGGCCGGGAACCGCCCCCGCCAGGTGATGTCGAGGGCGATCCCCTCGGTCTCCTCGACGATCAGCCGCGACGTCTGCAACGGCTCGACGACCTCGATCCGGTACGCCCCGCAGTGCTGGTTGAGCCGGTCGCTGTCGAGCGGGTCGCCGAAGTGGAGGGCGGTCTGCTCCTCGCCCCGGCGGATCAGCAGGAAGGCGTCCTTGGTGCCGAGGTTCGGGTAGTAGCCGATGCCGCTGATGAAGAAGATGTCGCCGGTGCGGTCGTGGCCGTTCCAGTAGGACCGGTCGTAGAAGTTCCGGTCGGTGCCGACCCACTCGATCGGGGCCGGGATCTGGTGGATCGGGTACTCGTCGAGCGGGAAGACGCCGGGGACGTCGGGCATGGGTGGCTCCGGATCAGGGGTCGGTGGCGGGTGGCGGGTCGGGCAGGAGGGTGACGGTGCCGAGGCCGCCGTCGACGCGGACGCGGTCGCCCGTCCGCAGCTCGCGGGTGGCGACCTGGGTGTTGACGACGCAGGGCAGGCCGAACTCCCGGGCGACGACGGCGCCGTGGGAGACCGAGCTGCCGATGTCGGTCACGAGGGCGGCGATCAGGGTGAAGTAGGGCGTCCAGCCGACGTCGGTCACCGGTGCGACCAGGACCTCGCCGACCTGCAGGGCCTGCGCCTCGGTGATCGTCGTCGCCACCCGGACGGTGCCCTCGACCACGCCGCTGCTCGCCGGTCGCCCGGTGATCACGCCGTCCTCGATCCCCTGCACCGGGGCGGGACGGACCGGGACCGGCTGGCCGACCGAGACGTCGGGGAACCGCAGCTGCGCCTGGAAGGGCAGGGCGGCGC
>JBQGCF010000166.1:0-1997 GCA_052038315.1 Iamia sp.
TACATGGCACCTGTGTCGAGGTACTCGAGGCCGAGGCGGTCGGCCAGCCGCCGGGCGACGGTCGACTTGCCCGCGGCGATGGGCCCGATGATCACGACCAACCTCGTCACGCCGCGAGTCTGGCCGCCGGTGCCCCTCGCCCACCCCGCCGTTCTGATCATCCCTCGTCCCACTTCTGGGACGCTCGCTGATCAGAACGGGGAGGGCGGCGGCGGACCGGGGCGGGGCAGGATGCGCAGGTGCCCGGTCCCGTCCTGCTCGATGCGCTGGTGCGGCGCTCCGCCGACCCGGCCCGGGTCGAGCGCACCCTCGACCGGCTGAGCGCAGCCCGGGTCGAGCGGATCGGGGCCGACGGCGAGCTGGCCCGGGCGGTGGTGGCGGTGGCGGCGGCGAGCGGCTGGCTGGGCCGGCTGCTGGCCGCCGACGGGGCCGCCCTCGACGTGCTCGCCACGCTCGACCAGGCCGTCCCCGACGACGAGGCCGACATCGCCGACGGGCGCACCCTCGCCCGCTGGTGGCGCCGGGAGCAGCTGCGCATCGCCGCCCGCGACCTCACCGACCGGGACCCGCTCGAGACCACGATGAGCCTCCTGACCCGGGCCGCGGCCCGGGTGCTCGACCACGCCCTGCGCCTGGCCGATGCCCCCGACCTCGCCGTCGTCGCCCTCGGCAAGGCCGGCGGCACCGAGCTCAACTACGCCTCGGACGTCGACGTCGTCCTGGTCGGCACCACGGGCGGCGACGGCGACCGGGACGCGGCGCGCCGGGCGCTGGCACTGGCCCGCGCCGCCCTGCGGGTCGACGTCGACCTCCGCCCCGGTGGGCGCGACGGGGCCCTTGTCCGCACGGTCGACGGCTACCGGGCGCACTGGGAGCGGTGGGCCGAGCCGTGGGAGCGCCAGGCCCTGCTCAAGGCCCGTCCCCTCGCCGGCGATCCCGGGCTCGGCGCCGCCTTCGCGGCGGCCGCCGCCGAGGCGCTGTGGGAGACGCCGTTCGGGGCCGACGACCTCCACGCCGTGCGGGCCATGAAGGCCCGGACCGAGCGCCACGCCCTGGCCACCGACGGGCCCGACGACGTGAAGCGCACGCCCGGCGGCATCCGCGACATCGAGTTCTCGGCCCAGCTGCTCCAACTGGTCCACGGCCCGCTCGACCCGGCCCTGCGGGTGCGGGGCACGCTGCCGGCCCTCACCGCCCTGGCCGACGGCGGCTACGTCGACGACGGCGACGCCCGCTGGCTGCGCGCCTCGTACCGGCTGCTGCGCCGGGTCGAGCACGGGGTCCAGCTCGACGAGGGCCGCCAGGTCCACGCCCTCCCCGCCGACCGGGCCGACCGCGAGCGGCTGGCCCGGGTCCTCGGCCTGGCCGACTCGCCCCGGGCCACGGCGGTGGGCGAGCTCGACCGGGAGGTGGCGGCCTGCCGCCAGACGGTCCGCAGCCTCCACGAGCGCCTCTACTTCCGGCCCCTGCTGGAGTCGTTCACCCGGGTCGACGCTCCCCTGGCGCCGGAGGCCGCCGCCACCCGGCTGGCCGCCTTCGGCTTCGCCGACGCCGACCGCACCCGCCAGGCCGTCACCGAGCTGACCGCCGGGCTGACCCGTTCGTCCCGGCTGATGGCCGCCCTCCTCCCCCTCGTCCTCGACTGGCTGTCGGCCGCCCCCGATCCCGACCGGGGCCTGCTCGCCCTGCGCACCCTCGTCGCCGCCGACGCCCGGGCCGTGGCCACCGCCTGCCGGGAGTCGCCGGAGACCGCCCGGCGCCTGAGCCTCCTCGCCGGCACCAGCCCGCTGCTGGTCCGCGGCCTGGTCCGCGCCCCCGACCTGCTCGTCACCCTCGGCGAGCCCGACGTGGTCGACCGGGAGGCGACGATCCGCCGGGTGCGGGCCGCCGGCGACCGGCCGGGCGCGCTGCGGCGCGCCGTGCGCCGCGAGCTGACCCGCATCGGCCTGGCCGACGTGCTCGACGGGCGACCGCTGCCCGAGGTCGGATCGGACCTG
>JBQGCF010000167.1:0-21661 GCA_052038315.1 Iamia sp.
CGTCGGCCCGTGGGGGGACCCGAGGACGCGCCCGGCGTGGAACTCGGCCGCCGACAGCTCGTCGTCGTCGACCGGCCGCCCTGCGGGGCGCCGGTCGAAGGGCGAGGCCGGGGCCACGGCGACGATGTCGAAGTCGGTCGGCGTGCCGTCCTCGCCCGTCGGCACGGGGCGACCGTCGGGTCCGATCGCCATGGCGCAGCCGTCGCACTCGTAGCCGACCGCGGTGCCGGCCGCGCCGAGCAGGTCGCCGTACTCCAGGTCGGTGCCGGCGAGCAGCCAGTGCTCGGGCCGCATCACCGTGTAGCCGCCGGCGCCCATCGGCGAGCGCTTGCCGATGCGGTGGTAGCCGCCCCGGGCGAAGCTGACCCCGGTCATGTGGTTCTCGGGTCGCCCGATCAGCGTGTCGGGCCAGATCGAGGTGAGCAGGTGCTCCCGATCGGTGCCGAGCACCGGGTCCTGCTCGAAGCGCTGCTTGTAGGCGGCCATCGACGCGCCCTCTTCCTCCAGGCGCACCTGCCACCACGACGTGTTGCCCGACAGGAAGGCGACGTTGCCGCCACCCTCGATGAACGCCTCGACCGTGTCCCGCATCGCCCACGACCAGTACTCGTCGTGACCCACGCTCAGCAGCAGGCGGTGCCCGTCGAGGACGCCCGGCCGCTCCAGGTCGGCGTTGGTGCAGACGTCGACGGCGTAGCCGTTCGCCTCCGCCCAGGCGAGGAACGGCTCCTCGTAGTTGGGCCAGCCCGACGAGCCGGCCCACTGCGAGAGGGCGTTCTCGATCAGGTAGGTGACGTGGGTCCGCATGCCGGGGTCCGGCGGTTCCAGGACGGGCACGCGGCGACCGGCGCCGGCCGGCTTGTGCAGCAGGCCCCGGGCGAGGGGCCGCTGGAAGGACGCGGTGACGTTGCCGGTGTAGGTGTTGCCCCCGCCGACGTCGTTGTAGGCGTTCCAGGTGTTGGTGCTGAGGGCGAGGAGGATCGGCTGGCGGTCGTCGGCTCCGGGGCGGACCACGAAGAAGGCCCGGTCGTGGGGCGACCCCTCGGCGCCGACCGGCGTCAGCCGCACGTCGTAGAACCCCGACCGCCACGCCGGGTCGACCGGGATCGACAGCGCCACCGGCCAGTCGCAGCCGACCAGGTCCGCCTCCGGCGGCAGCGGCAGGTCCTCGACGCCCGACGCCGTCCCCGACCACACCACGGTGCGCTCGGCCCCCACCCGGGCCACCTCGACCGTCACGTCCGCTGATGCCGACGACAGGTGCAGCCCGACCTCACCCCCCGCCTCGGTCGAGTACGGCCAGCAGTACCCCAGGACGGACGTCTCGTCGCTCACCCCATCGAGACTCGCACGTCGTCCCGGCCCCGGAGGACGGCGACACGGTGCGCCTCGTCCTCGACCTCCCGAAGGCGGGTCTTCGGGATGGGGGCGAAGGGGGTGATGGCGATGTCGAGGCGCTTGGCGGTCGCCTTGGTGCGCCAGGCGCCGACGACCTCGCCGTCGACCAGCACGGCGCCGGGGTGGCCGAGCATGGGCCAGAGCACCTTGTGGTGGGCCTTCTCGGGGACGGTCAGCGAGCGGTCCCGGGCCAGCAGCCACGGGTCGCCGCGGGGGAGGAGCCGGGTGAGCCGCGGCTCGGGCGTCGATCCCGAGGCCAGCCCGTCGAGGACCGACGGCAGGGCCACCGCCCTGGTGCCGTCGACGGTGACGTCCTCCAGGTCGTCGGGCCAGATGTCGGCCAGCGCCTTCTGGGTCGTCCCGAGGTAGGCGGCCACGTCGGCCCTCGGGGTCGGGCCGTTGAGCTCCAGGTACGTGCGGACGAGGTCGTCGAGGCCCGAGCGCTCCGAGGGGATGCCGGGCCAGCGGGGGATGGGCGTCAACGTGGCCTTCTCACCGGGCACCAGGCGGGCCCCGCCGGGCAGGGCGGCGACCCGCATCAGCTGGTCCGAGAGGTGGTGGGCCTCGCAGCCCCGGCACCAGGAGACCGCCTCGTCGGGCACCCGCTCGGTCAGCGCCGTGCTGGCCTCGCCCTTGGGCACCTCGGCGGTGACGACCTCCTCGTAGGCGGCGGCGGTGAGGCGGATCACCTCCAGCGAGTCGACGTCGTGCTTGCGGAAGTAGGTGCCGGTGGCGGCGAGGCGGGCGGCGGCGTCGTCGGCGTCGACCGGCCAGAGGGCGGCGGCGAGGGCCCGCAGGTCGCCCCGCCGGTGGACGTGGGGGGCGCCCCGCACGCCCCAGACGGTGCTCCACCGGCGCCCGTCGGACGTGTCGAGCTCGCCGGGGTCGACGTCCACCGGCAGCCGGGCGGCCAGCGACTGGGCGGCCGAGCCGGCCGGGGTGTCCTGCACCCCGAGGTCGACGACGGACAGGTCGGTCGCTGCGGCCGGCCCCGTGCGGTCGAGCTGGTGGGCCGCGACCCGGTGGGCCAGCACGGCCGCCCGCGGGACGTCGGGGACGGCGGACGGGCTCACGAGATGGACCACTCCCACTCGGTCGTTCCTTCGCCCAGGTGGGCCGTGCCCGACCCGGCCAGGCCGGCGAAGGCGCCGGTGCCCGACCCCTCGACGACGGTGTGGGTCGAGGCGACGCCGTCGGCCCCGAAGTCGTCGACGTGGTGGACGACGAACGTCCCCTCCTCGCCGTCGCGGGTGCCGGTGACCAGCTCGAAGCCGTGCGACGTGCCGGTGCCGTCGGCCCGGTAGTACATGGCGAAGTGCGCCTCGGAGGTGGCCTCGAAGCCGCCCGAGTAGGCGAAGACGACCCGGGCGTGGGCCAGACGGGGCGTGGGGGCGTCGGGGCCGTAGGCGGGCTCCTCGTCCCAGGACGTGAAGGTGCAGGTGGCGGTGAGAGGCGAGGTCATGAACGGGACCGTACGGAGCGATGCGGACAGGTTCGGTCCGCATCAGCGGGCATGCTGGCGGGCGTGGCCGACACCCCCGCCCGTCTGCTGCGCCTGCTGTCGCTGCTCCAGGCCCGCCCCACGTGGACGGCGCCCGAGCTGGCCGAGCGGCTGGAGGTCACGACCCGCACCGTACGCCGGGACGTCACCCGCCTGCGGGAGCTGGGCTACCCGGTCGACGCCGAGGTCGGCCCGCACGGTGGCTACCAGCTGGGCCGGGGCGGCCGGCTCCCGCCGCTGCTGCTCGACGACGACGAGGCGGTGGCCGTCGCCCTCGGGCTGCGGGCGGCGGCCGACGGCAGCGTGGCCGGGCTCGACGACGCCACCGTCTCGGCCCTGGCCAAGCTGGAGCAGGTGCTGCCGGCGCCGCTGGTCGAGCGGGTGCGGTCGATCACCGCGGTGACCACCGAGCTCCACGGCCGCCCGCCGGACCGGATCGACGCCGGCCTGCTGGTCGAGCTGGCCCGGGTGTGCCGGCAGTCCGAGCGGGTGAAGCTCGACTACGTCGACCGCGAGGGCAACGCCAGCGAGAAGAGGATGGACCCGTACCGCCTCGTCCGGATGGGGCCGCGCTGGTACCTCGTCGCCCGGGACGTCGACCGCGACGCCTGGCGGACCCTGCGGGTCGACCGCATCGGCGACGTCCGCACCACCCGCCACCCGGTCGAGATCGTCGACCCGCCCGATCCGGTCGCCCTCGTCCAGCGGGGCAACGCGGTGGCGCCCTACGAGATCCAGGCGACGGTCCGGCTCCCGGTCGCCCTGGCCCACGCCCAGTCGCTGATGCCCCGCACGACGGCCCTCCACCGGGCCGACGGCCCCGACGCCACCATCGTCGAGGCCGGCGGCGGCTCGCTCCCCGGCATGGCCGCCTGGCTGGCCGGCCTCGGCGTCCCCGTCGAGGTCCTCGACCCGCCCGAGCTGGCCGACGCCCTCCGCGCCCACGCCCGGTCCCTCCTGGAGGCGAACTAGACGTCGGCCAGGACGGCCAGGAGGGGAGCGGGGACCCGGTCGAGGGGGAGGGCCTCGACCATGGCCCGGGCGGCGGCGATCTTGCGACCGGAGCGGATGCCGAGGAAGCGGTGCAGCTGGGCGTCGAGGGGCCGCTCCCGCTGGGCCGGCTGGCGCTGGAAGCGGCCGAAGGCCACCCGGTCGCCGAGCCCGTCGAGCACGGCGAGGACGCCGTCGTGGCCCAGGGCCCGGACCAGCTCGCCCTCCAGGTCGGGGTGGCAGACGTGGAAGGTGGCGTCGTCGACCCCGGCCCCGGCCAGCCGTCCGCCGACGTACCAGGCCTCGGCCTCGTCGCACAGCCCGGCCAGCCGCAGGCCCCGCCCGGCCGGCCCGAACTCGGCCAGGAAGCGGCCGATCCCCGAGAAGCCGTCCATGGGCACGACGGCCACGCCCTCGGCGTCGAGGTCCCGCCCCTGCCGCCCGGCCAGGGCCACGAGGGCGGCGTGGTCCGACGCCCCCTCGACGAACACCACCGCGGCCAGCCCCTCCCGCCCCGCCAACGACCGCGCCGCGGTCGAGACCCGCTGCCCGGCGTCCACCATCGCCAGAGCCTCGCGCCCGGCGCGCCCCGCCGCCGACGAGTTGCCGACGCGCCCGCGACCGGGCCCGGTGGCCGGGCGGCAGCCCCGACGGGTCTCGGAGTCGGCGCCAGCCCGAGCCGGCGAGCGCAGCGAGCTTCGGCGGGGAGGAGCCCAGCCCACCGAGCTGCGCTCGGGGTTCAGCCCTCGGCCGTGCGGAGCACGATGGCGTACTCGGGGCAGTTGTCGGCGGCGAGGCGGGCCTTGTCCTCGAGGTCGGGCGGAACGTCACCCTCGACCAGGAGGATGGCGTAGCCCTCGTCGTCGACGTCGAACAGCTCGGGGGCCAGCAGGTAGCAGCGGTTGTGGCCCTGGCAGGCCTCGCGGTCGTACGCGATCCTCACGACGCCACCGCCTCCTCGGTCCGGAGCAGCCGCAGCGGCAGCTCCCGCGGCCCCCGCACCTGGCCGGTCGACCAGCGGACCGAACCCGGGTCGGGCGACGCCAGCTCGAAGTCGGGCACCCGCGCCATCCACTCCTCCAGGGCGACCCGCAGCTCCATGCGGGCCAGGTTGGACCCGAGACAGCGGTGGATGCCCAGCCCGAAGGCGGCGTGGCGGTTGCGCTCCCGGTCGAGGACGACCTCGTCGGCCCGGTCGAAGAACTCGGGGTCGCGGTTGGCGGCCGGGAACGGCAGCAGGACCCAGTCGCCCTCCTTCAGCGTGCGGTCACCGACCTCGACGTCCTCGGCGACGATCCGGGCCATGGTCACCGGGGCGTAGGCCCGCAGCATCTCCTCGACGGCGAAGGGCATGACGTCCGGGTCCTCGACCAGCCGCCGCCGGTGCTCCGGGTGCTGGGCGAGGTGCCAGATCGAGGCGCCGATCGCCGACCAGGTGGTGTCGATCCCGGCGACCAGCAGCAGGGCGACGGTGCCCATGACGTGGTCGTCGGACAGCGGCTGGCCGTCGAGCTCGAGCCCGAGGAGGTAGCCGATCAGGTCGTCGCGGGGCTCGGCCTTGTGCTCCTGGATGATCTTGTCGAGGTAGAAGATCATCGTGTCCTCCTCGTCGGTCGGGCCGTTCTGGCCCGGCTTCTCGAGGATGCGGTGGATGAACATGCGGAAGCGGTCGCCGTCCTCCCGGGGCACGCCGAGCATGTGGGCGATGACGCCGACGGGGATGTGCTGGCTGTAGGCGGTGGCTGCGTCGACCACCGGGTCGCCGTCGGCGGGGACCGAGGCGAGGAGGTTGTCGATCAGCGAGCGGCACAGCAGCCGGGTCGACTCCTCCAGCGGACGGATCGCCTTGGGCGAGAAGGCGGGCAGCAGCAGCCGGCGGGCCAGCTCGTGGAACGGCGGGTCCGACGTGATCGGCGGGGCGAAGCCGACCGGGGCGGGGACGTTGGGCTTGAAGTCCGACACGATCACGCTGTTGGACGTGAAGTGCGTCGTGTCGTGGGCGATGGCCGAGACGTCCTCGTGCCGGGTCGGGAGCCAGGCCCCGCCGAAGCGGTCGGTGTGGGCGACCGGGCAGCGCTCCCGCAGGTCGTCCCAGATCTCCGGGGCGATGGCGGCGTAGGCGTCGTGGGTGTGGTCGAAGTCCGTCGCCCAGTCCGTCGGGGCGGGGCGCGGCGGCGGGGCGGCAGGGGCGTCGGTCACGGCGCCACGGTAGCGGCCGCCCTGACCGGCGGGTCAGGATCCACCGTCGCGAAAGGGGCGGAGAGGCGACGAGAGCTGCGAGGGGAGGGCGGGAAGATGGGCCGAACGGCCCCGTTTCGGCAGGTGCCGGGCTGGGCAAGCCCGTGCCTGGTGAAGGTGTCTCGGGCTGCAGAGACCTCTGGGCCCATCGGGGTCGTGATCGAGGTCGATCGCTCGCGCCTGGCCGATGGGGTCGTCGTGGTGGCCCTCTCGGGCGATGTCGACGTCTTCTCCGTGCCCCGGCTGCGCTCCGCCCTGGGCGAGCACGTGGGCGTCGTCGACGTCGTGCTCGACATGGCCGGCGTCGCCTTCTGCGACTCCAGCGCCCTGCGGGTCTTCGTCGAGGCCCAGCGCCGGTCCGCCGCCGGCGGCCGCACCCTGGAGATCGCCCACCCCAGCGCCCCGGTCCGCAACCTGTTCGAGGTCAGCGGTCTCCGGGGCGTGCTGCGGGTCACCTCCTAGCCCTGCGGGATGGCACGGAGCCCTCGGCTAAGGTCGCCCGTCCCTGGCGTCGTGGCCGAGTGGCTTAGGCAAGGGACTGCAAATCCCTGTACCCGGGTTCGATTCCCGGCGGCGCCTCCAAGATCTCAACCCGCGGGCCGACCGCTCCCGAACGGCCCGGTGCCGTTCCACTCGGGGGGCGGCTGGGTGGTGATGCCGTTGCTGTGCACCACCTCGGCGCCCGGGGCGATCAGGCCGTGGGACAGGGCGGCGGTGACCTCGTCGATCTTGGCCGTGGCGGCCCGCCAGCCCACCGCCTTCCAGCGCAGGTGGGTGCCGTCGGCGCCGAAGGCGTCGATCGACCAGGGGCGCCGGAACACGATCCGGGCGACCAGGCCGAGGAGCACGGCGACGAGGAGCAGCAGGGCCTCGACGAGGAAGATCACCAGCGGCGCCACGAAGACGATCAGCAGGATCACCACGACGACGACGGCGACCCCGATCAGGAGGTCGTCGAGCCCGTCGATGCAGCCGACGTCGGGCCCGTTGGAGAGGACGTCGGGGGCGTCGCGCATCCGGCGCCCCATCCGCCGCCCGAAGTTCTCCCGGCCCAACCTGGTGACCCACCGCCGGTGCACGTCCCACGGCGCCGCTCCGGCCACCGACCAGTCCGACGACAGCGCAGGCATGCCCCGATCGTAGGAGCGGGAACCGGACCGGCGTGACGGGCGTCGGAGGCCCCGTTGCCCGCTGCCGTGGAGGCTGGACATGACCACCGGACGCATCCGACGCACGCTCGTCGCCCTGGCCGCCGCCGGCGCCACCACCGCCCTGGGCACCGGGCCGGCGCTGGCCTGCGGGGGCCTGGTCGGGGAGAACGGCACCATCGAGCTGGTGCGGACCACGACGCTGGCCGCCTACCACGACGGCGTCGAGCGCTACGTCACCTCCTTCGAGTTCACCGGTGAGGGCGAGGAGGTCGGCAGCATCGTCCCCCTCCCGGACGTGCCGTCGAACGTCGAGAGGGGCGGCGACTGGACCCTCCAGCGGCTCCAGGAGGAGGTCGCCCCGCCGGAGGAGGACCTCCAGGAGCAGTTCAGCGCCAGCGCCGCCGACGAGGGGGCGACGGTGATCGACGAGTACGAGATCGACGCCCTCGACATCACGATCCTCGAGGGCGGGGGCGACGAGGTCGGCGAGTGGGCCGTCGACAACGGCTTCCTCCTCACCCCCGACGCCCCCGAGGTGCTCGAGTTCTACGGCGACCGCAGCCAGATCTTCATGGCCGCCAAGTTCGACGCCGGCCGGGCCGCCGAGCTGGGCCAGGGCGCCGGCGACGGCACGCCGATCATGCTGACGATCCCCACCGACGACCCGTGGGTGCCGCTGCGGATCCTCGGCCTCGGGTTGCAGGAGGACCAGCGGGTCGAGGCGGACGTCTTCCTCCTCACCGACGACCGCCCGGCGCTGCTGGCCGGGGGCGAGGGCCTGGAGCTGGCCCGCAGCGAGGAGGCCGACGACCTGCTGCTCGACGACCTCCGCTCCGACGTGGGCATGGAGTGGGTGCCCGAGGAGATGTGGTTCACCCACATGCCGCTGGAGGTCGACGCCGGCGACCTCGACTACGACCTGGCCGTCTCGACCGACGACGACGAGGCGCCGGCGGTGGTCGACGCCGGCATCCCGGCCCGGGACGCGGTGCCGGTCGGCCCGGCGGGCGACGGGATCGCCTGGTGGCCCGTGGCGGTTGGGGTGGCCGCGGCGGCGGCCGTGCTCGGCGGGGGCCTGCTGGTCCGGCTGATGGCGGCCCCGCCGGTCCCGTCGATCCAGCAGCGGGAGGAGCCGGCATGAGGCTCCTGGTGGCGGGAGCGCTCCTCGTCGGCGTGGCGGTGACGGCGGGGGGCTATGCCGTCGCCGCCGCCGACGAGGATGCCGCCGGTCCCGTCCTCGGCCCGGGCACCGAGACGGTGACGATCACCATCGAGGACTCCCGGTTCCACCCCGAGCGGATCCGGGTCCACGAGGGCACGCAGGTCCGCTTCGTCGTCCGCAACACCGACCCGATCGGCCACGAGCTGGTCGTCGGGCCCGAGTCGGTCCACCTCCGCCACGAGCGGGGGACCGAGGCGGCCCACCCGCCGGTGCCGGGCGAGGTGTCGCTCGGCCCGGGCCAGACCGGCGCCACCGTCTACGACTTCGACGGCGACGAGGACCTCCGCATCGTCTGCCACCTCCCGAGGCACGAGGCCTACGGCATGAAGGGCATCGTCGAGGTGGTCCCCACCTGAGAACTGGGTAGGGGGCGGCCATGCCGGAGGACCTGGAGACCCGCGTCGCCGCCACGGCCCGACGCATCGCCGAGGTGGGGGGCGACGAGGGGAGCTCCGTCTACCGGATGTCGTGGTGGAGCGAGAAGCTCCTCGACCGGGCCATGGACAACCCGGCGTTCAAGGCCCAGCTGTTCCGCTTCGTCGACGTCTTCCCGACCCTCGACGGCGACGACGACGTGGCCGGCCACCTCGCCGAGTACATGAGCGGCGTGGGCGTGCCCAAGGCCCTCGACCTCGGGGTCGACGTGGCCGACCACGTCCCCTTCGGCAAGCGGGTCGAGGCGCGGGTGGCCAGGAAGAACATCACGCGGATGGCCGAGCAGTTCATCCTCGGCGAGACGGCGGCGGAGGCGGTCGAGGGGGCGGCCCGGCTGTGGGCGGCGGGCATCGCCACCACCGTCGACCTCCTGGGCGAGAAGACGATCGTCGCCGCCGAGGCCGACCGCTACTGCGAGCGGGTCGTCGAGGTCCTCGACGCCCTCGCCGACGCCGCCCCGGGCTGGACCGACCAGCCCCGCCTGGAGCGCGACGACCTCGGCCCCCGGCCCCGGGTCAACGTCAGCGTCAAGCCCACCGCCCTCGCGGTCCACTACGAGCCGCTGACCCGGGAGCACGGCCTGGCCGGCGCCCGGGAGCGGCTCGCCCGGATCATGCGGCGGGCGGGGGAGCGGGGCGCGACCGTCCACGTCGACATGGAGCACGCCGACGTCAAGGACCTCACCCTCGAGCTGGTCCGCGGCCTGGCCACCGACCCCGACCTGGCCCACGTCGACCTCGGCATCGTCGTCCAGGCCTACCTGCGCGACAGCCGGGACGACATGGCCGAGCTGATCGCCGTCTCGGCCCTGCGCGACCGCCCGCTCACCGTCCGCCTGGTGAAGGGCGCCTACTGGGACACCGAGACGATCCAGGCCCGGGCCGCGGGCTGGCCGGTGCCCGTCTACGAGCACAAGGAGGAGACCGACGCCGCCTACGAGCGCTGCACCCGCCTCCTGCACGACCACCACGGCGACGTGCGGGCCGCCTTCGCCAGCCACAACCTCCGGTCGCTGGCCTACGCCATCGAGTACGCCCGGGAGTCGGGCATCCCCGACGACGGCTACGAGATCCAGATGCTCCACGGCATGGCCGAGCCGCTGCACCACGCCATCCGCCGGCTGGGCTTCCGGCTGCGGGTCTACGCCCCGGTCGGCGAGCTGGTCCCCGGCATGGCCTACCTCGTCCGCCGGCTGCTGGAGAACACCAGCAACGAGTCCTTCGTCCGCCATCGCTTCGCCGAGGGCGACGACGTCGACACGCTGATCGCGGCCCCGGCCGTCGCCGCCCTGCCCGACCTCGACGAGCCGACGCGGGCGACGACCGACCCGTCGCACCCGCACGCCTACGAGCCCGAGCCGGTCCGGGAATGGCGGCGCCGGGCGCCTCGCGAGGCGTTCGGCCACGCCGTCGAGCACGCGGCGCGCCACGAGCCGCTGGAGGTGCCGGCGGTGATCGCCGGGCAGAGGGTGCGGACGACCGCCACCATCGACTCGGTCGACCCGGGCCGGCCCGACCGGGTGGTGGCCCGGGCCGCGGCCTGCGGCGCCGACGAGGCCGATGCCGCGGTGGCGGCCGCCGTCGAGCAGCGCGAGCGGTGGCGACGCGCCCCGGCGACCGAGCGGGCCGGCGTGCTGTTCCGGGCCGCGGCCTGGATGCGGGAGCGCCGGGACGAGCTGGCCGCCCGGCAGGTCCACGAGGTGGGCAAGCCGTGGGACCAGGCCGACGCCGACGTGTGCGAGGCCATCGACTTCTGCGAGCACTACGGCCGGGCCGCCCTCGACCTGGCTGCGGGCGGGGCCGTCCAGTCGCCGCCCGGCGAGGCCAACCGGCTCGCCTACGAGGGCAAGGGCGTCACCGCCGTCATCGCCCCGTGGAACTTCCCGCTCGCCATCCCGACGGGCATGACGGCGGCCGCCCTCGCCGTCGGCAACCCGGTGGTGCTCAAGCCGGCCGAGCAGTCGCCCGGCGTGGCCTGGTCGATCGTCGAGGCCTTCGAGCACGCCGGGCTCCCCGCCGGCGTGCTCGGCTTCCTGCCCGGCCGGGGCGAGGACGTCGGGGCCCGCCTCGTCGAGCACCCCGAGGTGGCCGTGGTCTCCTTCACCGGGTCGCGGGACGTGGGCCTGGCCATCAACGCCGCGGCGGCGGTCGTGCAGCCCGGGCAGAGGCTCGTGAAGCGGGTCCTGGCCGAGATGGGCGGCAAGAACGCGCTGGTCGTCGATGCCGACGCCGACCCGGACCAGGTCGTCCCGATCGCCCTGCGCTCGGCTTTCGCCTACGCCGGCCAGAAGTGCTCGGCCCTCTCTCGGCTGATCGTCCTCGACCGGGCGTGGGACGCGGTCGTGCCCCGGTTGGTGGCGGCCACCGCCGAGCTGGTCGTCGGACCGGCCGCCGAGATGGGCACCCAGGTCGGCCCGGTGATCGACGCCGACGCCCACGCCCGGCTGCAGGCGGTGGTCGCCGGCGCCCATCGGTACGGCACGGTCGCCCTCGCCCGCACCGACGTCCCCGACCACGGCTGGTACGTCGGCCCCACGGTCGTCACCGACGTCGACCCCTCGTCACCCCTCGCCCAGGACGAGCACTTCGGGCCGGTGCTGTCAGTGCTCCGGGCGGCGGACCTCGACGAGGCGCTGGCCCTGGCCAACGACACGCCGTACGCCCTCACCGCCGGGGTGTGCAGCCGGACCCCCTCGACGGTCGAGCGGTGCGTGGCCGAGCTCCGGGCCGGCAACGTCTACGTCAACCGGGACATCACCGGCGCCGTCGTCGGCCGCCACCCCTTCGGCGGCCACGGCCTGTCGGGGACGGGGGCCAAGGCCGGCGGGCCGGACAGCCTGTTGGCGCTGGTCGACGCCCGGGCGAGCAGCGAGAACACCGTCCGCCAGGGCTTCGCCCCGGACTAGCGCGGCCCCGGGCTAGCGCTCGTGGGCCACGGCCTGCGAGACGATCCACCCGACGGCGTCGCCGGCCTCCGACCAGATGGTGTCGTGGTCGCGGTCCTCGTGGAGGCGGAGCACGGCGCCGGGGATCGTGCGGGCCAGCCAGTCGGCGTGGGCCGGGGGCGCCGAGCGGTCCCGGCCGCCGTGGACGAGCAGCGTCGGGGCGGTGATCTCGGCCGGCTCGAAGCCCCAGTAGGCGACGGCGGCGAGGTCGTCGTCGACGGGGCCGAGGCCCTCGCCGCCGAGCCCGCCGGAGATGCCGTGGTCGATGCGGGTGGCCC
Source organism: Iamia sp. (assembly GCA_052038315.1). GTDB lineage: Bacteria > Actinomycetota > Acidimicrobiia > Acidimicrobiales > Iamiaceae > Iamia. Next base: position 12,158 of record JBQGCF010000167.1, read on the forward strand.
GGTCGAACAGCGCCGAGCGGAGGCGATCGGCGGCCAACGGCTCCAAGCCGGCGAACCAGTCGAGGTCGCGGGCGTCGTAGGGCGCCCGGCCGGCGATGACGGCGGCGGCCACGACCCGGTCGGGGAGGAGGGCGGTGCAGGCGAGGGCGTGGGCCCCGCCGGCGCCGTGGCCCATCATGGCGACCCGCTCGACACCGAGGAGGTCGAGGACCGCGGCGACGTCGTCGGCAGCGGCGCCGATGTCGCGCCCGCCGTCGGGCGACGAGGCGCCGTAGCCGGGCCGGTCGTAGGTGATCCACCGGATGCGGGCCGCGGCCGGGGCCGTGAGCAGGGCCGGAGGCGGCGGGCCGAGCGCGGGGGTGCCGTGGTGCCACACGACGGCGAGCGCCGTGTTCCCATCATCCCCGGTGTCGTAGGCGCGCAGCCGGCGACCCCGAGGCCGCTCGACGTCGACCTCTGTCACCACCGGTGACAAACTACAGCCCGCTGACCAGGGAGAACAGCCCGGCCGCGCCGGGTGGTCGAGCGCACGCACAGGGCGGCCGGGGGAGGCCCACCCGACGGCCGATCCAGGGGTGGGCCGGTGCGGCCCGACGGGGTAGACGTTGGCCCGTGCCCGATCGCCCCTGCCCCGCCTGCCACGAGCCGGTCGCCGCCCACCAGACGCTGTGCCCGGCCTGCCGAGCGCCCGTGCCCTCCGAGGCCGGCCCGGTCGCCGCCGACACCTCCGCCTTCACCTTCAGCGCCCCGCCACCCCGCCAGCCCCGCTCCACCCCGGCACCCCCCGCCCCCGCCCCCGCGGCCCCGGCACCCTCGGCTCCCGAGCCCGGCCCCTTCCCCGAACTCGGTGGAGAAAGCGCCCGAAACCTGTCGCCATCTCCCCCGAGTTCGGCAGGGGTGGGGGTGGCACCGCCACAGCCGGGGTTCGCCGGGACGATCGGGACGCCGGGGGCGGCGGTGCTCGACGAGCGGGGCAACCTGCCCGGCGGGGTCGCCGGGCTGCTCGCCGCCCTCCTGATCGCCGTCGGGGTGTTCCTGCCGTGGATCGCCGTCGAGGGCCGGGACGTGTCGGGCTGGTCGGCCAGCGCGGACGCCAAGGTCCTCCTCGTCCTGGCCGCGGTGGCCACCGTCGGGGCCGCCCTGCTGATCGCCGGGGCCCGGTCCCTCGCCCTGCGCCTCGGGCTGGCCGGGCTCGGCGTCGTCGTCGCCGTGGTCGTCGCCGTCGACGTGGCCAGCGCCGGCGGGATCGAGGACTTCGACGTCGACCTCGGCCTCGGGCTGATCGTCGCCGGCGCCGGCGGGCTGCTCCTCGCCGTGGCCGGCGCCCTCACCCGTCACCGGCGGTACCGCCAGGTCTAGGCCGACGGCCAGATGAGCCCCAGGTGTCGTCCCGATGACTCCTGGTTAGTGTGCCCGCCGTGCAGAGGTTCTGGTCATGGCTGGCCGTCGAGCTGGGCCGGCGGGCCGGGCTCGTGTCGATCGTGGGGCTCATCGTCACCGTCGCCCTCGGTCTCGGCATCACGCAGCTCGAGTTCGCCACGGGTCAGGACAGCTACCTGAACAAGGACGAACAGGTCGCCAAGGACAACGTCGAGTACCAGAGCCTGTTCGGCGGCCAGATCATGATCGTCCTGTTCACCATGGACGACGGCCACACGGTGGTCGACCTGGCCAGCGGTGAGAACCGGGAGACGATCCTCGCCGCCACCGAGGAGATCCGGAAGGACCCCAACGTCGAGTCGGTGGTCACGCCGCTCACCGGCCTGGAGTTCTCCGACAGCCTGATCCAGAACAGCTACGCAGACCCCGGCGAGCGGGCCGCCCTGCCCACCGAGTCGATCGCCGGCACCGTCCTGCAGCGGGCCATCGACACCGAGGAGGCGGGCAGCGAGGCCCAGATCCTCCGCTACATCGACCAGGACGCCACCGCCTGCCGGCTGCTCGGCATCCCCAACCCGCTGATCACCGTCGACCAGCTGCCCGAGGACCGCCGGGTGGCGTGCGAGGAGCCCGGCTTCGCCGCCGCCCCCGGCGAGCTGACCCCCGACCCGGCCAAGGCGACGCTGGAGAACCCCGACTGGGTCGACTTCCTGCTCCACGACAACACCGGCGAGATCCGCAAGTCGCTGCGGACCTTCTTCCCCGACGACACCCACGCCCAGATGATCGTGCGGCTCAAGGGCAACGCCGATGTCGAGACCGAGGGCGCCGGCGCGGTGGCGGTCAAGGAGGTCTGGGCCGACAGGGAGATCGAGGGCGGCTCGGTCCTCGTCACCGGCGCCCCCGTCCTCCTGAAGGACATCAACGACTACCTCAAGGGCGGGATCCTCAAGCTGGGCGGCATCGCCGTCGTCATCATGATCCTGATCCTGCTGGTGCTGTTCGACGTGCGCTGGCGGCTGCTGCCCCTCGCCGTGGTGCTCGTCGGCGTGGTGTGGGCGTTCGGCCTGGCCGGCTACCTCGGGGTGCCGCTCACCATCGTCACCATCGCCGGGCTCCCGGTGATGCTGGGCGTGGGCATCGACTACGCGATCCAGATGCACGCCCGGGTGGAGGAGGAGGTCGTGATCGACCGCGCCTCGCACCCGATCCAGGAGACGGCCCGCAACCTGTGCCCGGCCCTGCTGGTCGTCACCTTCGACGCCCTCTTCGCCTTCGCCGCCCTGCGCTTCGCCAAGGTGCCGATGATCCGGGACTTCGCCCTGCTGCTGTGCATCGGCGTCGCCGTCATCTGCCTCGGCTCGATCATCATCCCGCTGGCCACCCTCGGCATCCGCGAGTTCAAGTCGCCCACCAAGGGCCGGGACTTCCGCGAGGGCGCCCTCGGCAAGCTCACGGTCTGGCTGGGCTCGCTGTCGCCGAAGACGGCGATCCCGCTGATGGCGGCCAGCCTCGTGATCTTCGTGGGCGGCATCGTCGTGGAGGACAAGCTCGTCCTCCAGACCGACCCGATCCAGTGGGTCAACCAGGACTCGCAGAACCGCAAGGACGTCCAGACGCTCGAGGACGAGGTCGACTCCTCCAGCGAGCTCGGCATCTACGTCGTCGGCGACAGCCAGGAGGACCTGTTCAGCGATCGGGACATCGCCTACCTCCACGAGTTCACCGATCGGACCCTCGAGGAGTACCCCGAGCTGCTCAACCGGGCATCGTCGATCATCACGCCGATCAGCTTCCTCACCGACATCGAGGGGACGAGCGACGTCGTGCCCACCGGCGAGGAGATCACCAAGGCCTACGAGGCGGCGCCCGACGCCATCCGCGAGTTCACGGTGGCCGACACCGAGGACGACCACGCCCTCAACATCCTCTTCACGACCCGGCCCAGCTCGCTCGACGAGCGGGCCGAGATGGTCGACGAGATCCGGGAGTCCACCGACCCGCCGGGCGACGTGCGGGCCACCCCGTCCGGCCTGGCCGTGGTCGGCGTCGGCCTGCTCCAGAACCTGGAGTCGAACCGGGTGCTGCTGACCTACCTGTCGGTCCTGTTCGTCTTCCTCTTCCTGATGATCCGGCTCAAGTCGATCGTCCGGTCGCTGCTCTCCCTGGTGCCGGTGCTGATCGCCGTGGGCGCGGCCTCGCTGGTGGCCTACGCCTTCAGCCTCAAGCTCAGCCCGATGACGGCGGTGGGCGGACCGCTGGTGATCGCCGTGTGCACGGAGTTCACCTCGCTGATCCTCCTGCGGTTCCTGGAGGAGCGGGGGAGGGGCCTGTCCCCGCAGGCCGCCGCCGACGTCACCGCCGCCCGCACCGGCCGGGCCTTCATCGTCTCCGGGATGACCGCCGTGACCGGCGTGGCCGTGATCGCCACCTCGTCGCTCCCGCTGCTGCGGGACTTCGGGATCATCGTGGCCATGAACGTGGTCGTCGCCCTGCTGTCGGCCCTGGTGATCCTGCCGCCGGTGATGGTGTGGGCCGAGGAGCGGGGCTGGGTGTCCCGCGGGATGATCGACCCGTCCAAGCTGGGCGACAAGACCCACGACGAGTCCCAGCCCGACACCGTCGACCTCGGCAAGGCCGACGAGAAGGCCCAGGGCGCCACGACCTAGCCGAGAAGGGGTCAGCCGGCGTCGCGGAGGTCCTCCTTCCAGGTGCGGAAGCGGTCGTGGGTGGCTCCCGAGGGGCCGACCCCGGAGCCGTGGCCGTCGGGGAACAGGCGGAAGGTGTGGGCGACGGCGAGGTCGTCGGCCCGGGCCGCCCACAGGCGGGCGTCGCCCTTGGACGGCGGCCCCGCCCGCCACAGCAGCCACGGCCCGATGCGGCGCAGGTAGCGGGCGACCGGCTGCTCCGGGAGGTCGGCGCCCAGGGCGAGCAGGTCGGCCGGCGCCTCGACCCAGGCCGTGGCCGGGATGGCCCGGTCCCGGGTCGGTGTGGCCGGGAGGTCCCCGGTGTGGACCGGCGTGTGGTCGAGGGGCCGCAGCGGGGAGGGGAGGGCGTCGGTCACCAGCCCCGTTCCGCCCACTCGCCCAGGTGCGGGCGCTCGGTGCCGATCGTGGTGCGGTCGCCGTGGCCGGGGAGGACGATGGTGTCGTCGGGGAGGGTGAACAGGCGCTCCTCCAGCGACCGCATGATCGTCGGGAAGTCGCCCCCCTCGAAGCTGGTGTTGCCGGGCCCACCGGGGAACAGGGTGTCGCCGCTGAACAGCAGCGGGGTGCCCGCGACGGTGAAGCACACCGAGCCCGGCGTGTGGCCCGGGGTGTGGTGGGCGTGGAGGCGGAGCCGGCCGACCTCGATGACGTCCTCGTCGTCGATCGTGGAGTCGTAGCTGGGGAGCATGGCCGCATCGGCGGCGGTGACGGCCACGTCGTAGCCGGCGTCGCGCAGCTCGGGCACGGCCTGGATGTGGTCCCAGTGGCCGTGGGTCTCGAGGACCCGGCGCACCCCGAGGGCCCGGCACAGGTCGAGCAGCCGCTCGTGCTCGTTGGCGGCGTCGAGGAGGACGGCGTCGCCGGTCTCGGTGCAGCGGACGACGTAGACGTTGTTGTCCATGGGCCCGACCACGACCTGGTGGACCTCGATGCCGGTCGCGGACCAGACCTGCGTGTCGCTCATGAGGGCCAGTCTGCCGCTTATGGTCCCCGGTCGATGGCGACGACCGACTGGAACCCGATCCTCAAGGCCGAGCTGGCCAAGCCGTACTTCGCCGACCTGCGGACGTTCGTCGACGAGGAGCGCCGGCACCACCAGGTCTTCCCGGCGGCGGAGGACGTCTTCGCGGCGCTGCACCTCACGCCCTACGCCGACGTCAAGGTGCTGATCCTCGGCCAGGACCCGTACCACGGCCCCGGCCAGGCCCACGGGCTGTGCTTCTCGGTCCAGCGCGGCGTCGACGTCCCTCCGTCGCTGGTGAACATCTACACCGAGCTGGAGTCGGACGTCGGCGTGCCCCGCCCCCGCCACGGCCACCTGGAGGCCTGGGCCCGCCAGGGCGTGCTCCTGCTCAACGCCACCCTCACGGTGCGGGCCCGCCAGGCCGCCTCGCACCAGGGCAAGGGCTGGGAGACCTTCACCGACGCCGTCATCCAGGCCGTGAACGACAAGCCCGAGCGGGTCGTGTTCATCCTCTGGGGCTCGTCGGCCCGCAAGAAGAAGGTGCTGGTCGACACCAGCCGGCACGTCGTCATCGAGTCGCCCCACCCGTCGCCTCTCAGCGCCCACCGTGGCTTCTTCGGCAGCCGGCCGTTCAGCCGGGCCAACGCCGCCCTGGTCGCCGCCGGCCGGGACCCGGTCGACTGGTCGATCCCCGAGGAGGAGGCGTGATGGACGTCGGCGTCGCCCTGCCCACCATGGCCCCCGGCTACGGTCCGGGCACCACCGTCGAGTGGAGCCGGGGGATCGACGAGGGGCCGTTCTCCAGCGTGTCGGCGGGGGAGCGGATCACCTTCGACAACCCCGAGATCGCCACGACGCTGGCTGCCGCGGCGGCGGTGACCGAGCGGGTCGAGGTCATCGCCAACATCTGGATCCTGCCCATGCACCCGCCGGCGCTGGTGGCCAAGCAGGTGGCGACGCTCGACCACCTGGCCGGCGGTCGCTTCACGCTCGGCGTGGGCGTCGGCGGGCGGGGCCACGACTACCGGGCCGCCGAGGCGCCCTACGAGCGCCGCCACGCCCGGCTCGACTCGGCGGTCGCCGAGGTGCGGCGCCTGCTGGCCGGCGAGCCGCCCTTCCCCGGCGCCGACCCGGTCGGGCCGCCGCCCGTCCGCCCCGACGGCGTGCCGATCATCGCCTCGCCGATGGGGCCCCGCTCGATGGCCCGGGCGGCGGCGTGGGCCGACGGCATCACCGGGTTCAGCGTGGCCGGCAAGGGCGACGAGATGCGGCGCACCAACCAGCTGGCCGACCGGGTCTTCGCGGATGTCGGTCGGCCCCCGCCCCGCAAGCTGAGCGGTTGCTTCTACGTCGTCGGCGTCGACGACCCGCTGGCCACCCTGCGGGCCTTCGCCGCCCGCTACCTCGCCATCTTCGGCGAGGAGTTCGCCACGGCCATGGCCGAGGAGTGCTGGGTCGCCACGCCCGACGACCTCCGCCGGGTCATGGACGACGCCGAGGAGGCCGGGGTCGACGAGCTGGTCCTCGTGCCCGGCACCGTCGACCGGCGCTGCCTCGACGTCACCGCCGAGGTGGTCGCCGCCCGCTGACGCCCGCGCCGCCGCCCGCCGGTTCGTCGGCCGACGCCGCGACGTCAGCCCCCGGCGGGCTGCTCGATCACGGCGCCGTCGGCGTCCCGGTGGTGCACCGGCCAGGGCGTCCCCGGCTCGCCGACCGGGAGCTCCAGGGTGTGGATGGCGTAGAAGCGCCCGTCGGGCGAGATGGTCAGCGTGTCGACGGCGATCTCCTCGCCGTCGAGGCCGACGACGAACGTCCCGGCCGCGCCCGGCGGGCGGGCGCCGACGAAGACCATGTCCTGCGGCGTCCCGGCCGGGCGAGCGCTGATCTCGAAGCCCACGCCGCCCATCACCGTGTCGCCGGCGATGTCCTCCCAGACCGGGACGTCGGCGTCGGTGTTCACCTGCTGGCCGTCGACGAAGCCCCGCACCACGTCCTGGTCGACCTCGATGCGGTAGGTCCCGCCCTCCGTCGTCGGTCCCTCCCACGTCATCGGGACGCAAGCCGGGTCGGTCGCGCACCGCTCCGCCTCCCTCTGGTGATCGGCCAGGCGCTCCCGGGCGTCGGCCCGGATGGCCAGGTCGGCCTGGTCGAGGGGCTCGGCGGGCACGACGGCGGCGAGCACCCGCTCGACGAGGTCGGTGGCCGCGTCGATCCCGTCGGCGGGGACGTCGACCCAGGCCTGGAGGTCCTGGCACGGCGGCTCGGTCGGCAGGGCCTCCAGCCCCGACACCCGGGTGGTCCCGGTGGCCGCGTCGGCCACGCCGGTGTGCACCTCGAGGGTGCCGGCGGGGCCGAACATCGGTGCGTCGAGCATCGGCAGACCGCCGAGCACGACGGTGACGAGGTGGCCGTCGACGGTGACCTGGGCGTTGGAGCGGACCATGGTCGGGTCCTCGCCCTCGGTGCGGGGGATGTCGACCGGCTCGGGGGCGGGGATGCCGTCGCCGACGAGGGTGAACGGGCACGGGCCGCCGACGTCGGCGGGGACGACGGTCGTCGTCGTGGGCCCGCTGCCCTCGGTGGGCTCGGTGGTGGCGGTCATGCCGTCGTCGTCGCCCGGGCCGGCGAGGGCGATGCCGGCGACCAGGGTGACGGCGGCGGCCACGGCGACGAGGGCGGCGGCCCGTCGGCGGGGCCGGGCATCGGGCGCGGCGCCGAGGTCGAGGTCGACGCCCGGCTCCCCGGCCCGGCGGGTGATCTCCGCCCACCGGTCCGGTGGGTCGATGCGGTCGAGGGCGCGGAAGGGGTCGGGACTCATCGGTCGGGCTCCTGGGTCGTCCGGTCGGTGTCGGCCAGCAGGGTGCGGAGGCGGCGGCGGGCCCGGCTGGCCTGGACCCGCACCGTGGCCGCGGTCGTGCCCATCAGGGCGGCCGCCTCGGCGGCGGGGAAGCCGGCCCCGTCGGTCAGGACGACGGCCCGGCGCTGCTGGTCGCCGAGCTGCTGGAGGGCCCGGACCAGGTCGACCGCCTCGGCCGGCAGGGTGGTCACCGAGCGCTGGGCGACGGCGTCACCGTCGCCCAGCACCTCGGTCGGCTCCCGCCGGATCCGGTGCAGCTCGCCAGCGGCGATGCGGAACGCGGCCCGCCACACCCACGCCGCCGGGTCGGTCAGGGCGTCACCCCGGCGGGCGGCCTGGGCGAAGGCCTCGGCCACCGCCTCGTCGGCCACGTCGGCCGACCCGCTCCACGCCAGGACGGCGCGCCAGAGCCGGGCGTGGACCTCCTCGTACACCGGCCGCAACCGGTCGAGGTCCGGGGTGGTCGTCATCGTCCCCTCCTGCACACCCCTCCAGGGCGGCTTCGGGGCCGAAGTGTGAACACGCCTCGCTCAGGTGCTCACGACGTCGAAGCCGAGGGCCAGGGCGACGGGGATCTGGCGGGGGTCGAAGGTGACGAAGGTGACCGGTGGCGGGAGGCGGTCGGCGGCGGCCAGGTGGAGGGCGTCGACGGTGCGGAGGGGCTGCTGGCGGGCCAGCTCGGCGGCCCGGTCGAGGCACAGGGCGTCGACCGGGACGACGTGGGTCCGCTCCCAGTCGTCTCGCAGGGCCCGGCGCAGGGGGTCCCGGTCGACCGGGTGCTCGGTGGCCCGGTCGACCAGCGGCAGGGCCTCGGCCAGGGCCAGGGCCGCGGCGCACCAGACCGGGTCGGCGGCCATGGCGTCGACCACGACCTGCCGGTGCGGCCCGGACAGGAAGCGGCCGAGCAGAGCGGTGGTGTCCAGCGCCAGCGTCACGCTCCCCCCCGTTCCGTGTGCGCGTTCGTGCGGATGCGGCGTGTTTTCGCACACAGAACGATCCTCACGACCGGACCTCGGCGGCCAGGCGGTCGAGGCGGGCGCCCATCAGGTCGATGCGCACGTCGGGCGGGGGCCGGTCGTCGCGCCGGGCCGGGACGACCAGGCCCCGGGCGGCCAGGTCCTCGATGGTCACCCCGTCGGTGCCGGGGTCGAGCGGGCCGAGCTGGGCCACCGGCCGACCGGCCACGGTGACGACGATGCGCTCGCCGCCCTCGGCCCGGCGGAGGAAGGCGGCGGCGTTGGCCCGGAAGGTGCGGACGGGGACGGTCTCGCTCACGTACACATGTGTACACCCTGGGCGGGCCGGCCGTCTCGACCGGGCGGTCAAGATGCCGCCATGAACTTCGCCTTCAGTGACGAGCAGGAGGAGCTGCGCAAGGTCGTGCGCCAGTTCCTGGAGAACAAGTCGTCGGAGACCGCCGTCCGGGAGCAGATGGACACCGAGTCCGGCTACGACACCGCCGTCTGGAGCCAAATGGCCGAGCAGCTGGGTCTCCAGGGCCTGGCCATCCCCGAGGAGTACGGCGGCTCGGGCTACGGCTTCATCGAGCTGGTCGTGATCTTCGAGGAGATGGGCCGCTCGCTGCTGTGCGCCCC
>JBQGCF010000168.1:0-35298 GCA_052038315.1 Iamia sp.
TGAAGACCTTGGACACCGAGTCGATGGTGATGACCTCGGCCACGGTCAGATCTCCTCGGCCATGTCGTCCTCGAGCCGCCCGAACAGCCACAGGGCGCCGAGCAGGAGGAGCACGGAGACGACGCCGACGATGCTGAGCCGGGTGAGGTACCACTCGAGGGGGTGGTGGATCAGCGCCGGCGTCTACTGGAGGGGGTTTTGGATCGGCGGGTCGTACCGGGGCCCGTTGGTGAACCAGCCGAGCGACGTGTCGTCGGGGTTGTAGAGCACCTTCTGGAAGGTGAGGACGATGGGGATCACCGGGTTGAGCGACGCCATCCACTCCCGCGTCGGACCCAGCCGCTCGGCCACCTGGCGGTAGGGGTAGACCACCGCCGAGAGCCAGAACCAGGCCAGCAGGGCCAGCTCCAGCAGGTGCTCGGTGTCGCGCAGGTAGACGTTGACGGCGGCCAGGGCGATGGCCAGCGCGGCGGCCAGGATCACCAGCACGACGAAGGCGATCGGCAGGGCCGGCAGGTACTCGAGCGACGGGGCCCGCTGGAAGATGGCCAGGGCCGCGATCAGCACCGTGGCCTGCAGGAAGAAGTGGACCATGGCTGCGCCGATGGCGGCCAGCGGCAGGATCTCGCGGGGGAACCACACCTTCTGCACGAGCTGGGCGTTGCCGGTGATCGACACCGTGCCGGCCCCCAGGGCGGTGGAGAAGAAGTTCCACACCAGCAGCCCGGACAGGAAGAAGATGGCGTAGTACGGGACCTGGACCCGCAGGACCTCCTGGAAGACCAGGGAGAACACCACCAGGTAGAGGGTCGGGTTGAGCAGCGTCCACACGAAGCCGAGGACGCTGTTCTTGTACTTGACCTTGAGCTCCTTGCGGACCAGGTTGCCCAGCAGCTCGCGGTAGCGCCAGACGTTGACGAGGCGCCGCACCGGGTTGGGCCGGGCGGAGACGACCGTGGCCTCGCCCGGATCGCGCTCGCTCGGGCCGAGGGTGGTCGGGGACGCCGTGGTCATCCGCGGGACCTTACCGAGCGGCCTCCGGGGGATCCCCGTCGCGGAGGGGCCGGGCCGGATCCGGTGTGCGTCGCGGCGGGGCCCGCGGATAAGGTGCGAACTCCACCTTTCGGGGGTGGTGTAATCGGTAACACAACTGGTTCTGGTCCAGTCATTGGGGGTTCGAGTCCTCCCCCCCGAGCGGATGCGGGTCCCCGACCCGTGACCACATAGGCTCTCCGAGCCCTGAGCAAACGGCTCTCCGAGCCGTTCAAGCCCCCATCGTCTAGCGGCCTAGGACACCACCCTCTCAAGGTGGCGGCACGGGTTCGAATCCCGTTGGGGGTGCCAGACACGAAGCCCCTGGTCAGACCTCTGGCCAGGGGCTTCGTCGTTCCGGCATCGCGACGACGCAGTCGGCTCGGCGACCGAAGGTGCCCGGTGCCGGATCCCGGTCCGCTCAGCCCTCGGCGGTGAGCACGGTGAGGATCGACTCGGCGCGCCAGCGGAGCTGGCCTCTGGGGCCGGCGGGTACCTCGACGAGGATGCCGAGGTCGGCGAGGTGCCGTAGGGCCTTGAGCGCGGCCGGCCGGGTGATGGCGAGCCGCCGCTCGACGGCTCGGGCGGTCAGGACGGGCTGTTCGAACGCAAGGTCGACGACCTGGTTGGCCGCTCCCCGCGTCGAGGTCTGCACCTCGACCCGGTACTGCTCGCGCAGGTCGGTGAGCCGCTCGGCGCGGGTCACTGCGTCTGCGGCCTGGGCGCAGACAGCGTCGAGGAAGAGGGCGAGCCACCTGTCGAAGTCGCCTCGCTCGCGCACGCCCTGGAGCGCGTCGTAGTACTGCTCCCGCCGGGCTTCGAAGTACGGCGAGAGGTACAGCAGGGGTTCGGGTAGGCGGTCACGGACGACGAGGAAGAACACGACGAGCAGCCGGCCGAGTCGTCCGTTGCCGTCGAGGAACGGGTGGATCGTCTCGAACTGGAAGTGCAGCAGCGCGGCCTGGACGAGTGGAGGTGTCCCTGGTGGCTCGTGGACGAAGCGCTCGAGATCGTCGAGCAGCGCGCCGACCTCATCCGGAGGGGGTGGGACGAACGTCGCCGTGGTGATGGTGGCTCCAGGCGGACCGATCCAGCTCTGCGTCGTGCGGAGCTCCCCGGGCTGGCGCTCCCGCCCGCGGACGCCCGCAAGGATCACAGCGTGCATCTCGCGGATGAGGCGGGTGCTCACCGGCAACGTCGACAGCCGCTGCAGCCCCGCCTCCATGGCGCGCACGTAGTTGATGACCTCCTCGACGTCGGGACCAGGGGGGAGATCGCTGGCCTCCGCGTCGAAGACCTCGGCCAAGGAGGCCTGCGTTCCCTCGATCCGCGTCGAGGACACGGCCTCGCGACGCAGGTAGGGACCGACGAGGAGCTGCGGATGCGGGAGGAGTCGCCCGGCGCCGGCCAACCGGCCGAGAGCTGCTTCCGCATCGGCGAGGCGAAGGAGGTTCTCGGGTGAGATCTCGACCGACCGAGGGATCGGCGACGGGCGGTACGCCACGTAGCCGTGAGCCCCCATGGTCGCCACCGGACGCCCGAACCTGGTGTCGGCGTAGCGGTCGGCGTCCATCGTCGTCACCGTACCCGTCCCTAATCGAACTGGATGGTTCGTTTAGGGACGACCAACGTCCCGCAACGTTCGGCAACGGTCCGCGCCGCGGGCGGCGGATGCCGACGCGGTCCGGTAGTCGGCCTTCCACGCGTGGACAGGTTGCCCCCTTGCAGATGAGCATGGGTGGGAAGAGACGACGACGGTGTAGGACACCACCCCGAGCGCGTTGACCGACTTCCAGCCTGATGGGGGCGTCGTGGGGCGGGCGTTCGCCGGTGACGGACAGGGCTTCGGCGGGGGCGTTCAGGTCGATGGGTCGAGGTGGGGCCCTCGTGTCAGACTGCGCGGCGTGGACGGCGGCGACCTGGTTTGGGTCATGGTCCTCGGGCCGATCCTGACGGCGAGCCTGGCGGCCTGGCTGACCCTGGCCGGCGTCTCCACCAGCGTCGGCCCGGCTGCGCTCCTCGTCCTGCTCGCCCTGTGGAGCGTCCTCGGGCGGGGCGCCGTGCCGCTGCGGTACCCGGCCGGGCTCACCATCGCAACGGCCGTCGCGGTCTGCCGGGTCGGGCTGGCGGACCTTCGATGACCGAGCGGCGTTGGTGCGAGCGGGTGGGGTGGGGGGCGCTGGGGCTCGTGCTGGTGCTGCTGGCGGTCTCCGGCATGGGGCGGGGGCACCAGCAGACCGGCGACACCCAGCGGCTGGTGACCGGGTCCCGGCTGTTGAGCGAGTGCCTCCGGGAGGGGCCGCGCACCCGCTGCGCCCCGGTGCCCGGCACCGAGACCGAGACGCTGATCGGCACCTTCCCGCCGCTCCAGTACGTCCCGACCCTCGCCTTCCAGGCCGTGGGGTTGTCGGACCAGTCGACGGTCCGGGCCCTGATGTGGACCAACCTGGCCTGCCTCGCCCTGCTCGCCGCGCTCCTGGCCCGCTGGGCCACCCGGGACCGGTCGCCATGGCCGCCGCTGGCCGGGGCCCTCGTCCTGTCGGGGCCCCTCTTGAACTACGGGACGACCGGCTTCGGCGAGATGCTGGCCGCCACCGTGCTGGTCGCCTTCGTCCTCGCCGTGCGGGGCCGGCGGCCGCTGCTGATCGCGCTGACCGCCCTCCTCGCGGCCACGTCGAAGGAGACCATGGCCCCCTTCCTCCTCGGCCTGACCGTGCTGGCCGGGCGGGACGAGGACGACGGCTGGCTGCCGCCGGCCCGCACCCTGGTGCCGGTGGTGCTCGGGCTCGTCGGCGGCACCCTCGCCTCCTGGGCCCTCAACGTGGTCCGCTACGACTCGATCTGGAACGAGCGCTACCTCGAGCCCATCTTCCAGGTGCAGGGCGTGGGCCGGGTCGCGGTGAACGCGGTCGACGTGCTCGTCGCCCCCGGCGGGGGGCTGCTGCCGTACTGGCCCGCCTACGTCCTGCTCCTCGTCGGAGCGACGTGGGCCGCGGTGGCGGCGACGCGCCGCCGGGAGCTGCAGCCGGCGCTGGCCCGATGGGCGGTGCTCGGCCTGCTCGCCGTCTTCGTCGTGGGCCTGGCCCGGTGGTGGGCGCCGTTCGGCTGGGTGGCGTGGGGGCCGCGCCTCCTGCTCCCGCTGCTGCCCGCACTGGGCCTGGTGGTCGTGTGGGTGGGGGGCGACGACCTCGGGCGCCTGGTCCGGCGGGCGTTGCTGCGCCCGGTCGGCGCGGCGCTCCTCGTCCTGGCCGTCGTGGCCGGGGCCTACGTCGCCGCCTCGGGGGCGTGGTTCGTCCGGCCGTCGCTGGAGGCCCTGCGAGCCAACGACGCCGGTTGCCCGGGACCGGCGCCGGCCGGCACCGACGCCTACTGGGACTGCTTCGACCACCGGGCCTGGCGGCTCGGCCTCAACCCGATCCGGGTGGCCGCCGGGCGCCACGACGCCCCCGCCACCGCCGCCCGCGTGCTGGCCGTCGGTGGCGGCGTGGCCCTGGTGGTCGCCGCCCGGGAGCGGGCCCGGAGAGACCTCGTCGCCGAACGTTTGGTTGACGCCGCCGACTGACGGGCAATAGGTTCGCCTAACAGTTCATCTCGGGAAGTCAGACGATCTGACAGGAGGCGTTCCCCCGATGCCCAACCCCTTCGACGACCCCGACGGTCGTTTCCTCGTGCTGGCCAACGACGAGGGCCAGCACTCGCTCTGGCCCACGTTCGCCCCGGTCCCCGCCGGCTGGAGGGTGGTGCACGGCGAGGACGACCGGGCCGCCTGCGTGGCCTGGGTCGACGAGCACTGGACGGACCTGCGACCTCGCAGCCTGGACGCCATCGGCCGATGACGTCCCGCCGGGGCCGGCGTCACGGCTCCGACAGCACGTGCTCGCGCACCACCGGTGCGGCGCGCCCGACCCACGCCAGCGCGGCGGTGTGGTCGGCGCCCGGCGCCAGGGCGACGAGGTGGACCCGCTCGACCGGGACCGGCAGCGGCCACGCCGCCAGCCGGAGGCCGGACGGGGTGCCGGTCGCGCCCCCCAGCGGGGCGAAGGCCACCGCCGCCGGGTCGACCTCCAGGCCGACCCCGGCCGCCTTGAGCACGGCCTCCTTGGCGACCCACAGGCGGACCCGGTCCGCCGGACCGTCGGCCCAGCCCTCTGCGGGGGCGAGGATCGACGAGGCCACCGCCGTCACCGTGTCCCGCTCGCCGGGCGCGCTGACGTCGATCCCCAGGCCGGCCCCGTCGGGGTCGACGGGGGAGGCCGACGATGCGATGGCGACCCCGACCCGCGCCCCGGCGTGGGTCACGGACACGGCGAGGGGCGCCGTGACCCGGGGGCGGCCGTGGCCGGCACCGCACCGCGCACAGGTGCGGTCGACGGCGACGGCGGCGGGGTCGACCCCGAGGGCTCGCGCCACGAGGGTGCGGACGAGCCAGGCGCCGGTGGCGTACCGGTCCTGGTCGGCGGGGCGGGCGAAGGCGGAGAGCCGGTCGATCTCGACCGGGTCGAGCACGGCGGAGACGGCTGCGGCAGGCCCGGGTGGGCCCCAGACCACGACCACCTCCCCCGGTTCCGGCGGCGTCACGGCCGCGGGGACCACCGGGGGCGACGGGGGCATGGCGGGACCGACCCTATCCCTCACCAGGAGCGCAGCAGCCCCATGTCCACCACCGATCCCGACCCCCGCGCCGACCGGCCCGTCCACGACCTGGTGGGGGTGGGCTTCGGCCCGTCCAACCTGGCCCTGGCGGCCGCCGTCGAGGAGCACAACGGGCGCCACCCCGACCAGGCCCTGACCGTCCGCTTCCTCGAGCGCCGGCCGACCTTCGGCTGGCACCCCGGGATGCTGCTCGACGGGGCCACCATGCAGGTCTCGTTCCTGAAGGACCTGGTCACCATGCGCGACCCGACCAGCCCCTTCAGCTTCCTGCGCTACCTCGACGAGCACGATCGGCTCGCCGACTTCATCAACCACAAGCTGCTGTTCCCGTCGCGGGTCGAGTTCGCCGACTACCTGGGCTGGGTCGCCCGCCAGCTCGACCACCTCGCCGTCTACGCCGCCGAGGTGGTGGAGGTCCGCCCGGTCGAGGGCGGGGACGGCACCGTCGAGCTGCTCGACGTCGTCGTGCGCCGCACCCACCCCGGCGGCGCCGAGGAGGTCGAGACCTACCGGACCCGGGACCTGGTGGTCGCCACCGGGCTGACGCCGACGCTGCCGATCGGCGTGGCCGGCGGCGCCCGCACCTGGCACAGCGCCGAGCTGCTGCCCCGGCTCGCGGCCCTGGAGGAGGGGGTGCGGGCGGGGGCGGCGGCGCCGCCGGTGTCCTTCGTCGTCGTCGGCGGGGGCCAGAGCGCGGCCGAGGCCACCGAGCACCTCCACACCCGCTTCCCCGACGCCCAGGTGCTGGCCGTGTTCGGCCGGTACGGCTACAGCCCGGCCGACGACTCGCCCTTCGTCAACCAGATCTTCGACCCCGAGGCCGTCGACCACCACTACGACGCGCCGCCGGAGATCCAGCGCCGCCTGCTCGCCGACCACCGGTCAACCAACTACTCGGTGGTCGACCTGGAGCTGATCGAGGAGCTCTACCGCCGGCAGTACCACGAGAAGGTGGTGGGCGCGCAGAGGTTGCACACCCTGCGCTCGACGATCGTCACGAGCGTGGTCGAGGACGACGACGGGGTCGACGTCCACACCACGTCGCTGCTCACCGGCGAGGCCCGGACCCTGCGCGCCGACGTCGTCGTCTGCGCCACCGGCTACCGCACCGGCGACGCCCTCGCCCTCCTCGGCGCGGTGGGCGAGCGCTGCCGGGTCGACGCCGAGGGTCGCCCGGTCATCGGGCGGGACTACCGGGTCGCCACCGACGACGGCGTCGCCGCCCGGGTCTTCGTCCAGGGGGCGACCGAGCACAGCCACGGCCTGGGCTCGACCCTCCTCTCCAACACCGCCGTCCGCGCCGGCGAGATCCTCGCCGCGCTGCTGGCCCCCGTCCCCCGCACCCCATCCCTGATCACAGAGAGCTGAGAGATCACCCGATGAAGACCAACCGAACCCTGTTCGCCGCGCTCCTGGCCGTGGCCCTCCTCGTCCTGGGGGCCTGCGGCTCCGACGACGACGAGCCGGCGGCCGCCGAGGGCTCGTCGGCCGACGGCTCCGGCGAGGAGCGCCCGATCGCCCACAGCCTGGGCGAGACGACGATCGAGGGGACGCCCGAGCGGGTGGTCACGGTCGGCCTCACCGACCAGGACCCGGTGATGGCGCTGGGCGTGGCCCCGGTCGCGGCCCAGGCCTGGTACGCCGAGCAGGTCGTCTACCCGTGGGCCGAGGAGGCGCTGCCGGACGCCGAGGTGGAGGTCATCCCGTCCGGCGAGCTGAGCCCGGAGCAGATCCGCACCTACCGGCCCGACCTGATCATCGGCGTGACCGCGGCGCTGACCGACACGCAGTACGACCAGCTGAGCGACATCGCCCCGACGATCGCCGCCCCCGAGGGCACCACGGCCGACACGGTGACGTGGGAGCAGCAGACCGAGATCATCGGCGAGGCCCTGGGCCTGGCCGACGAGGCCACGGCCCTGGTCGAGGAGGCCGACGCCGCCTTCGCCGCGGTGGCCGAGGCCCACCCCGACTGGGCCGGCAAGGAGGCGGTGCTGGCCAGCCAGTACATCGACGGCCAGCTGCTCGTGTACCCGAGCGACAGCCCGGTGGCCGACGTGCTGACCCGCATGGGCTTCACCCTCTCGGCCGGCGCCGACGAGCTGATGGACGACTCCTTCGGCGTCCCCGCGCTGAGCGCCGAGCGCTTCGACCTGATCGACGTCGACCTGGTGCTGTTCGACGGCTACGAGGAGGCCCTGGCCGAGGCCGGCCTGTTCGACGTCCCGACCTACCAGGACCTGGCCGTCGTCCAGGAGGACCGGGTCGTGTTCCCCGAGGGCGCGGTGGCCGACGCCCTGTCGTTCAAGAACGTCCTCAGCCTCCCCTGGGCCCTCGAGCAGCTCGAGCAGCCCATCACCGACGCCCTCGGCAGCTGATGAGCGCCACCGCCGCCCTGGCGTCGATGCCCCTGGCCGAGACGGTCGAACGGCTCCACCGGATGGACCCGGAGCCCAACGCCGTCCACCTGGGGCTCGACGCCGGGGCGGCGGGGCTCTGGGTCCGCTGCCGTGACCTGGTCGACGACCCGCCGGCCGTCCGCCGGTGGATCGACGCCTACGCCGCCTTCATGGTGCCGACCTACCCGGAGGCCACCGAGGCCGAGCTGCTCTCGACGGCCGCCGCATGCGTCCTCGACTGCTACTCCTACGGCAGCGGCTTCCCGGTCGGCGCCATGTTCCACGTGGCCCGGCGCGTGCCGCGGGTCGGGATCGACGACGTCGTCCTGCGCATCCACCCCGAGCAGTGGTGGACGAGCGGCGTCGCCCTGCTCGACGCCCGGTTCTGGTGCCTGCCCGACGACCCCGCCGCCGATCACCCGACGGCGACGGTGGTGGCCACCGAGGCCGAGCTGGCCGCGGTGGCCCGGGCCCAGGTGCACGCCCACGCCGAGGCCTTCCTCGCCACCTTCGACCCCGGCGTGGGGATGGGCCGGCGGGCCCGGCTCGGCGCCTTCTTCGACGCCCTCGACGCCGGCCCGTGGATCGTCACCGACCACGTCCCACCCGCCGCCGGCGCCCTCCCGGTCTCGGCCGCGCTGCTGCCCGGCGGCACCGAGACCTTCATCGATGCCTCCCGCCTCCACGTCCTCGACGACGTCAGGGGCCGGACCCACGTCACCCGGCGGCGGCTCTTCTGCTGCCGCTCCCACCTGATCGACGACCCCTGCCTGGACTGCCCCCGCCTCACCGCCACCGACCGGCGGGAGCGGCTGGGCGCCCTCCCCGACACCCCCGACCGCGGAGACCCCTGATGCCGACCCTCGCCACCCTCCGGGGCGCCGCCGCCCACTGGGCCGCCGCCACCCCCGACGCCGTCGCTCTCACCTGCGGCACCGAGCACGTCACCTGGGCCGAGCTGGCCGACCGGGTCCACCGCCTGGCCGCGGTGCTGCGCGACCGCGGCGTCGGCCCCGAGCGGCTCGTCGGCGTGGCCGGCACCCGCACCACCGACCTGGTCGTCGCCCTCCTCGGCGTGATCGAGGCCGGCGGCGCCTACGTCCCCCTCGACCCCGAGCACCCGGCCGAGCGGCTCGACGGGTTGGTCGCCGACGCCGGCCTCGACCTGGTGGTCACCACCGGCGCGGTGCCGTGGACGCCGACGGGAGCGGAGGTGCTCCGCCTCGACGACCCGGCGGTGACCGCCGCCGACCCCGCCCGGGTGCCGGACGAGGAGATCGGCCTGACGCCCGAGCACGCCGCCTACGTCATCTACACCTCGGGCTCGACCGGGAAGCCCAAGGGCTGCGTGGTCACCCACGCCTGCGTCACCGCCCTGATGGACGGGACCGACGGGTGGTTCGGCTTCGGCCCCGACGACGTGTGGACGCTGTTCCACTCCTACGCCTTCGACTTCACCGTGTGGGAGCTGTGGGGCGCGCTGCGCTACGGCGGCCGGCTGGTGGTGGTCGACGAGGCCACCCGGCGCTCGCCCGACGAGCTGTGGGCCCTGCTGCGGCGCGAGGGCGTGACCGTCCTCAACCAGACGCCGACCGCCTTCTACCAGCTGATGGAGGCCGACCGGGTCGCCGGCCCGGCGCCCGACCTGGCCCTGCGCGTCGTCGTCTTCGGCGGCGAGGCCCTCGACCTCGGCCGCCTCGACGCCTGGTACCAGCGCCACGCCGACGACGCCCCGGCCCTGGTCAACATGTTCGGGATCACCGAGACGACCGTGCACGTGACCTACGTGCGGCTCGACCGGGAGACGGCGGCCAGCGCGCCCGGCAGCGTGGTCGGCGAGGCCATCCCCGGGCTGGAGGTCCACGTCCTCGACGACGCGCTGCAGCCCGTGGCCGTGGGCGTCACCGGGGAGATCTACGTCTCCGGGGCCCAGCTGGCCAGGGGCTACCTCGGGCGGCCGGCGCTGACCGCGTCCCGCTTCGTGGCCTCGCCGTTCGGCCCGCCCGGCAGCCGGCTCTACCGCAGCGGCGACGTCGGCCGCTGGGTCGCGCCCGGCGTGCTGGAGCACCAGGGCCGGGCCGACTCGCAGGTGAAGGTGCGGGGCTACCGCATCGAGCTGGGCGAGGTCGAGGCGGCCCTGCGCGCCCTCGACGGCGTGCGCGACGCGGTGGCCACGACCCGGCCCCGGCCCGACGGCGACGGCGTCCGCCTCGTCGGCTACGTCGTCCCCGCCGAGGACGCGGTGGTCGACGCCGGCCGGCTGCGCGCCGCCCTGGCCGAGACCCTGCCCTCCCACATGATCCCGTCCGCCCTCGTGCCGATCGTCGCCGTCCCGCTGACGGTCAACGGCAAGCTCGACACCGCCGCCCTGCCCGACCCGGGCGCGGCGCGGGGGAGCGGCGGGCGGGCCCGGACCGATGCCGAGGCCGCCGTGGTCGCCGTCTTCTCCGAGGTGCTCGGGGTGGCCGGCATCGGGCCCGACGACGACTTCTTCGCCCTGGGCGGCGACTCGCTGCTGGCCGTGCGGGCCGCCAACCTGCTCCGGGCCCGGCGCCGGGTGGGGTTGTCCGGCGGCACGATCCACGCCCTGCGCACCGCCGCCGCGGTGGCTGCCGCCCTCGACGACCGCGCCCCAGTCTCGCGGCCCGGCGAGGTGGGGGTCGACGGACCGCCCCGGCTGGCCTCCGGCCAGCGCCGCATGTGGGCCCAGAGCGCCTTCGACGGCGACAGCACCGCCCACCACGTCCCGGTCGTCTGGCGCATCGCCGGCCCGGTCGACGCCACGGTCCTGGGCCGGGCCCTCGACGACGTGGTCGCCCGCCATGAGGTGCTGCGCACGCTGGTCGCGGTGGGCGACGACGGCCCCCGGCCGCGCGTCGTGCGGGGTGCCTCGGTCCCGCTGGCGACGCGGTGGGCGCCGGCCGACCGCCTGCTCGCCGAGGCCGAGGCCCTCACCGCCGGCCCCTTCGACCTGGCCGTCGACCTGCCGATCCGGGCCGCCCTGGTGTCGGCCGCCCACGACGAGCACGTCCTCCGGCTGGAGGTCCACCACCTCGCCATCGACGAGTGGTCGCTGCCGGTCCTGGCCCGTGACCTCGCCGTCGCCCACGCCGCCCGGGCCGCCGGGACCGCCCCGGCCTGGGAGCCGCTGCCGGTGCAGGTCGCCGGGGTGGCCCGCTGGGAGCAGGCCCGGCTGGCCGCCGCGCCCGATGGGGTCGGCTGGTGGGTCGACCACCTCGTCGGCGCCCCGGCCGAGACGGCCCTGCCGTTCGACCGGCCCGCCGCCGGCTCCCCCGTGCGGCCCGCCGCCGAGGTGGCCGTCACCGTCGACGGCGCCGCCGCCGAGCGGGTGCGGGCCCTGGCCGCCCAGGGCGGGACGACCCCGTTCGTGGCCCTGACGGCGACGATCGCCCGGGTCCTCCGGGCCGAGGGCGCCGCCCCCGACCTCGTGCTGGGGACGACCGTGACCGACCGGGGCGACCCCGACCTCGACGACCTGGTCGGCTACCTCTCGACGACGGTCGCCCTGCGCATCGACCTGGCCGGTGCCGACGACCCGGCCACCGCCGTCGCCCGGGCCCGCTCGGCCCTGGTCGCCGCCCTCGACCACAGCGAGGTGCCCTTCGACCGGGTCGTCGACGCGGTGGGCGCCGAGCGCACCCCCGGCCGCCACCCGATCTTCCAGGTGATGGTGGTCGGCGACGACCACGCCGCCCAGCACGCCGCCCCCCACCTCGGCGCGGCCCGCGCCGAGCGGGTCCGGATCCCCGACCGCCACGCCCGCTTCGACCTCGAGTGGCACGTCGAGGAGCAGCCCCACGGGAGCTTCTCGCTCCGCCTCGTCCACGCCACCGACCGCTTCACCCCGGCGACCGCCCAGCGCCTCGCCCACGCCGTGCTCGCCGACCTCACCACCCCGCCCCCCTCTGCAACTCGGGGGAGAATGCGACCGGAACGCGTCACCTCCTCCCCCGAGTTCGTGATCTGTGAGGAGCTGGGGGCCGTCGTGGGGGTCCCGGGGGTGGGGGCGGAGGACGACTTCTTCGCCGTGGGGGGCGACAGCATCATGGCCATCCAGCTGGCCAACCGGTTGCGGCGGCGGGGGATCACCCTCTCGCCGTGGGAGGTGTTCCGGCTGCGGACCGCCGCGGCCATGGCCGAGGCCGCCTCGGCCTCGGCCTCGGTCGAGGAGCCGGCCGCCGCCGTCGCCGAGGGGGACGTCGGTCCGCTGGCCATGACGCCGATCGCCCACCGGCTGCGGGGGTGGGGCGGACCGGTCGAGCGGTTCAACCAGTCGGCGCTGGTCGTCACCCCGGCCGGGCTGACGGCGGACGACATGCGGGCCCGGCTCGCCGCCCTCGTCGCCGCCCACGGGGCCCTGCGCCAGCAGCTCCACCGGCCCGACCCGCGGCTGTGGTCGCTGGAGGTGCGGGCCGAGGGGGCGATCGGCCTGACCGTGGTCGATGCCTCCGCCACCGAGGCCGGGTCGGCCGAGCGCCGCCGGCTGGTGGCCGAGGAGTCCGACCGGGCCGCCGACCGGCTCGACCCCGGCGCCGGGGTCATGGCCGACGCGGTGTGGTTCGACGCCGGGCCCGACCGGCCTGGCCGGCTGCTGCTGGTCGTCCACCACCTGGCCGTCGACGGCGTGTCGTGGTCGGTGCTGCTCGACGACCTCCGCACCGGCACCCCGGCGCCGACGGGCGCGCCGCTCCGCGCCCACGCCGCGGCCCTCGCCGCCCGGGCCCAGGGCCCGGGCCGGGCGGCCGAGCTGGGCCACTGGCTCGACGTCCTCGCCCCCGGTGCCGACCTGGTCGGCGAGCCGGTCGGGGCCGGGACGGTGGCCGACACCGCGGTCGTCACCGTGACGATCCCGCCGGCCGAGGCCACGGCCCTCCTCACCGTCGTGCCCGGGTCCGCCCGCACCGAGGTCACCGAGGTGCTCCTCGCCGGTCTGGGGCTGGCCGTCGGCCGTCGGCGCGGCGCCGGCGACCTGCTCGTCGACCTGGAGCGCCACGGCCGCGACGTCCACGACGACCTCGACGTCAGCCGCACGGTCGGGTGGTTCACCGCCCTGGCCCCGGTCCGCCTGGGCCCGGCGGCCACCCCGGTCGAGGCCCTGCACCGGGCCCGGGTCGCCACCGCCGCCGCCCCCGACCGGGGCGCCGGCTTCGGCGAGCTGCGGTACCTCGACCCCGCCGCCGGTCCGATCCTGGCCGCTGCCTCCACGCCCCAGGTCCTGCTCAACTACCTCGGGAGGTACGGAGCCGAGGCGCCAGCCGAGGCGACCAGGCCAGCAACGGGCGAAGATGGCGCAGGGGAGTGGGGCGTCGCGCCCGAGGCCGATGCGCTGCGCACGGGCCCGCACCCCGACATGGGCGCCGGCCACGTGCTGGCCCTGGACGTGTTCCGCCGGGAGACGCCGGACGGCCCGGCCCTGGAGGCCAGGGTCACCTACCGGGCCGACGTGCTCGCCGCCGCCGAGGCCACCGCCCTGGCCGAGGGCTGGCGCACCGCCCTGGCCGACATCGCCGCCGCGGTGGCCGACGAGCCGCTGCCGCTCGGCCCGGCCGACCTCGACCTGGTCGCCCTGACCGACGCCGAGCTGGAGGCGGTGGACGCGGCGGTGACCGGGCGGGTCGAGGACGTCTGGCCGCTGTCGCCGCTGCAGGAGGGCCTGCTGTTCGAGGCCCAGCTGCGGGGCGAGGCCTACACCGCCCAGTACGCCCTCGACCTCGACCGCCGGCTCGACCCGGCGCGGGTCGAGCGCGCCCTGCGAGCCCTGCTCCACCGCCACCCGACCCTGCGGGCCGGCTTCACCACCGCCGGTTTGGCCGCGCCGGTCCAGGCGATCGTGGCCGACCCCGAGGTCGTCGTCCCCGAGATCGACCTGACCGGGCCCGACGACGACGAGCGCGCGATGCGCCTGGCCGACGTCATGGAGACCGATCGCATCGCCCCCTTCGCCCTGGCCCGGCCGCCGCTCTGCCGGGTGACGGTCGTCCACCTCGACGACGACCGGGACCGGCTGATCGTCAACCGCCAGGTCCTGCTGTGGGACGGGTGGTCGGTCCACCAGGTGACCCGGGAGCTGCTGGCCCTGTACGAGGCCGACGGCGACCCGGCCGGGCTCGAGCCCCTCACCGGCACCTTCCCCGACTACCTGCGCTGGCTCGCCGCCCAGGACCCCGACGTCGCCCTCGACCGCTGGCGCGACGCCCTCGACGGCAGCGAGGGGATCGTCTTCCCCCACGCCCTGGGCGCCGTCGACCTCAGCCGCCCCGAGGTCCTCCACCGGACGCTGCCCGACGAGCTGACCGCGGCCCTGCGGGCCACCGCGGCCGACCTCGGCGTCACCCTCAACTCGGTGCTCAACGCCGCCCTCGCCCTGGTGCTGGGGTTCGTCTCCGGCGCCGACGACGTCACCTTCGGCTCGACGGTGTCGGGCCGGCCCACCGACGTCGAGGGGCTCGACCGGGTCGTCGGCCTCTTCCTCAACACGGTGCCGGTGCGCACCGCCCTCGCCCCCGAGGCGACCCTCGCCGAGCTGGTGCAGCAGGTCCACGACCGCCGGGTCGACCTGATGGCCCATGACTTCGTCGGCCTGGCCGCCATCCAGCGGACGGCGGGACAGGGCCAGCTGTTCGACGTCCTCTACGTCCTCCAGAACTTCGAGGACTTCGAGGGCACGGCCGACCTCTACCGGCGCCACGGCGTGGTGGCCGAGGAGAGCGAGGACCACACCCAGTACCCGCTGACGGTCGTGGTCGCGCCCGACCGCCAGATCCGGCTGCGGGTCGAGCACCGCCCCGACCTGATCGGGGCCGGCACCGCCGAGGCCCTCACCGGCCGGCTCGTCCAGGCCCTGGAGGCCATCGCCGACCAGCCCCGGCAGCGGGCCTCGGCCGTCGACCTCCTGCTGCCCGGCGAGGCGGCCGGGCTCAAGGCCCTGACCACGTCGGTCCCCGGCCCGGCCGACCTGCGCACGGTGGCCGACCACCTCGCCGTCACCGCCGCCGAGCACCCCGACGTGGTCGGGCTGGTGTGCGGCGACGAGCGGCTGACCTTCGCCCGGCTCGACGCCCGGACCGACCGGCTGGCCCGTCTCTACCGGGCCCACGGCGCCGGGCCGGAGACGGTCGTGGCCCTCGGCCTCGGCCGCTGCGTCGACATGGTCGTGTCGATGCTGGCCGTGCTGCGGACCGGCGCCGCCTACCTGCCCCTCGAGCTCGACCATCCGCCGGCCCGGCTGGCCGAGATGGTGGCCGACGCCGGCGCCGTCCTCACCGTGGCCCGGACCGCCACGGCCCATGCCGTGCCCGAGGGCGCTCTGCTGCTCGACGACCCCGCCGTCGTGGCCGAGCTGGAGGCCCTGCCGGCCGAGCCCCTGACCGACGACGAGCTGGGCCCCTTCGCCCGCACCGAGCCGACCCGTCTCGAGCGGCCGGCCTACGTCGTCTACACGTCGGGCTCGACCGGCCGCCCCAAGGGCGTCGTCACGCCCCATCGCGGGCTGACCAACATGCTGGTCAACCATCACGAGCGGATCTTCGCCCCGGCCCTCGACGAGGCCGGCGGGCGCCGCTTCCGGGTGGCCCACACGGTGTCGTTCGCCTTCGACATGTCGTGGGAGGAGATCCTGTGGTTGATCGCCGGCCACGAGGTCCACGTGTGCGACGAGGACCTGCGCCGCGACGCCGCCGCCCTGGTCGCCTACTGCGACGAGCACCGGATCGACGTGGTCAACGTGACCCCGACCTACGCCCGGGTCCTGCTCGACGAGGGCCTGCTGGCCACCGACGACGGCGGGCACCGGCCGCCGCTGGTGATGCTGGGCGGCGAGGCGATCAGCGAGTCGGTGTGGGCGACCCTGCGGGACACCCCCGGCACGTCCGGCTACAACCTCTACGGGCCGACCGAGTACACGATCAACGCCCTCGGCGGGGGGACGGCCGACAGCGCCACCCCGACCATCGGCCGGCCGATCATGGGCACCGACGCGGTCGTGCTCGACGGCTGGCTGCGACCGGTCCCGGTCGGCGTCCCCGGCGAGCTCTACCTCTGCGGGGTGGGCACGGCGCGGGGCTACCACGACCGGCCCGGGCTGACGGCGTCGGCCTTCGTGGCCTCGCCCGACCGGCCCGGCGAGCGGATGTACCGCACCGGCGACCTGGTCCGGGTCCGCCCCGACGGCAACGTCGACTACCTCGGCCGCACCGACGACCAGGTGAAGGTGCGGGGCCACCGCGTCGAGCCGGCCGAGGTCGCCTCGGTGCTCGACGGCCACGAGCGGGTGAGGGCGTCGGCCGTGGTGGCCGCCCCCGACCCGGCCGGCGGGCAGAGGCTCGTCGCCTACGTCGTGCCGGCGGCCGACGTCTCCGACGACGAGGATGGGGCCGACGAGGACGGCCGGGCTGACGAAAGAGCTCATGTCGAGGAGTGGCAGGGCGTCTACGAGGGCGAGTACACCGATCGCACCACGGCCCTCCTCGGCGAGGACTACAGCGGCTGGACGTCGAGCGAGGACGGCACGCCGATCCCGTTCGCCGAGATGCAGCGGTGGCGGCGCGACGCCGTCTCCCGCATCCGCTCGGTGCTGCCGGACCGGCCGGCACGCGTCGCCGAGCTGGGGGTGGGCGGCGGCCTGATCCTGTCCGGCCTGGCCACCGACCCGGCCGTCGAGGAGTACTGGGGCACCGACCTGTCGCCCACGGTGATCGCCGCCCTGGAGCGGGACCTGGCCGCCGTCGACCTGCCGGCCCGGGTCGTCGTCCGGGCCCAGCCGGCGGACGACGTGACGGGCCTGCCCACCGGCCACTTCGACGCCGTCGTCGTCAACTCGGTGATCCAGTACCTGCCCGGCCTCGACCACCTCCGCTCGGTGATCGAGGGGGCGCTGACGCTGCTGGCCCCGGGCGGGTCGGTGTTCGTCGGCGACGTCCGCCACCACGGCCTGCTCGAGCACTTCCACGGCGGTGACCGCCGGGCGATCGAGCTGGAGAAGGAGCTGCTGGTCGACCCCGACTGGTTCGCCGGGCTGGTCGGCACGCTGCCGGGCGTCACCGGCGTCGACATCCGGCTGAAGGACGCCGACGACGACAACGAGCTGTCCCGCTACCGCTACGACGTCGTCGTCCGCACCGGCCCCGACGGGGTCGAGGCGCCGGTCGACGGGCTGGCCTGGGGGGTCGACGTCGGCTCCGCCGAGGAGCTGAAGCGTGCGCTCGCAACCGATGCGCGGGACGCGCTGCGCCTGGCCGGCGTGCCCAACCCCCGTCTGGAGCGGGACCCGCTGGCGCCGCTCACCGAGGCGGCCCGGTCGGCCGGGTACGCGGTCGTCTGGACGTGGAACGGGAGCGACCCGACGCTCGTCGACGCCGTGCTCCGGCGCTCGTCGGACGCCCCGCTCGTCGGGACCTACCGGCCCGGCGGGACGCGCCCGGCCGGCAACGACCCGCTCGGCTCCCGGCGGGCCGCCGCCCTGGTCGGCACGCTGCGGGACCACCTGCGGACCCGGCTACCCGACCACATGGTGCCCAGCGCCCTGGTCGTGGTCGACCACCTGCCGCTCACCACCAACGGCAAGCTCGACGTGGCCGCCCTGCCCGAGCCGGCCACCGCCCCGACCGCCACCGGTCGCCCGCCGGCCACGCCGCTGGAGGCCCAGGTCTGCGCGGTGGTGGCCGACGTGCTGGGGTTGGCCGAGGTCGGCGCCGACGACAACTTCTTCCTGCTCGGCGGGCACTCGCTGCTGGCCATGCGGCTGGTCGCCCGGCTGACGGCCGAGGTCGGCGGCGACCTGCGGGTCTCCGACGTGCTGGCCGGCCAGACGCCGGAGGACTGCGCCTCCGCCCTGCAGGCCGCCCCCGAGGCCCGGGGCGCCGACACCGACCCGGCCCTGGCCCCGGTGCTGCGCATCGGCGCCCGCTCCGGCCCGGCCCTGTTCTGCATCCACCCGCTGTTCGGGCTGAGCTGGGTCTACGCCGGCCTGGCCCGCCACCTCGACGGCCACACGATCTACGGCCTCCAGTCCGCCCTGCACTCGGGCGGCCCGGCGGCCGACAGCCTGGACGAGCTGGCCCGGCGGTACGCCGCCGAGGTCCGGCGGCTCGAGCCCGAGGGCCCGTACCACCTGCTGGGCTGGTCGTTCGGCGGGCCGGTCGCCCACCGGATGGCCTGCGCCCTGCAGGAGGACGGCGCCGAGGTCGGCTCGCTGGTGATCATCGACGCCGTGCCCTCGGAGGCCGAGACGTGGCGGGCCGCCGGCGACGAGCGGGACCGGGAGTACGCCGAGTGGTACCTCGGGCCGCTGCCCGAGGCGGCCGCCCTGGCCGGCTCGGGCGACGTGGACGAGGACGGCGTGGTGCGGCTGGCCGACGAGCTGGCCTGGCTGGAGGATGCCGGCCGGGCCACGGACGCAGCCATGGTCGACAAGCTGGTCGCCGTGGCCCGCCGCCACTCGGCGCACCTGGAGGAGGCCGGCCCGACGCCGGTGTTCCGGGGCGACGTGATCTTCGTCGGCTCGACGCCCGACGAGGAGGAGCCGTACACCGCCGACCCGACGACCTGGGACGGCTACGTCGACGGGACCCTCGCCGAGCACCACGTCGGCTTCCCCCACCATCGCCTGATGAGCCACCAGGCCATCGAGGAGCTCGGCCCCCTCGTCCGCCGGCTCCTCGCGTCGCCCCGTCCCGCCTCGTGAGGACGGCGAAGGAGGTCTTGCGGCACGCCCGGTGGCGGCAGTGGCGCCAGCTGCTGGCCGCGTCCGGGCTGGCCGTCACCAACCAGGCCAGCGAGGTGCTGGTCCCGGTGGTCGTGGGCGTGGTCGTCGACCGGGCCCTCGTCACCGGTGACCGGGGCGCCCTGGCCCGGTGGGTCGTCGTCCTCCTCGCCCTCTACCTCGTCCAGTCGCTGAGCGACCGCTTCGGCACCCGGCGGACCCACTACGGCGCGGTGCTGGTCGAGCAGGACCTGCGGCTGGCGGTGCTGCGCCGGATCGTCGCCCCGGCGGGCGGAGCCGAGCAGGGCCGGCTGCCGGGCGAGCTGGTCGCCGTCACGACCACCGACGTGTGGCGCATCGCCTTCGTCAACTACCTCGTGCCGCTGGCCGCCGCCGCCCTCGTCGGCGTCGGGGTCGGCGGGGCCGCCCTGCTCGCCTCGTCGGTCCCCGTCGGGCTCACCGCCCTGGTCGCCGCCCCCCTCGTGCTCGGCGCCGTCCACCTCCTCGGCCGGCCGCTGCAGGCCCGCAACGAGGCCCAGCAGGAGCGGGCCGCCGAGGCCACCGGCGTGGCCGTCGACCTGGTGCGGGGCGTGCGGGTGCTCAAGGGCATCGGCGCCGAGGGCGCGGCCCGGTCCCGCTACCGCACGGTGAGCCGGGGCTCGCTCGGCGCCGCCCTGGCCCTGGCCCGGGTCGACGCCGCCCACCAGGGCGGGGTGGTGCTGCTCAACGGCCTGTACCTGGTGCTGGTCGGCGCCGTCGGGCTGGTCCAGGCCTCGCACGGGGCGCTGACGCCGGGAGAGCTGGTCGCCGTGGTCGGCGTGGCCCAGCTCCTGCTCGGCCCCATGGCCACCGTCGCCGAGCTGAGCGCCGCCACCGCCGCCGGCCGGGCCGCCGCCGGCCGGGTCGCCACCGTCCTGTCCGCGCCCCCCGCCGTCGGGGGTTCGGCCGACATCGCCGGCTCCGCTGCGGGGGAGGTGGTCGGCGCCCTGCGCCTCGAGCGGGTCGCCCACGGCGCCCTCGCCGAGCTGAGCCTCGACGTCGAGCCCGGGAGCCTCGTCGGTCTGGCCGTCGACGACGCCGCCACCGCCACCGCGCTGGTGCGCGTCCTGGCCCGGGAGCTCGATCCCGACGCCGGCACCCTCGTCCTCGACGGCGTCGACGTCCTGGCGGCCGACCCCGACGGGATCCGCCGCTCGCTGCTCGTCGCCGGCCACGACGGCGCCCTGTTCGACGACACCCTCGCCGACACGCTCGTCGCCCTCGGCGCCGAACCCGACGCGGTGGCCGAGGCGGCCGAGGCGGCCCGGCTCGACGACGTCGTCGCTGCCCTGCCCGACGGGATGGCCACGGTGCTGGCCGAGCGGGGCCGCACGCTGTCCGGCGGGCAGCGCCAGCGGGTCGCCCTGGCCCGGGCCCTCGCCGCCCGGCCGCCCGTGCTGGTGCTCCACGAGCCGACCACCGCCGTCGACCCGGTGACCGAGAAGGGCATCGCCGACGGGCTGCGCCGGGTGCGGGCCGGACGCACGACCGTCGTGGTGACGACCAGCCCCACGCTGCTCGCCGCCACCGACCGCGTCGTCGTGCTGGCCGGCGGCCGGGTGGTCGGCGACGGCGCCCACGCCGACCTCCTCGCCACCTCGGCCGCCTACCGCGACCTGGTGCTGGCATGACCGCGTCGTCGCCGGACCGGCTGCTCCCCATCGCCACGCCGGCCCGGACCCGGGCGGCCGTCGTCGAGCTGCTCGCCCCGGCGAGGCGGACGATCGGCGCCGCCGCCCTCGCCCTGGTGCTGGCGACCAGCGCCAGCCTCCTCGTCGCCCCGCTCTTCGGCCGGCTGATCGACCGGGTCGCCGACGGCGCCGACGGGGGCGACCTGGCCGGCTCGCTCGCCGTGCTCGCCGGGCTGGCCCTGGTGCAGGCGGTGCTGACGGTGGTCGGCTCGGCCCTCCTGGCCCGGGTGGGGGAGGAGGCGCTGGCCGGGCTGCGGGAGCGGTTCGTGGCCCGGGCCCTCGACCTGCCGCTCGGGCGCATCGAGCGGGGCGGGTCGGGCGACCTGGTGTCGCGCATCGGCCCCGACGTGGCCGCCATCGGCTACGCCGCCCGGGAGGCGATCCCGCAGATGGCCAACGCCGTGCTGCTGATGGGGCTGACGCTCGTCGCCCTCGTCGCCCTCGACTGGCGGTTCGTCCTCGTCGCCGTGCTCGTCGCCCCGCTCCAGGTGCTGGCGGCGCGCTGGTACCTGCGGGCGTCGGGGCCCGTCTACGCCGAGGCCCGGCGGGCGGAGGGGGAGCTGGAGGCGACCGTGCTGGAGACGGTGGCCGAGGCGTCGACGGTCCGGGCCCTGCGGCTGGCGCCGGCCCGGCTGGCCCGGGCCGACGAGCGGATCGAGCGCTGCAACCACCTGTCCTTCGACGCCGCCGAGCTGGAGACCCGGTTCTTCGGGCGGCTCAACCTGGCCGAGGCGATCGGCCTGGTGGTCGTCCTCGTCGCCGGCTCCTCCCTCGTCGACGCCGGGAGCCTGTCGGTGGGCACGGCCAGCGCCGCCGCCCTCTACCTCGTCGCCCTCTTCCGCCCGGTGCGGACGGCGCTGATGCAGCTCGACCCGGTGCAGTCCGCCACCGCCGGCCTGGCCCGCGTCATCGGCGTCACCGACCTCGTCGTCCCGTCGACGACCGGCGTGTCGACCGGCGGGGAGGGCGTCACGCTGCGGGACGTGGGCTTCGCCTACGACGACGGGCCGCCCGTGCTCGACGGGGTCGACCTGGACGTGCCGGCGGGAGCGACCGTCGCCGTCGTCGGGCCCAGCGGGGCGGGCAAGACGACGCTGGCCAAGCTGGTCGCCGGCATCCACGCCCCGGACCGGGGGACGATCGAGCTGGCCCCGTCGCCGGGCCGGCGGGCGGTCGTCCTCGTCACCCAGGAGGTCCACGTCTTCGCCGGGCCGCTGGCCGAGGACCTCCGCCTCGTCGCCCCGTCCGCCACCGACGACGAGCTGCTCGAGGCGCTCGCCGTCGTCGGGGCCCGGGACTGGGCGCGGGCGCTGCCGGACGGGTTGGCCACGGTGGTGGGGGAGGCCGGGCACCGGCTCACACCGGTCGAGGCCCAGCAGCTGGCCCTGGCCCGGGTGGTACTGGCCGACCCGGCCGTCGCCATCCTCGACGAGGCCACCGCCGAGGCCGGCAGCGCCGGGGCCGCCGTGCTCGACGCCGCCGCCCGGTCCGCCCTCGCCGGCCGCACCGGGCTGGTCGTGGCGCACCGGCTGACCCAGGCGGTGACCGCCGACCTGGTGGTCGTGGTCGAGGCCGGGCGGGTGGTCGAGGTCGGGCCCCACGCCGTGCTCGCCGTCGCCGACGGGCCCTACGCCCGGCTCTGGTCCGCCTGGCAGGCCCGCGCCGGGTCCGCGTCGTGAGGCGCTGGGGTCTGCTCCTCCTGCTGGCGGTGCTGGTGGCGGCGATCGGCGCCTCGCTGGCCCTCGGGCCGAAGTCGATCCCCTTCGGCGTCGTGATCGACGCGCTGGGCGAGCCGGGCCGGGGCGACGTCGCCATCGTCCGCTCGCTGCGAGTGCCCCGCACGGTGATCGGCGTGCTGGTCGGGGCCGCGCTGGGGCTGGCCGGGGCGATCATGCAGGGCGTCACCCGCAACCCGCTGGCCGACCCCGGCCTGCTCGGCGTGGAGAGCGGCGCCGCCCTGGCCGTCGTCCTCGCCATCCGGTACCTCGACGTCACCGGTGTGGGCGGGACCGTGTGGTTCGCCTTCGCCGGGGCGGCCCTGGCCGGGGTGGCCGTCTACCTGGTGGGGTCGTCGGGGCGGGGCGGGGCGACGCCCGTGAAGCTGGCCATCGCCGGTGGCGTGATCACGGCGGTGTGCGGCTCGGCGACCGCGGCGATCCTCGTGCTCGACCTGCAGACGTTCGGCGCGTTCCGGCAGTGGCAGGTCGGGTCGCTGGCCGGCAGCACCGGTGACCTGGCCCGGGGCTCGATCCCGTTCTTCGTCGTCGGGCTGGTCGTCGGGCTGGCCTGCCTGCGCCCGCTCGACGCCCTGGCCCTCGGCGAGGACGTGGCCCGGGGGCTGGGCGGCCGGATCGGCGCCTACCGGCTGCTGTGCGCGGTGGCCGTCGTCCTGCTCGCCGGCACCGCCGTGGCCGTGGCCGGACCGATCGGCTTCGTCGGCCTGACCGTCCCGCACGTCGCCCGGATGGTCTGCGGGCCGGACCACCGCTGGCTGCTGCCGTGGTCGGTCGTCCTCGGCGCCGTGCTGGTGCTGACCGCCGACGTGGTCGGGCGGTTGGTGGCCCGGCCCGGCGAGCTGGAGGTCGGCTTGGTCACCGCCGTCGTCGGGGCGCCGGTCTTCCTCGCCCTCGTCCGCCGCCGCCGGGTCGCCGAGCTGTGAGCCTCGCCCCCGACCCCCCGAACCTTGTACGCGATCTACCCCTGACAGGTAGATCGCGTACAAGGTTCGAGCGCTTCGGGGCGCGGCCGGTGGTGGTCTCCATCGTCGCGGCGGTCGCCCTGGTCGCCGCGGTGGTGTTGTCGCTGTCGCTGGGCGACTTCCCGCTCTCGGTCACCGACGTGGTCTCCGCCGTCTTCGGCCACGGCAACCCCGACTCCCGCTCGATCGTGTGGGGCATCCGCCTGCCCCGGTGCGCCGCCGCCGTGCTCGTGGGGGCGGCGTTCGGGCTGTCGGGGGCGATCCTCCAGCGCCTCGCCGGCAACCCGCTGGCCAGCCCGGACATCATCGGGATCAACGCCGGGGCGTCGCTCGGCGCCGTCTTCCTCACCGTCGTCGTCCATGCCAGCAGCACCGGCGTGGCCGTCGGGGCCGTGGTCGGGGCGCTGGCGGCGGCGGCGACCGTCTACCTCCTGGCCTACCGCCAGGGCGTCACCGGCTACCGGCTGATCCTCGTCGGCATCGGGGTGACCGCCATCCTCCAGGCCCTGCTCGGCTACCTGATGACCCGGTCGGAGCTGACCGACGCCAGTCGGGCCCTCCTCTGGCTGACCGGGAGCCTGAACGGACGGAGCTGGGAGCACGTCGAGGTGATGGGCGCGGTGCTGGCCGTCGTCGGGCCGGCGGCGATCGTGCTGGCCCGGCCGCTGCGGGCGATGGAGGTCGGCGACGACGCCGCCCTCGGGCTGGGCGTGCGGGTGGCCCGGGCCCGGGGTGCGCTGGTGCTCGTCGCCGTGCTGCTCGCCGCGGTGGCGACCGGCGTGGCCGGCCCGGTCGCCTTCGTCGCCCTCGGCGCCCCGCAGATCGCCCGCCGCCTCGTCCACGCCCGCACCACCGCCCTGATCCCGGCGGCCCTGGTCGGGGCGGTGCTGCTCGTCGTCTCCGACGTCGCCGGCCAGCACGTCGCCGCCTCCGAGCTCCCCGTCGGCGTCGTCACCGGCCTGGTCGGCGCCCCCTACCTCCTCGTCCTCCTGGTGCGAGCCAACCGCATCGGCACCTCCGGCTGAGCCCGACCCCGCTCAAGACGTGGCGTAGGCCTCGACGATGGGGGTGAGCTCGGTGGGGGTGGCGCCGTGGAGGATGACGGCGTCGGCGCCGAGGGCGAGCTGGCCGCGGATGGCGGTGGCGCACTGGTCGGGGGTGCCGGTGGCCGCCGGCGCCAGCCACTCGTCGGGCAGGAGGGTGGCGATGTGCTCGAGCTGCTCGGTGGTGGCGAGCTGGTCGATGGCGCCGGGCACCGAGCCGACCACCGGGTCGCTGCGGAAGGCGGCGAGCACGGCCGGGTCCCAGTCGTTGGTCGACACGAGCAGGTCGCCGTAGCCCTGGAGGTAGGTGGCCAGCCGGCCGACGGTCTTCTTCAGCCGCAGCGGCTCGGGGATGTGGTCGCCGACGGTGGCGAAGCACGACCACACCCGGACCGATGCCGGGTCCCGCCCCGCCTCCTCGGCCGCCCGCCGGACGATGCCGACCGCCCGGGTCACGGTCTCGTCGGTGAAGAAGGTGTGGAGGATGACGTCGTCGAAGGCCCGGCCGCCCAGCGCCAGCGACTGCGGGCCGAAGGCGACGAGGGCGAGGGGGATGTCGGCGTCGAAGTCGGGGTCGAGCCGCAGCACCGGCCACGACCCGGCCGGCCCGCTGTGGCCGAAGATCGTCTCGCCCTTCCAGAGCCGCCGCATCAGCCCGGCGAAGTCCTCCATCTGGGCGGTGGTGATCCGGGGGATGCCGAAGGCGTCCTGCATCATCGTGATGCCCCGCCCCAGCCCGAGCGTGAAGCGTCCGCCGGTCATGTAGTGCATCGTCGTGGCGTGCGACGCCGTCACCAGCGGGTGGCGGGTGTTGTGGTTCGTCGCCCCGGGGATGATCCGGAGCGACTCCGTCACCGCCCCCGCCGCGCCGCACAGCGTGCACGCCTCCTTGATGTTGTAGCGCTCCGACACGAAGGCGGCGCCCAGGCCGAGGTGCTCGGCGGCGCGCACCTCGTCGATCAGCTCGCGGGGCGACTGCGGCGCCCCGGCCAACGTGTAGAAGCCGAGCTCCGGGTGGGTGGGCATCGGGCGACCGTAGCGAGGACGGGGACCGGCCGCGGGCAGACGGGGTTAGGCGCGCTTAACAAATGGACGGGACGGTGGTAGACCGGCACCATGCCGTCGCCGCTCACCGGGCTCGTCGAGGCCGTGTCCCGCCCGCTGTTCCGCTCCGTGCGGGTCGATGCCGTCGAGGACCTGACCGAGCGCGTCCGCCTGATCTCGTTCACCGCCACCGGGGTGGCCGCCGGCTCGTGGCGCCCGGGCGACAAGGTCCAGGTCCGCATGTCCGGCCTGACCGCCCGCACCTACACGCCGGTCGCCCGCCCCGACGGCGCCGCCGGCTTCCGGGTCGTCGGCTTCGTCCACGGCGACGGGCCCGGCGCCCTCTGGGTGCGGGGCCTGGAGGTCGGCACCGAGGCCGCCGTGTTCGGGCCGCGCCGGTCGCTCGACGGGTCCGGGCTCCGGGGCCGGGTGGTGGCCGTGGGCGACGAGACGTCGGTCGGCCTGGTGGCCGCGCTGGCGGGGGTCGACGGGGCGAGCGTCGAGGCGGTCTTCGAGGCCACCGAGCCCGACGACGTCCGGGTGCCGGCCGTCGCCCTCGGCCTGGGCGACGTCGAGGTGATCGGCAGGAGCGACGGGGTCGCCCACCGCACCGCCCTGGCCGAGCTGGTCGCCGAGCGGCTGGACGACGAGGCGACCCTCGTCGTCAGCGGGGACGCGGCCACCGTCGCCGCCGTGCGCCGCCACCTGAAGGACGTCGGCGTGCGCCCGGCCCGTACCCTCGCCAAGGCCTACTGGGCCGAGGGCCGCCGCGGCCTGGACTAGCGACTAGCCCTGCGGATCCGGGGCGAGGGCGTCGAGGGCGGCCAGCATCCCCTGTGCCTTGTCCTCGGTCTCCTGCCACTCGGCGGCCGGATCGGAGTCGGCCACGATCGCCCCGCCGACCTGGCCGTGGATCCGCCCGGCGGCCACGACGAAGGTGCGGATGGCGATGTTGAGGTCGAAGCGCCCGTCCACCGACAGGTAGCCGACCGACCCGGTGTACGGCCCCCGCGCCACCGGCTCCAGCTCGTCGATCACCTCCATCGACCGCACCTTGGGGGCGCCGGTGATCGACCCGCCCGGGAAGGTGGCGCCGAGCACCTGCCGCAGCCGGACGGGCCCGGCCGGCTGCCCCTGCACGACGCTGACGAGGTGGTTGACGTGCGAGTAGGTCTCGGGCCGGGCCAGGTGGGGCACCACGACCGACCCCGGCGTGCACACCCGGCTCAGGTCGCTGCGGGAGAGGTCGGTGATCATCAGGTGCTCGGCCATCTGCTTGCGGTCGGCCTGCATGGCGGCGATCACCCGGTCGTTGGCGGAGGGGTCGGACGGATCGTCGTCCCGGCGCGTCGTGCCCTTGATCGGCCGGGTCTCCAGCCGCTCGCCGTCCCAGGAGAGGAAGCGCTCGGGCGAGGACGACACGAGGGCGTGGTCGGCGAAGGCGCAGTAGGCGGCGAAGGGCGACGGCGAGCGGTCGCGGAGGGCGGCGTGGACGGCGGCCGGCGGGCCTGACAGCGGCAGGGAGAACCGGCGCGACAGGCAGACCTCGAACACGTCGCCGGCGAAGACGTGCTCCCGGGCCCGCTCGACCATCCCGAGGTAGGTCGCCCGGTCGACGTTCCACTCGACCGCCGCCCGGTCGACGGACGTCGGCGCGCCGGTGGGCGAGGACGTCGCCAGCCGGTCGAGCCACGGCCCGGCGTCGACCGACGGGTGGGTGCGGACGAGGTGGGTCTCGCCGGTCCGCCCGTCGTGCACCAGCGCCCGCTCGTGGTACCCGAAGGCGGCCCACGGCGTGGGCACGTCGGCCACCGCGGCCGTCGGCACCTCCTCGAACCAGCGCCCGGCGTCGTAGGCGAGGTGGCCGACGAGCCCGCCCACGAAGGGGACCGTCGGCGGCGCGCCGGCGACGGGGGAGCGGAGGGCGTCGAGCACGTCGAGCAGGTGGTGGTCGAGGGGCCGGCCGTCGACGTGGGCCCGGCCGTCGGGCCCGGCGGTCAGCACGAACCGGGGCGCGGCGGCGAAGATCGACCAGCGGGCCACGTCGTCCGGCCCGGCCGAGCTCTCCAGCAGCGCCGTCACCTCGCCGTCGCCCAGCCCGGCCAGCCACCGATCCGGCTCCCAGGCGATGTCGACGGGGGCGACGACCGGGTCGACCGGCCCCACGCCCAGGGCGGCCCGGACGGCGTCCCGGACCGCCGGCTCCAGCGGTGGCGCGGTCCAGCCCTCGCCGACGCCCGTCACCGGCAGCACTCCAGGAAGCGGTCGACGATCGTCCGCCCGGCGGGCGTGCAGATCGACTCGGGGTGGAACTGGAGGCCGTAGGTCGGGGCCTCGACGTCCTCGATGGCCATCACGGTCCCGTCGTCGCACGTCGCCGTGACCAGCAGGTCGGCCGGCAGCGTGGCGGGGTCGACCACCAGCGAGTGGTAGCGGGTGGCGGGGAACGGCGACGGCAGGCCGTCGAGCAGCCGGGACCCGGCGTGGTGGACGTCCCAGACCTTCCCGTGCTCGGGGTACGGCGCCCGCACGACGCGGGCGCCGAGGGCGGAGGCGATGCCCTGGTGGCCCAGGCAGACACCGAGGATCGGCACCGTCCCGTGGAGGGCGCGCACGGCGTCGGTCGTGATGCCGGCATCGCCCGGAGTGCCCGGGCCCGGCGAGATCACCAGCCCGCAGGGCCCCAGCCCGACCAGGGCGTCGACCGACGTGCGGTCGTTCCGCACCACGTGCACCTCGACGCCGTCCCGGGCGAGCAGGTGGACGAGGTTGTAGGTGAAGGAGTCGTAGTTGTCGATGACGACGAGCGGCGCACGCCCCACCCGAGCGGTCTACCAGCCCGCCACGGCGAGTCCGAAGGGCTGGGCCTAGGGTCGACGCATGCCTGCTCCCGGGATGCACTCCGGCCTGCCCACCGACGATGCCATGAACCTGGCCATGTCCGAGGCGGCGGTGCCGCTGTTCGAGGCGGTCAAGGCCTTCATCGCCACCGAGGTCGACCCGATCACCGAGGAGTTCTTCCGCATCGGCGAGGGCCGGGCCGACCACTGGGGCTACGGCGAGGGCCAGCTCGAGCTGCTCGACTCGGTGAAGGCCAAGGCCAAGGCCAACGGGCTGTGGAACTTCTTCCTCCCCGACGCCGAGACGGGCGAGGGCCTGTCGAACCTCGACTACGCCTACATCGCCGCCGAGCTGGGCAAGAACCCGCTCGCCTCCGAGTGCCTCAACTGCTCGGCCCCCGACACCGGGAACATGGAGGTGCTGGAGCGGGTCGGCACCCCCGAGCAGAAGGAGCGCTGGCTGAAGCCCCTCCTCGCCGGCGAGATCCGCTCGGCCTTCGCCATGACCGAGCCCGACGTGGCCAGCTCCGACGCCAAGAACATCGCCTGCACCGCGGTGCTCGACGGCGACGAGTGGCTGATCAACGGCGAGAAGTACTACATCTCCGGCGCCGGCGACCCGCGCTGCAAGATCATGATCGTCATGGTCCAGACCAGCCCGGACGGACCGCCCCACCGCCGCCAGTCGCAGATCCTCGTCCCCATGGACACGCCCGGCGTGGAGATCCTCGGCGCCATGCACGTCTTCGGCGAGGACGATGCCCCGCACGGCCACATGCACCTGCGCTTCACCGACGTCCGGGTGCCGAAGGAGAACATCCTCCTGGGCGAGGGCCGGGGCTTCGAGATCAGCCAGGTCCGCCTGGGCCCGGGCCGCATCCACCACTGCATGCGCTCGATCGGCGCCGCCGAGCGGGCCCTCGAGCTGATGGTGCGCCGGGGGCTCAACCGCGAGGCGTTCGGCAAGCCGCTGGCCCGGCTGGGCAAGAACACCGAGGTCATCGCCAAGGCCCGCATCGAGATCGAGGCCATGCGGCTGATGGTCCTCCGGGCCGCCCGGGCCATGGACACCCTGGGCAACGCCGAGGCCCGGGTGTGGGTGTCGGCGGTGAAGGCCATGGTGCCGGTGCGGGTCTGCGAGATCATCGACGAGGCCATCCAGATCCACGGCGCCACCGGCGTCTCGCAGTGGACCCCGCTGGCCCGCATGTACGCCGGCCAGCGCACGCTCCGCCTGGCCGACGGCCCCGACGAGGTCCACTGGCACGTCGTGGGCCGGGCCGAGCTGGCCCGCTACGCCGAGGACAGCGCCCCCCTCGTCGGCAAGGAGGCCGGCCTCGGCATCCAGTTCTCCGGCCCCTGATCCGTTCTGTCAGTCCTGGTCCCCCGTGGCGGGGGACCAGGGTTGACAGAATGCGGCGGTGGAGGGACGTGAGGACGAGGGCGAGAGCGGTCGGGACTTCGGGGTGGCGCTGTCGGGGGGTGGGCACCGGGCGACGCTGTTCGGGCTGGGGGCGCTGCTGTACCTGGTCGACGCCGGGCAGGGGCCGCACCTCCGGTCGGTGACGTCGATCTCCGGCGGCTCGCTCACCAACGGCTACCTCGGGCTGCGCTGCGACCTGGCCACCGCACCGCCGGACGAGGTGCGGGGCCACGCCCGGGCCCTCGCCAGCCAGGTCGCCCTGAAGGGGACCCTATGGGCCGGGCCCGAGACGTGGGTCTACTGCGCCCTGGTCGCCCTGGTCCCCGTCGTCGCCGGCATCGTCACCTGGCGCCATGGGGCGGCCTGGGGCTGGCTGGCCTGGTTCGGCGTCCTGGTCGCCGACGGGTGGCTGGCCATGCAGCGGAGCTGGGTCGCCCGGCGGGCCTTCGAGCGCACCCTCCTCGGCCGCCGCACCCGGCTCGACCAGCTCCACGCCACCGTCGCCCACGTCATCGGGGCCACCGACCTCCAGACGCACCAGCTCGTGTACTTCTCGGGCCGCTTCGTCGCCTCGTCCCGCATGGGCCGGGGCCGCCCCGGCGACCTGCCCCTCGCCACCGCCGTCCAGGCCTCCGCCGCCCTGCCCGGGCCGTTCTGCCCGGTCCGCATCCCGGTCGGCGCCGTCGACCTCCACCCGACCGACGCCCGGCTCCGCTCCCTCCTCCTCATCGACGGCGGGGTGTACGACAACATGGGCGACCAGTGGCCCGAGACCTCGCCCGGGGTCCGCCGGCTGATCGTCGTCAACGCCGCCCCCGAGCCGCCGATCGACCCCGGGCTGAAGGCCCGCTGGCCGCTGCTGGGCGAGGCGATCACGTTCAAGGCCGTGACCGACGTGCTCTACGAGCAGACGACGGCGGTGCGGCGCCGCCTGCTCGACGAGCGCTTCCGCCACGGCTACGACGGCACGATCGTCCAGATCGGCCGGACGCCGTACACCCTGGCCGACGACTTCGCCGAGGACCGGACCGACGAGGAGCGAGCGGCCCGGGCCCGGGCCGTGGTCGCTGCCCTCGACGCCACCGGCCTCGGCCGCGACTGGTGGACGGCCGAGGCGACGGCCAACAGCGCGGTGAAGACCGCCCTGTCGAAGATCCCCGCCGACCGGGCCGCGGCCCTGCTCCACCAGGCCTACGTGACGACGATGGCCGACGCCCACGTCGTCCTCGGCCTGCCCCTCCTCCCCGTGCCCACCGTCGAGGACATGGCCGGTCTGGTCGGCGGCTGACGCCGAGATGTTCCCGCCTCGGGGGTTCCCACCCCGAAGGCCCGCCCGGCCGGTGACCGCAGGACCCGACCCGTCGTACCGTCCGCGGCCATGAGCAGCGCCGAGTTCGTCGACCTCCTCACCCAGCTCGGCTTCATGCTCGTCGTGGGCGTCGGGCTCGGGTACGTCATGCGGCGGCTCAAGCAGCCATCGGTCGTGGGGGAGATGGCGGCCGGCGTGGTGATCGGCGTCACCGTCCTCGGTTCGGTCGCCCCCGGTGTCTACGACTGGATCTTCGACTCGGGGGACCTGGTCACCAGCACCCGCGGCGACATCATCAAGCTGGGGATGCTGTTCTTCCTCTACGTCGCCGGCTCCGAGGTCGACCTGTCCGACGTGCGGACGCTCGGGCGCCGCAGCCTGATCATCGGGCTGGTCGGGACGATCCTCCCGATCGCCGGTGGCGTCGCCCTCGTCTACGCCACGCCGGTCTCGATGTGGGGCGAGTCGGTCGGCATCGGCCGGCTCCCGTTCGCCGCCTTCGTCGGGATGAACCTGGCCAACTCGGCCAACCCGGTGCTGGCCCGGATCCTGATCGACCTCGGGCTGATGAAGAGCCGCATCGCCACGGTGATGATGACGGCGACGGTGGTCGACGACCTCGTCAACTGGACCCTCTACGCCGTCATCCTCGGTTCGGTCGGCACCGGCTCGGCCTCCTCCTCGGACCGGGGCCTGGCCCTCGACCTCCTCCTCGTCGCCCTGCTCTTCGTCGTGGTCCTCGGCGGCGTGCGCTGGCTGGCCCCGAGGATGGTCGCCCTGGCCCGCCGCCACCTGGCCTGGCCCAACGGCTACGTCGCCGTGGTCGCGGTGACCGTCATCGCCGTCTCGGCGGTGAGCGAGGCGATCGGCGTGCAGGCCTTCCTCGGCGCCTTCCTGGCCGGCGTGGCCTTCAGCGGCGTGGCCGGCGGCGAGGGGGCGACCGGCCACAAGTCGATCGTCCACGTCTCGATCGGCTTCTTCGCCCCGCTGTTCTTCGTCTCGATGGCCCTCAAGACCGACTTCGTCGAGGCCTTCGACCCGGTGCTGGTCGTCACCGTCGTGGTCTTCGCGCTGGCGTCGAAGCTGGTCTCGGTGCTGATCGGCGTGAAGGCGGCCGGGCTGCCGATCGGGCGGGAGGCGTGGGCCATCGCCTGGGGCCTCAACGCACGGGGCGCCACCGGCATCATCCTGGCGGCGACCGGTCTCCAGGCCGGGATCATCGACGACGAGGTCTTCGTGGCCCTGGTGGTCATGGCCATCGTGACGTCGATCCTGGCCGGGCCGATGATGGTCCGGGCCCTCGGGCCGCTGCGCAAGGACATGGGCGAGGCCGAGGAGGACGACGAGGCCCTGCCCGACGAGGGCCCCAGCCCGGCGCTCGACTACGCCGCCCGCATGGCCGACCGGGACCTGACCGAGGCCGAGCGGGCCGAGCTCGGCTCCGACGTGCTCTACCGGGTGGTCGTGGCCATCGACGACCCGGCGACCGCCCGCCCGCTGGTCGAGGTGGCCGCCGAGCTGGCCGCCTCGCAGCAGCCGGCCGAGGTGGTGCTGGCGTCGTTCGAGGAGCAGTCGGAGGTGGAGGCCAAGGGCGCGTTCAGCGTCCTCGACGCCATCGCCTCGGAGCTCGACTCGCTCCGGGGCCTGGAGGAGATCGTCCAGGCCCGAGGGCTGCGGGCGGTGTCGGTGTCGCAGCGCAGCACCGACCTGGCCGCCGACATCGCCGCCCAGGCCCAGCACCTCGGGGCCCATGCCCTGGTGGTGGGCGACCGCCGCGACGACCCGCGGTGGGTGGCCACGGTCGACGGCCTGATCGCCGGCAGCCCGGCCGACATCTACGTCGTCGTCGCCCCGCGGCCCCGTGCCGACGAGGACCACGCCGTCCGCACCGGACCGGTCGTGGTCGAGGCGGGCGAGGGCCTGCCCGGCGAGGCCAGCCTGGAGGCGGCCGCCCGCTTCGCCCTGTCCGGCACCTCCGGCCCGGTCGTCGTCGGCGTCGCGCCCCGGGCCAAGGCGGCCCGGCCGTACCGCGACGCCCTCGACCGGCTCGCCCGGGCCGGCCGGCCCGGGCGCATCGAGGAGGCCGGGCTCGACACGATCGACGGGGCGGCGCTGGCCGCCGACGCGCCGCTGGTGGTGCGTCCGTTCTCGGCGCCCGAGGGGCTCCAGCCCATCGAGCGGGCCCGGCCCGACGCCGAGCGCTTCGGCGTCCCGCTGGTGCTGGTCGCCCCCGATCCCGACGTGGCCGAGCGCCACAGCCTCGGGGTGCTCCTCGACTGACCCGCCGTCCTGCGGTATGACAGCACCTGACGGGCGCCGGGCGTCCGCCGGGAGGGAGGGCCCGTGTCCACGATCGTCCGAGTGGAGGCCGACCGATGACGGTCGCCCCGCCTCGGCCGCTGCGCGCCATCCGCCGGCTGGTCCCCCGCCCGCCGACGGGCCACGAGCGGCCGTCCACCGCCGGTCCCGTCCTCGACCGGGCGCGGGACCGGGCCCAGCACGTCATCGTGCTGATGCTGGAGAACCGCTCCTTCGACCACATGTTCGGCCGGCTCGCCCACCCGGGCCTCACGCCGCTGTCGGACGTCGGCTACCGGAACCCGATCCGCGGTCGCCGGCGGCTGCCGGCCGTCGAGACCCACCGGGCCACCAGCCCGGCGCTGCCGAAGGACCCGCCCCACACCCACGCCGGGGCGATGACGCAGATGGCGGGCGGTCCGGCCGGGTTCGCCATGGACGGCTTCGCCACCGCCTACGCCGACCACATCGTCGACGGCAAGGGCCACCACGTCCGCTGGCGCAACGTCCGCCGGGCGGCCGCGGTGGCCGGGGCGCTGCTCGGCGAGGCCGTCGTCGGGGGGTTCGACGTGGCCGACGGGCCGGTGCGCTTCGCCGTCACCCTGTCCGTCGCCTTCCTCGTCATCACGTCGGCGGTGTTGAACCTCAAGCGGAGGGGCGTGCCCGGCCTGACCTGGAAGGTGGCCATCGCTGCGGCCGTCCTCGCCCCGGTGGTCGTCGCCCTCGCCGCCCAGGGCGTGGCCAGCGGGGCGGGGTGGCAGGTCCACGTCTGGGTGGTGGTGCCGGCCGCGGCGGCGGTGGCGGCCGCCGAGTGGCTGCGGATCCGGTCGGTGCCCCACCGCCTCACCGACGAGGAGCTGCTGGCCGCGGTGCGGCCGATCATGGGCCAGCTCGACCCCGACGAGCACCTGCCCGCCCTCGCCCACCTGGCCCGCACCTACGCCCTCTGCACCCGCTGGTTCTCGTCGACGCCCGGCTCGACCTGGCCCAACCGGTGCTTCGTCCACTCGGGCAGCGCCGACCAGGTGGCCGACAACGACATCGGCTTCTTCCGGGGCGCCACCATCTTCGGGCAGCTGGAGCTGGTGGGGGAGACCTGGCGGATCTACCACCACGACCTCCCCCAGGTCGCCTGCTACCCGGACCTGTGGCTCGGCCGCCCCGACAAGGCCGAGCGCTGGGGGGACCTGCCCCGGCTGCTGGCCGACATCGCCGGCGGGACCCTGCCCCGCTACTCGTTCGTCGAGCCGGCCCACGGGGGTGACAGCTCGAACAGCCAGCACCCCAGCGACAACGAGGGCGACTCGGCCGAGGACTTCGCCCGGGGCGACGACATGATCCGGTCGATCCACGACGCCCTCGTGGCCAACCCGCGGCTGTTCGAGAAGACGGTGCTG
The DNA here is from genome assembly GCA_052038315.1 of Iamia sp. Classification (GTDB taxonomy): domain Bacteria; phylum Actinomycetota; class Acidimicrobiia; order Acidimicrobiales; family Iamiaceae; genus Iamia. The sequence continues at coordinate 34,587 of JBQGCF010000168.1, forward strand.
ATCGTCACCTACGACGAGCACGGCGGCCTGTTCGACCACGTCCCCCCGCCCCGCGCCGTGCCGCCGGCGGCGCCCGCCCGGAGGCTCGACATCACCCGCCGGGTCACCCGGCTCTTCCTCCACCGCGACACCGACGACTTCGCCTTCGACCACCTCGGCGTCCGGGTCCCGGCGGTGGTCGTGTCCCCGTGGGTCGAGTGGAGGTCGGTCGACGACACGGTGTACGACCACACCAGCGTCCCCCGCTCGCTCCAGCTGCTGTGCGACACGGCCGGGCTCGGGCCTCGCGCCGACGCGGCCAACGACCTGCTCCACCTGATCGGGTCGTACGAGGGGGACCGGCCGCCGGGCCCCGATCCCGAGCCGGTGCCGGGCGGGCCCATCGCCGGGTCGACCCCTGCACCGGCGGGCGACCGGGACCTGCCGCCCGACCGGGCCGAGGTGGCGCCGGCCAAGCACAAGGACGACTTCAAGGACCAGCTGGCCGCCCTGGCGACGCAGGTCGACGACGCCATCGGGCCGGCACCGACGCGCCGGGCGGCCGCCCCCGAGCCGGCGTCGTCGGCGTCGGCCCGGTTCCGCCGCTACGCCGGCTAGAGGACCCTCGCCCGCTCCCGGTAGGGGGCCAGGCGGTCGTCGGCCGGGTCGAGCTCGGTGACGAGGACGTCGATCCGGTCCCAGGGCAGGCCCACGGCCAGGGCCCGGCTGCCCA
>JBQGCF010000169.1:0-2032 GCA_052038315.1 Iamia sp.
GGCTTCGCCGTCCGCACCCTCCTCGACCGCCGCCCGACCTGGACCCCCTGGGACAGACCCCCGGGGGCCCCGGCCGGCGGGGAGGAGCGGTCCGCCGGCCGGGGGATCGGGCCCCTGCCGCCGAGCAGGGCCTCGACGGCAGGGGTGGAGCGCGCGGGGGGCCGGTCGAGCGCTCGATCGGGTGGTGCCCCGGGCGGTCCCGAGTGCGGCTGCACCTGGACCGCCCGGAGCCCGGACCGCCGGCGCCCGTCGACGACAGGGACGGGCACCGGCGGCGACCTCAGGCCGCGTCGTCCGAGGGCGCCGGGGGCGACGGGGGTGGCCAGGTGGTGGGCGGACGGGGGAGCGGGGGCGGGGGACCGGGCGGGGCCGGCGGGGGTGGGGGCGGTGGGGGAGCGGGTGGCGCCGGGAGCGGCAGCACCACCGGCACCGGTGACCCCAGCGCCGGTGCGACGGGGACGATCGGGGGGCCGGGGGCGGGTGGGGAGGTGGCCAGGTCGGCGAGGAGGGTGGCGCCGGGGGACGGGGGTTCGGCGCGGTCCCGGACGAGGCGGTGGGCCCAGGTGGCGGCGTCGAGGGCGACGACGGGGTGGACGTCGAGGCGCATCAGGCGCTCGGCCGTGGTCGTGGCGTCCTCGCCCAGCTCGGCCAGGCCGAGGGCCATGTGGCGGGCCCGGCGCTGCTGGGGGTCGAGGACGCCGGCGTCGCGCTCGGTGCTCCGCCACTCCTGGTGCCGGGCCCGGATGCTCGGCGGGAGCCGGTCGACCTGGTGCCGGGTGAGGGGCGGGAGGTTGCGGCGCACGGCGAGGTGCGCATCCGGGACGGCCCGGGCCAGGCCGAACTGGCAGCACCGGTGGAGGGCCCGCACCAGCGGGCTGTGCCGTCCCAGCCCGGTGCCCAGGCCGAGGGCGGCGGCGGTGGCGTCGAGGTCGAGGGTGGCGCCGTCGGGAGCGGCGGTGAGGGTGGCGTCGAGGTGGCGGACCAGCCACGTGGTGCTCGGTCCGAGGATGGCGAGCCAGAAGCGCTCGACGTAGGTCGACCCGGGCGGGTAGCCCAGGGCGTCGATGACCGGGTCCCGCCAGGGGACGACGGTGAGGGTCGGCACGGACAGGTCGGGCATCGGCATGGTCGCTCTTCCGGGAGAGGGGGGGCTTGGAGGGGGAAGCGACGCACACCGCAGATGCGTTTCATGTACTTTCGACCACTTTCGATCTCGTGTCAACCCCCGGACCGATACGGTGCGAGCCGTGAGCGAGAGCACCACCGAGGAGCGCGAGGGGCTGGAGCGCCGGGCCTGGCTGCACGGGACCGAGGTCGACCTCGACCTGGGCGTCGACGAGGTCGCCCACTGGGTCGCCGAGAGCAGCCGCATCGTCGCCCTCACCGGCGCCGGGCTGTCGACCGACAGCGGGATCGCCGACTTCCGCGGCAAGAACGGCGTCTGGACCCGCAACCCGGCCGCCGAGAGGGCCAGCACCCTCGACCACTACCTGAGCTCGACCGAGGTCCGGGCCGCGGCCTGGCAGATGCGCCTCGCCAGCCCGGCCTGGGCGGCCGAGCCCAACGCCGGCCACCGGGCCCTCGTCGCCCTCGAGCACCAGCGGAGGCTCCGGGCGATCGTCACCCAGAACACCGACGGCCTCCAGCAGATCGCCGGCAGCGCCCCCGAGCGCGTCATCGAGATGCACGGCACGATGCGCCGGGTCCACTGCATCGACTGCGGCGACGAGGCCGACATGCGCCGGGCCCTCGACCGGGTCGAGGCCGGCGAGGCCGATCCGCCCTGTCGGACCTGCGGCGGGATCCTCAAGTCGAGCACCGTCCTCTTCGGCGAGGGTCTCGACCCGACCGACATCGAGCGGGCCGAGGCGGCGGCCCGCGACTGCGACCTGCTGCTGGCCGTGGGCTCGACCCTCGCCGTCTACCCGGTCGCCCTCCTGCCGACGGTGGCGGCCCGGGCCGGCGCCCGCCTCGTCATCGTCAACGGCCGGCCCACCGAGCAGGACGGGCTGGCCGACGCCGTCCTCCGGGG
>JBQGCF010000170.1:0-32185 GCA_052038315.1 Iamia sp.
GACGGGGCCGACACCTCGCTGCTCCACGCCCTCGCCGTCGACGACCCGTCGGCGGTGCGGACGGGGATGCGGGTTGCCCCCCGCTGGTCCGAGGAGCGCACCGGCCACATCACCGACCTCGCCTGCTTCGTGCCCGTGGAGGAGGGGGCATGAGCGAGGTGGAGTCGGTGCGGTTCATGCCGCAGCTGATCGGGCTCGACTACACGGTCCGCACCAACCCGACGGCGCAGGCCTTCGGCGAGGCGCTGACCGGTGGGCGCATCACCGGCCACCGGTGCCCGAGCTGCTCGCGGGTCTACGTGCCGCCGAAGGGCTTCTGCCCGATCTGCGTGGTGCCGACGGGCCCCGACGACCTCGTCGAGGTCGCCGATCGCGGCCTGGTCACGTCGTGGACGGTGCTCACACCGATCCAGTACGCCGGGCAGAAGGAGCGCGAGGACTACGCCCTGGCGTCGATCCTCCTCGACGGCGCCGACGGGACGATCGGCCAGCAGCGGCTGGTCGAGGTCCCGCTCGACCAGATCCGCATGGGCCTCCGGGTCGAGGCGGTGTGGAACCCGCCCGAGGAGCGGGTGCCCGACGACCGGGGCTACGCCCTGGGCACCGCGGTGTCGGGCTGGCGGCCCACCGGCGAACCGGATGCCCCGCCCGCCGCCTACCAGGAGCACACGCTGTGACCCGCCCGGTCGCCATCGTCGGCTACGCCACGTCGGGCCCGCTCCAGGACGTGGCCGAGAGCGAGACGCAGATGCTCTTCCCGGTGATCTCCGAGGCGGTCGAGCGCTCGGGCATCCCCCGGGGCGACATCGGGTTCACCTGCTCGGGCAGCGCCGACTACCTGGCCGGCACGCCGTTCGCCTTCGTCGGCAACCTGGAGGCGGTCGGGGCCTGGCCGCCGATCTCGGAGTCGCACGTCGACATGGACGGGGCCTGGGCCCTGTACGAGGCGTGGGTCCGGCTCCAGCACGGCGACGTCGACGTGGCCCTCGCCTTCTCGTCGGGCATCTCGTCCCGCAGCGACCTGGGCGAGGTCCTCTGCCTGCAGAACGACCCGTACTACGTCATGCCGCTGTGGGCCGACCACGCCTCCCTCGCCGGGCTGCAGGCCACCGCGGCAGCCGAGGCCGGGCTGGTCGACGACGCGACGGTGCGCACGCCACCGTCCTCCGACGGGGCCGCCGCCGTCGTGCTGGTGGCCGGTGACCGGGCCCGGGAGGTGTGCGAGCGACCGGCCTGGATCCGGGGCATCGAGCACCGCAGCGACCCCCACTACGTCGGCCTGCGGGACCTGACCCAGGTGCCGTCGGCCACGCTGGCCGGCGAGGCCGCAGGGGTCGGGGGCGGGCCGATCGACCTGGCCGAGCTGTCCGCCGCCCACCCTCACGAGGAGGCCCTGCTGCGCCGGGCCCTCGGGCTGGCCGACCTGGTCGAGGTGCGCACCGGCGCCGACCCGCTGATGGTGGCCGGCCTGGCCCACATCGGCGAGGCGGCCACGGCGATCCACACGGGGGCGGCGAACCGGACCCTCGGCCACGCCGCCTCCGGTCCCTGCCTGCAACAGAACCTGGTCTGCGTCCTGGAAGGGGATTCGTAGTGGCCGAGCGCTGCGCGGTGGTCGGCATCGGCCAGACCCACCACCGGAAGGTCCGTGACGACGTGTCGCTGGCCGGGCTCCTGCGGGAGGCCGGGCAACGGGCCCTCGACGACGCCGAGATGACCTGGCGCGACGTCGACGCCGTGGTCATCGGCACCGCCCCCGACTCCTTCGAGGGCGTGATGATGCCGGAGATCTACCTGGCCGACGCCCTCGGCGCCGCCGGCAAGCCGATCATGCGGGTCCACACCGCCGGCAGCGTCGGCGGGTCGACGGCGATCGTCGCCACCCACCTCGTGCAGTCGGGCGTCCGGAAGCGGGTCCTCACCATCGCCTTCGAGAAGCAGTCCGAGGGCGACACCACGTGGGGCCTGTCGGGCGGTCGGTCCGGTGGCGTCGGGGCCGGCGGCTACTTCGCCCCCCACATCCGGGCCTACATCGAGCGCTCGGGCGCCCCCGAGCACGCCGGCTGGATGGTCGCGGTCAAGGACCGGCTCAACGCCCTCAAGAACCCCTACGCCCACCTCCAGGTCCCCGACATCACCCTGGAGAAGGTGCGCGACTCCCCCATGGTGTGGGAGCCGGTGCGCCGGCTGGAGTCGTGCCCGGCGTCCGACGGCGCCTGCGCCCTGGTGCTCACCGACGAGGCCGGCGGTGACGCCGCCTCCAAGCCGCCGGCGTGGGTCCACGGCACCGCCATCCGCAGCGAGCTGGGCCAGTTCCCGGGGCGCGACCCGGTGAACCCCGTCGGCGGGCAGCACTGCGCCGCCGACGTCTACGCCCAGGCCGGGATCACGAACCCCCGCCAGGACGTCGACGTGGTCGAGATGTACGTCCCGTTCAGCTGGTACGAGCCCATGTGGCTCGAGAACCTCGGCTTCTGCGACGTCGGCGACGGCTGGCGGCTGACCGAGGACGGCGTCACCGAGATGACCGGCGACCTCCCCGTCAACTGCTCGGGCGGCGTGCTGTCGTCCAACCCGATCGGCGCCTCCGGGATGCTGCGCTTCGCCGAGGCCGCCCTGCAGGTGCGGGGCATGGCCGGCGAGCACCAGGTCGACGGGGCCCGCACCGCGGTGGGGCACGCCTACGGCGGCGCCGCCCAGTTCTTCGCCATGTGGGTGGTCAGGAGCGAGAAGCCGTGAGCGAGACGCCGCCGGAGGAGCACCTGCTGACCGAGCGGGACGGCCACGTCCTGATCGTCACCATGAACCGGCCCGAGCGCCGCAACGCCCTGTCTCCCTCGATGATGGACGGCCTCTCGGCCGCGTGGGACGAGGTGAACGCCGACCCGGACATCCGAGCGTGCATCCTCACGGGCGCCGGCGGCTCGTTCTGCGCCGGCGCCGACCTCGACGCCATGACCAAGCAGGCGCCCGGCGACGTCTTCACCGAGGGCGGCGAGGCCACCGACACCATCGCCGCCGGCGTGATCAAGCCCCTGCTCCAGGGCTTCCTGCTCGACAAGCCGCTGATCGCCGCGGTCGAGGGCCCGGCGGTGGCCGGCGGCACCGAGATCCTGCAGGGCACCGACATCCGCATCGCCGGCGAGAGCGCCCGCTTCGGCGTGTCCGAGGTGCGCTGGGGGCTGTACCCGCTGGGCGGATCGGTCGTGCGCCTGCGCCGCCAGATCCCCTACGCCGTCGCCGCCGACATCCTGCTGACCGGCCGCCACGTGATGGCGCCCGAGGCCAAGGACCTGGGCCTGATCAGCGAGGTCGTCCCCGACGGCACCGCCCTCGACCGGGCCCGCGAGGTGGCGGCCAAGGTCGCCGCCAACGGCCCCGTCGCCGTCCAGGCCGTCCTGCGCGCCCTGCGGGCCACCGAGTGCCTGCCGGAGGCCGAGGCCATGCCGATCGACTCCGCCATCGGCATGGAGGTCTTCAAGAGCGACGACGCCAAGATCGGTCCGTTGGCCTTCATCGAGAAGCGGACCCCCGAGTTCACAGGGAGATAGGCATGTCAGCTCCGGAGATCGACCTGCTCGACTTCGACCGGTTCACCGAGGGGATCCCCCACGAGTGGTTCACGTGGCTGCGCGCCAACGAGCCGGTCCACTTCCACGAGGAGCCCGACGGCCCCGGCTTCTGGGTCATCACCAAGCTCGACGACGTGACGATCTGCAACCGCGACGCCGGCACCTTCTCGTCGGCCGCGGCGCGGGGCGGCGTCGTCGGGCTGACCGACCAGAGGCGGGCCGACGGCGAGGAGGCCCCCAGCGCGGCCGGCAACCTCATGCTGTTCATGGACCCGCCGGACCACACCCGCTACCGGCGGCTGGTGAACCGGGGCTTCACCCCCCGGATGATCGGCCAGATGGAGGTCCACATCCGCGACCTCACCACCGCCATCCTCGATCGGACGTTGCCGCGGGGTGACTCCGACTTCGTCGTCGACATCGCCGCCGAGCTGCCCCTCGAGGTGATCGCCGAGCTGATCGGCGTCCCCGTCGAGGACCGGCACAAGATCTTCGACTGGAGCAACCGGATGATCGGGGCCGACGACCCCGAGTACGCCGTCTCGCAGGAGAAGCTGTTCGAGGCCCAGGTCGAGATGTTCATGTACGCCCAGGGGCTGGCCGAGAAGCACCGCCAGAAGCCCGAGGACGACATCATCAACGCCCTCCTCAGCGCCGAGGTCGACGGCGAGTCCCTGTCGGACATGGACTTCAACCTCTTCTTCCTGCTGCTGTCGGTGGCCGGCAACGAGACCACCCGCAACGCCATCTCCCACGGCATGAACGCCTTCCTGGAGAACCCCGACCAGTGGGCGCTGCTGGCCTCCGACCCCGACCGGTACATCAAGGGGGCGGTCGAGGAGATCCTGCGCTGGGCCTCCCCCGTCCTCTACTTCCGCCGCAACGCGACCCAGGACTTCGACCTGCGCGGCCACACGATCAGGGCCGGCGACAAGATCAGCCTCTGGTACATCTCGGCCAACCGCGACGAGGACCACTTCGAGCGGCCGTTCGAGTTCGACATCACCCGGGACCCCAACCACCACATCGCCTTCGGCGGCGGCGGCCCCCACTTCTGCCTGGGCGCCCAGCTGGCCCGGATGGAGATCCAGGTGCTGTTCGAGGAGCTGGTGAGGCGGGTCGACCACGTCGAGTCGCTCGGCCCGCCCGACCGGCTCCGCTCCAACTTCATCGGCGGGATCAAGCACCTCCCGGTGCGCTTCCACCCTCTGTAGTCAGTCCCGGCGCACTGCCTCGACCACCCGGTCGGTGTGGCTCTGCTGCTCGTAGCTGAGCCGGGCCAGCCAGAAGCGCAGGAACTGGGCCATCGAGTAGCGCAGGAACAGCGCCGACCCGACCAGGGCCACGGTGAGCCCGATGATGGCGATGACGATGGCGTCGCGCTGCTGGAGCGGGTTGGTGGTGCCGTGGCCGATCACGTAGGCGACGATGCCGGTGACGACGCCGGCGGCCATCAGGGCCACGCCCACCCGCAGCAGGGTGCGGTCGCGGGAGCTGGACGTGTCCGGCAGCTTCATGTCGGCGATCTCGGCCGTGAACTGCTCGACGCGCGTCGGGTCCTGGAGCATGTGGTCTCTCCTATCCACCCAGGTACGCCTGGGAGAGGCTGGCTTCGAGGTCGTGGGGGCTGCCGGTCTCGACGATGTAGCCGTGGACCATCACCGCGGCGGTGTCGGCCACGTCCATGACGATGCGGGCGAACTGCTCGACGAGGAGGATCGTCGTCCCCTCGGCGGCCACCTGGCGGACGGTGGTGTAGAGGTCGTCGACGACGATCGGCGCCAGCCCCATCGAGAGCTCGTCGAGGACGAGCAGGGCCGGCTCGGTGGCCAGGCCGCGGGCCATGGCCAGCATCTGCTGCTGGCCGCCCGAGAGGGTGCCGGCGGTCTGGTCGAGCCGCTGGCCGAGGGCCGGGAAGCGGGACACCGAGCGCTCGATCACGGCGTCGAGGGAACGACCGCCGTGGGTCACCATCCAGAGGTTCTCCCGGACGGTGAGGTTGGGGAAGATGCCCCGGCCCTCGGGGATCAGGCAGAGGCCGCGGCGGGCCAGGTCGTCGGGGTGGGCGCCGTTGACCCGCCGGCCGGCCAGCACCACGTCGCCGCGGGTCGGGCGGAGCAGCCCGGCGACGACCTTGAGGGTGGTCGACTTGCCGGCGCCGTTGGGCCCGAGGATGGCCATCACCTGGCCGGGGTGGACGGCGAGGTCGACCCCGTGGACGACGTCGATCCCGTCGTAGCCGGCCCTGACGCCTCGGAGCTCGAGCAGTGCGGTCACCGCTTCACCGTGCTCGTCCCGAGGTAGGCCTCCAGGACCTTGGGGTCGTTCTGGATCGAGGCGCAGTCCCCCACCGCGATCATGCGACCGAGGTCGAGGACGTGGACCCGGTCGCACACCTCCATCACCAGGCTCATGTCGTGCTCGACCAGCACCACGGCCATGCCGTCGGCGGCGAGCTCGCGGAGCAGGACGCCGAAGCGGTGGGTCTCGGTGTCGTCCTGGCCCGACGCCGGCTCGTCGAGCAGCAGCACCCGGGGCTTGCACGCCAGGGCCCGGCCCAGCTCGACCAGCCGGCCCTGGCCGGTGGGCAGCGCCGTCACCCGCTCGTCGGCCACCGCGCCCAGCCCCACCCGCTCGATGATCGCCTCGGTCAGCGCCCCGGCGTCGCTGCGGTCCCGCGCCCACCGGCGGCGGATGTCGGCCGCCACCCGGATGTTCTCCCGCACGGTCAGCATCGAGAACAGCTCGAGCTGCTGGAAGGTCCGGGCCAGCCCCGTCCGGGCCCGCTGGTGGAGCTTGTGGCCGGTGACGTCGCGCCCGTCGATGCAGATGCGGCCCGACGTGGCGGCGAGCAGCCCGGTGATGGCGTTGAACATCGTCGTCTTGCCGGCGCCGTTGGGCCCGATCAGCCCGGTGACGTGGCCGGCCTCGGCGCTCAGCGAGGCGTGGTCGAGGGCGAGGTGGCCGCCGAAGCGGACGCTGACCTCCTGCACGTCAAGCACGCTCCACCTCATCGAGGGCGAGGGCCTCGTCCATGCGGGCCAGGTGGGCGGTCGACCAGGGCACGGTGACGCCGACCCAGTCGAGGTCGTCGGCGTCCTCGCCCCGGGCCGTGGCCTGCTCGTGCTCCGGCGCCGCCCGCCGGGCCTTCCACGCCGCGCCCTCGGAGGCGACGACGAAGGCGGCCAGCACGGCCAGGGCGAACGGCCAGTTGGCGATCACGTCGGCCAGCCGCAGGGCGTAGGCGCCGACCATGACGACGGCCATGGCGACCAGTGCTGGCACGTCGGCCTTCAGCGGCGCCAGCCGGCCCTTGATGATGGGCAGCACACCGCTGGGGTTGCGGCCCAGGCCGATGCCGGTGAGCCCGGGCGTGACCGTGTTGATCTTGGCGACGAGCGGGCCGAGGGCGGACGTCAGCGGGATCAGGCCGTAGAGCGAGAACCCGGCGAACAGGGCCGAGCCGACGAGGCCGGCGCCGCCCACCACCACGAGCATGAACAGCGGCAGCCCGGTGATCAGGTTGAAGCGCTCGGGGGCGACGGTGCCGAGCTGCATGCCGTAGAGGGCACCGCCCAGCCCGGCGATCCCGGCCGACAGCATGAACACGGCCAGGCGGGGCCAGACCAGGTTGAGCCCGAAGGTCGCGCAGGCGGCCTCGCTGTCGCGCATGGCCACCAGGGCCCGGCCGAAGGAGCTGCGGCGCACGCCCGCCACCAGCAGCGCGCACAGGGCGAAGGCCACCGCCGAGAGCACGACCTTCGACCCCGGGCTCTCGAACTCGTGGCCGAACAGCGACAGCGAGTCGATGCTGGTGGAGCCCAGCTCGAACAGGCTGACGTGGACCGGGCCGATGTCGAAGTCCGGCAGGTTGAAGATCCAGCGGTCGAGGGCCACGGCGAAGGCCGCGGTGGCCAGGGCCAGGTAGATCCCCGACAGCCGCAGCACCGGCAGGGCCACCAGCCCGCCCACCGCGGCGGCGAACACGACGGCGAGCAGCAGCCCGAGCGGCGAGCCGTCGCTGCCGTGGTGAGCGGCGGCGATGGCCCCGACCCCGGCGAAGCTCAGCTGGGCCAGCGAGATCTGCCCGGCGTAGCCGACGAGGGGCACGAGCGACAGGGCCACGATGGCCAGCGGGAAGATCTGGCCGTAGGAGATGACGCTGCTGGTGTCGAGGGTGGTGACCATCACGACGGCGGCCACCACGACCCCGCCGGCCAGCACCGTCATCCCCGACGCGCTCGGCGCCGGGAAGAACTCCCGCAGCTGGCTGCGCGTCCGCAGGCGGGGGTTGGGCAGGGCGAGCAGGACGGCGAAGAGGATGATGGCGGCGGCGGCCGAGCGGAAGGCGGCCAGGTACTGGTTGCTGGGCAGGTAGGCGGCCAGGTAGCCCTCGGTCAGCCCGATCACCACGGCACCGACGAAGGTGAGCGGCAGCGAGCGCAGCCGGCCGAAGATCGCCGCCGCGTAGGCGTTGACGATCAGCAGCGAGAGCGACGCCGACTCGAGCGAGAGCGATGGCGCGATCAGGATCCCGCCCACCGCGGCGAGCGAGCAGCCCACCGCCCAGCTCAGCAGGGCGATGCGGTCGGGGCGGGCCCCGTTGAGCAGGGTCAGGTTGCGGTCGTCGACGTTGGCCCGCATCGAGACGCCGATGCGCGTCCGGTACAGCAGGAAGCGGAGGCCGAGGGCCACGACCACGGCGGTGACGATCGTGATCGCCTCGTGGTACGTGATCGTCGTGATCCCGAGGTCGACCTTCGACCCGTCGAAGAACTTGGCGTTGGGCCGGCTCCGCCCCGGCTCCCAGATCAGGTTGGCCAGCCCGATCGTGCCGACGAGGAGGCTGATCGAGACGACCAGCTTGGTGGCCTCGCTGGTCCCGACCAGGCCCCGCATCACGACCCGTTCCAGCACCAGCCCGAAGCCGGGCGCCCGCACCAGGAGCACGAGGCCGAGGGCGATCGGCGCCGGCCACCCCCAGTCGACCCGCAGCTGCCAGTAGGTGAAGGCGGCCAGCATCCCGATGGCGCCGTGGGCGAAGTTGAAGATGCCGGTGGTGGCGTAGGTGAGGACCAGCCCGCTGGCGATGACGCCGTAGATGGCGGCCAGGCTCAGGCCGACGATGGTGAACAGCAGGAAGGTCTGCACGCCAGCCCCGTCGCTACTCGAGCTCGTCCAGGCTCTTGCCGACGTCCTCCAGGGTCACGCCCTGGCCGTAGTCGCCCTCCAGCGCCACCACGCCCTCCTCGTCGCACCGGAACAGACCGTCCGTGGTCTCGAAGTCATCGGGGACGACGAAGCCCTCGGGGGTGGCCTCGACCACGATCCCGCAGCGGGGGGCCTCCTTCGACCCCGGCGAGCTGGGAGCGTGGAGGCCACCGCCGCTCCAGTCGGTGACCGCCGAGGCCTCGTCGAACACGCAACGGCGGGTCAGCTCGGCGCCGCACGCCTTGGCCGCGGTGGCGAAGAGCAGCCAGGCGGAGAAGGAGTTGTAGCCGAGCAGGGCCTCGCTCTTGCCGTCCGGGACGTACTGCTCGAACAGGTCGAGGTACTGCTGCGTGGCCGGGTTCTGGTCGGCCATGAACGGCGGCACCACCGCCGAGAGGATGAAGACGTTCTTCACCGCCGCGCCGCCCACGTCGATGAAGGTCTGGTCGAGGGCGTTGCCGCCGACGACGGCCCAGTCGAGCTCGTAGCCGATGTCGGAGAAGGCCTGGAGCAGCTTGGCGAAGTTCTCCGGCTCGCCGGTGTAGACGAGCCCCTTCACCCCCTCGCTCTGCATGGCCTGGGCGAAGGGCGTCCAGCTGGCCTCGCCGACCGAGTTGTACTGGGCCTCGTAGGTGACGGTGAACCCGAGGGCCTCGACCGCCTCCTGGTTCTGGGCGTCGACGGTGACCGTCGAGGGGACGTTGCCGGTGAGGAAGCCGACGTCGTCGATCGAGTCGGGCTTGGTCTCGGCGATGTACCGGAAGGCGCCGACGGCCAGCTCGTCGAGCGAGTTGGGCAGCGGGGGCACGGCCAGGTCGGCGCCCCGGGCCGCGCTCGACACCTGGTAGGCGGGGATCTCGGGGAGCAGGCAGCCGAGCCGCTCCTCCTGGCCGGTGTCGTCGAAGACGCCGCCCCCGCCGACCAGCATGAAGTCCTCCTGGCAGGACTCGGTGATCCGCTGCTTGTACTCGGTGAGCTTGGCGTCCCGCTCGACCAGCTCGATCTGCCGGCCGTTGATCCCGCCGGCCTCGTTGCACCACTGCGTGAAGACCTGGCTGGCGTCGAACAGCTCCTGGTTGAGGCCCTGGCGGCCGACGAAGCCGGGGTCGGAGATGGTGCCGACCGTGATGCTGTCGGCGCTGACGCCCTGGGCGCTGTCGCCGTTCTGCTCGCCGTCGGGGGCCGGGCCGCACACCTCCTCCAGGTCGCCGAACGACCCGGGGGCGCTGCTCGGGTCCTCGCCCCCTTGGGTCCCACCGCTGCCCCCGGCCGACGCCGGGTCGGTGGCGGCGACGCCGGTCTCGGTCTCGTCGGCGCTGCGCGTGCAGCCCGAGACGACCAGGACGGCCGTGACGAGCACGGCGATCAGTGGACGGCGCATGCGGGACCCCCTCAGCGATGTGACGAGCGACACCGTATCCGAGAACGCGTTCTCGCGCTGGGCATCACATCGCCGCTGCTCAAGGGAGAGAACCGGTTCTACCTACCGGTGGTCGCCGAGCCGGTGGGCGACGATCGCCCCACCCAAGGGGATGACGGCGGCCAGGACGATCAGCGCCGTCCGGCCGGCGCTCCAGCCGTGGGCCGGACGGGCCTGGAGGACGACGACCACGTAGGCGCAGAAGACGATGCCGTGGAGCGGGCCGAGCGTGGCCGAGAGGTCCGGGCCCCCGGCCGCCCGGCCGGCGGCGAAGCCGAGCAGCACGAGCAGCGAGACGGCCTCGGCCACGGCGACGATCCGCAGGGCGCGATCGCTCACCACGGCTGGACCACCATCAGCACGAGGGCGCCGACCCAGAGCAGCGAGAGGGTCCCGCTGGCCGCCCTCGACCGGGCCAGGTCGGCGCCGGTCAGCGGCTCGGCCGAGCCGGCCCAGGCGGCGTCGCGCCGGGCCACGATCCGTCGCTGCTCGGGGACGATCACGGCGGCGAGCAGCAGCCCGGCCACGGCGACCAGCCCGAGCGAGGCCTGGACCCACACCTGGTCGAGCCGCTCGGACTGCTGGGCCAGGGCCAGGCCGAGGACCGGGACGACCAGGGCGCTCGAGCCGTAGGCGACGGTGACCCGGTGGAGCTCGGCGGTGGCGCCGGCGTCCCCGCTCAGCGCGGCCCGGGGGAAGCGGGACGTGGCCGCGGTGACCGTCCCGACGAAGACGATCGCCGCCAGCACGTGGGCGACGGTGAGCAGCTGGTACCCGGTCATGGGCCCAGCATGTTTCAGCCTGCCTTAAACTCGCAACTCGGGGCTCCGCCCGTGCGATGCTCGACCCGTGCCCGACCCTCCCCCCCGCAGCCCGGCCCTGGCGGTGGTCGTCCTGGGCCGGGTGATCGGCCGGGCCGTCGACGGCGCGCTGGCGGGCGTCGGGACGTCCGTGCGGGAGATCGGCGTGCTGGGCCACCTCACCGCCGCACCGGGGCTGTCGATCACCGAGCTGGCCCGGCGCTCCGGCGTGACCGTGCAGAGCATGCACACGCTCGTCGCCGACCTCGTCGAGCGGGGCCTGGTCGACCGGGGCACCGAGGCCGGCCGGGGCCGCACCGCAGCGCTGGTGATCACGCCCGCCGGCCGCCGCCTCGTCCGCAAGGCCCACACCGCCCTGGCCGCCGTCGACGAGGGCCTCTTCGCCGACCCGGCGATCGACGTGATGTCCGCCCTCGGCCTGCAGCTGCCCGGCGGCCCCCCGTCGCCCTAGGACCTGAGCGTGGCGGTGATCGGCGTGCTCACCGCGACGGTGGATCCCACCAGGCTGGCGAAGTCGCCGGCGCACCAGGGGCCCTCGGCCACCGTGCCCACACCCGTCCCGGTCAGGGTCGCCACCCCGCCGGTCGTCGTGGTGGTCAGCGTCCCGTCCAGCTCGAGCACGAACGTGATCGTGCACATGGCCAGGCCCTCCTGCTCGCACGTCCCCTCCTCGTACGAGCCGGCGTACACGACCTGCACCCCGACCCGCATGTCCGAGATCGTGTACGGCCCGCTGCCGCTGAGGGTGCCGTAGGTGCTCCCCGTCGAGATCCGGGTCACGATGCGGGCGTAGGAACCCTGCATGCCGAAGTAGGCGGCCACGCTCCTGGCGTCGAGGGCGGTCACCCCGATCGTGCCGTTGCCCGGGATGTCGAGCTCCACCACCCCCTGGGGGCAGTGGGGCACGTAGGGGTCCAGGTCGTAGGAGTCCTGGGGCACCGAGCCGGTGCCGTACACGGTCACGACCCCACCGCCGATGTCGGCGTCGTGCACGGCGGCGGAGACCGGGTGGGCCGTGGTGAGCAGGCAGGCGGCCACCGTGGCCACGACGGCGATGGTGCGGATCGTCCTCATCGGAGGAGCGGACCACTCCCCCGGTCGCGCTCCACGAGCAGGAGGAATAGTTGCGCAGACAACTAGGTTCTGGCGGGCGGATCGAGAGGAGCGACGACATGACGATCGAGCTGGGTGTGGACACCTTCGGGGACGTGACGGTGGACGAGGCCGGGCGGCCCCTGACGCAGGCCCGGGTCATCCGGGACGTGGTGGAGGAGGCCGTGCGGGCCGACGAGCTGGGCCTCGACTTCTTCGGGGTCGGCGAGCACCACCGCTCCGACTTCGCCGTGTCGGCGCCGGAGGTCGTGCTGGCCGCCATCGCCGCCCGCACGTCCCGCATCCGGCTGGGCTCGGCGGTGACCGTGCTCTCGTCGGATGACCCGGTGCGGGTCTTCCAGCGCTTCTCCACCCTCGACGCCCTGTCCGACGGGCGGGCCGAGGTCATCCTCGGGCGGGGCTCCTTCACCGAGTCGTTCCCGCTCTTCGGCTACGACCTCGAGGACTACGAGGTCCTCTTCGAGGAGAAGCTCGACCTCTTCCACCGCCTGCTCGACGAGGGACCGGTGACGTGGTCGGGCACGACCCGTGCGCCTCTCTCCGGTGCGTCGGTCCATCCCAAGACGGCGGACGGGCTGAGGACGTGGATCGGTGTCGGCGGCAGCCCCGAGTCGGTCGTCCGGGCCGCCCGCTACGGCCTGCCCCTGATGCTGGCCATCATCGGCGGCGACCCCCTCCGCTTCGCCCCGTTCGCCGACCTCTACCGCCGGGCCCTCGCCGAGATGGGCCAGCCGAGCCTGCCGATCGGGATCCACTCCCCCGGCCACGTGGCGCCGACCGACGAGCAGGCCCGCGAGGAGCTGTGGCCCCACCACAAGGTCATGCACGACCGGATCGGCGGGCAGCGGGGGTGGCCTCCGATGACCCGTGAGCAGTTCGACCTGGCCGCCGGCCCGACCGGTGCGCTGGCCGTCGGGTCACCCGAGACGGTGGCGGCCAAGATCGTCCGGGCCGTGCAGGGTCTCGGCGCCAGCCGCTTCGACATGAAGTACAGCGCCGGCACCCTCCCCCACTCGCTGATGATGGAGAGCATCCGCCTCTACGCCACCGAGGTCGCCCCCCTCGTCCGGGAGCAGCTGGCCTCGGCCGCCGCCTGATCGGGGCGGCTCCCCACCTCGAGGGCGGCGAGGTGGGAGGTGTCGTCGACGAGCGTCCGGCCGTCACGCCGCACCACGAGGTGGAGCGTGGCGGCCAGGTGCTCGCGGTCGGTCATCACGTTGCGGCGCTCGGCCGGCAGGGGGACGGGCAGGACGGCCGGCGGGCGGCGTGAGCCGTCGCCCTCGATCGTGACCTCGGTGCGCGGGCCGCGGCCGTGGACCCGCCAGGTGCCGACGCCGTCGACCTCGTCGACCTCGGTCCGGACCCTGGCGAACGGCGGCGCCAGCCGGAGGGTGTGGCCGCCGACGGCGCACACGATGCCGGTGACGTCGCCCGCCGGGCCGGCGCGACCGACGGCCAGCCGGCCGCCCCCGAAGGCGACGGTGAGGTCGGGGCGCGCGAAGCCGTCGGCCTGGCCCCACCACCAGCGCTCGGGGAAGCCCCGGCCCCAGTTCTTCTCGGCGTAGGCGACGGCGCCGTCGAGCCGGCGGGTGCCGGCCGGCGTGCGCAGCGTCCCCCGCACCGGGGCGCCGAACAGGTGCGGGTGCCAGTACTGGCCCAGGCCGGGGACGATGCCGGCCAGGCCGCCGCCGGGGAGGACGCCGGTCGTGGCCCGGGAGGGGCCGAGGGTGACGTCGAGGGCGATGCCGTCGAGGTCGACGAGCAGCCGGCTCGCCGTCGCCTGGAGGGTCGTGCCGGCGCGGACGTCGAGGCGGTGCGGGTGGTCGGCGACACCCTGCTGGACGGCGTCGTGGACCGTGACGTCGTCCGGGTGGACGCTGGCGGCGACGGTGGCCCAGCGCCGGCCGTCGCCGTCCCGGTTCACGCCGCACAGGGCGAGGACGACGGTGCCGGTGTCGACGTCGGTGATCCGCCAGAAGTAGCCCTCCATCTCGGCCCCGTGGCCGGCCGTCGGGTCCCCGCCGGGCAGGTCGGCGCCGGTGCTGCGCCAGCGGTCGACCAGCGCCCGCCCGGCGTGACGGCCGATGCGGCGCCCGGCGGGGCGGCCGACCCGGCGGCTCGTCACGACCGGCGGGTCGACACCAGGCCCAGGGCGCCGACGGCCCCGGCGACGATGGGCATGGCGACGCGGCGGGCCGGGGTCAGGTGCCGGCCGGCGATGGCCGTGGCCGCGGCATCGGCCAGGTCGGCCGCGAACCCGGCCTGGACCCAGTGCCGGACGGGCTCGCCGGTGCGGACGCCATCGAGGATCCGCAGCCCGAGGGCCACGTCCCGGGCCCCGACGGCCCGGGCGAAGACCAGGCTCCCCGGCCCGTCGGCCCCCGGTCCGACCCAGATCCGCCCGGCCCACCCCGGCGCCACGACGAGGGCGGTACCGACGCCGAGACGGGCCACCCCGAGGGCGATGTCGACGGCGTTGCCCCGCCGCGCCGCCTCGCCCGTGACCGGGCCGGCGCCCTGCCCGTCGGAGGTGTCGTCGGCGAGCTCGGGCTCGGCCTTCGGGGTCACCGGGTCGTCGGCCGCCGTGCCCGCCCCCTCCGGCGGCACCAGGTCGGCGGCATCGGCATCGGGCACGGACAGCGGAGCGCTCGGGTCGGCCATGCCCCGACCTCCCCGGCGCCGACCGCATGAACCCTCTCCGAACGGGTGGGTGTCAGGGGGTGACGAGCATGGGTACACATGTTCGCATGACGATGCTCGACCCCTCCCTCCCGGCGCTGGGCGACCCGCCCGCGCTGCTCGGGGTCGATGTCGGCGCCCTCCCGCCCGACCAGCGGTGCGACCACGTCGTCGCCCTCCACCGGCTGCGGGCCGAGGTCGAGGCCGCCCTGGTCGAGGCCAGCGGCGTCTTCGACACCCGGGCCGACTGGGCCCACGACGGCGCCCGCAGCGGTCCGGCCTGGATCGCCGCCCGCTGCCCGTCGACCGCAGGGGCGGCGCGGGCCGACGTGGCGCTGGCCCGGGAGCTGCGCTCGATGCCGGCCACCGCCGCCGCCTTCGCCGCCGGGCACGTCGGCCGGGAGCAGGTGCGGCTGCTGGTGCGGGCCCGAGGCGATGGGCTGGAGGACGCCTTCGCCGCCTGCGAGGAGGTGCTGGTCGACGAGATCGCCGCCTCCACCGTGGCCGCCGGCGCCCGCTTCCTGCGTCGTTGGCAGGCCGAGGTGCGAGAGCGCTTCGGGCTGACCGGGGCGGAGGGTCCGCCGCCGGGCGCCGCGGCACGGTCCTCGGTCCACCTGTCCTGCTCGTTCGAGGGCCGCTGGGCGCTCGACGGGTCGCTCGACGCCGAGCAGGGCGAGATCGTCGCCGGCGCCATCGACGCCCAGGTCGACGCCATGTTCGCCGACGGCGTCTTCCACGCCGACGACGGCCTGCTGCCCAGCGAGCGCCGGGCCGTCGCCCTGGTCGAGCTGGTCACCCGTGGCACCCGGGGCGGCGAGGCCGACGGCACGGCCCGTCCGCTCGTCCTCGGCATCGTCCCGCTGCGGTGCCGGTGCCGGGACGAGCCGGCGCCCTTCTCCGCCCAGCCGTCCGGCCTGGCCGGTGGGCGCCTGCCAGCGGACCTGTTCGGGATCCCCGAGCTGGAGCGGGCCGGCGTCGTCGACCGGGCCACCGCCGAGCGCTGGCTCTGCGAGGGCGACCTCCACCTCGTCGGCGTCGATGACGAGCACGACGACCTCCGCATGGGTCGCCGCATCCGCATCGCCAACCGGGCCCAGCGCCGGGCCCTCCGCATCCGCGACGGCGGCTGCGTCTTCCCCGGGTGCTCGGTCGACGGCGCCCACTGCGTCGCCCACCACGTCCGCTGGTGGGAGTGGGGCGGCGAGACCGACATCGAGAACCTGGTCCTCGTCTGCCGCTTCCACCACAAGGCCATCCACGAGCGCGGCTTCGTCATGACCAGGACCGACGGCGTCGTCCAGGTCACCCGCCCCGACGGCCGCGACCTACGGACCAGCCTCCGGATCCGATGCCCCACCCGTGAGGGCATCGACCTGCCGACGGGCCGCCGCCAGGAACGCTGCGTTCTCGGCCCAGAGGTCGTCCATCGAGGTCCTGCCCCGTGACATCGGGAACTCGTACTCGTCGCGGTAGCGGGCGATGCAACCTTCCAAGGCATCCACGGGCTCGCGCAGTCCCGGAGCCAGCACCTCCATCACCCCTTTGGCGTTGATCCACTCGCGCCGCGCTTCATGAACGTGACGGGCGAAGGTGTGGTGCACCACCTCGAGCAACTCATGTCGCTCCTCGCCGAGGCGCTCCATCTCCGCCCCCAGCTCCGCGACCGCCTGCACGGCCGCCGCCGCCGAGCTCCGCACCTGACGAGCCGTGTCGCCGCTTCGATCACGGGCGGCGTGGCGAGCGGCTTCCATGCGCTCGGCCTTGGCCCTTGCGGCAGGAAGCTCGACCTCTTCCAGGACGCCTGCCCGTCGGTTGACCCCGTCGATCTCGGCCCGGACGTCCCTCGTCTCCGCAGCAGCCCTCTCGATGGCGGCGATGAACCTCTGGGCGGCGGCGTTCAGGACCAAGGTCGCCTCCTTGACCCAGTCGGCCTCCCGGCCCCTTCTCGCAGCCTCTGCGTCCACCCGCCGCTGGTCGTCCAGCACCTTCTGGTCGGCCCGCCGCCGGGCATCGGTCCTGGCGTTGAGGAACAACGCCACGCCGACGGCCACCGCCGCTGAGATGAGCGGTGGGACGAGGTCGTCCACCCGCCGGCCTTTGCCCTACAACCCCAAGCCGGACTTGAGGAGCTGGATGTCTTCGGCTCGGTGGTCGTCGCTGGTCTCGCAGATGACGGGGGCGTCGGCCTTGCGGACGATCTCGACGAGGACGTCGGGGTCGATGGTGCCGTGGCCGAGGTTGGCGTGGCGGTCACGGCCGGAGCCGGCCTCGTCACGGGAGTCGTTGCAGTGGACCAGGTCGATGCGGCCGGTGATGGCGAGGATGCGGTCGACCGAGTCGGCCAGGTCCTCCCCGGCGGCGTGGGCGTGGCAGGTGTCGAGGCAGAAGCCGATGCCGCTGTCGCCGATGTGGTCCCACAGCCGGCCGATGGTGTCGAAGTGCCGGGCCATGGCGTGGTCGCCGCCGGCGGTGTTCTCGAGCAGCACCAGCACGTCGGTCTCGAGCTGCTCCATGGCCTTGGCCCAGCGCTTGAAGCCCTCCTCGGCCGAGTCGTCGGCGGTGACGTGCCCGCCGTGGACCACCACCGCCTGCGCCCCGATCTCGGCCGCCGCGTCGCACGTCTGCTGGAGGATCTTGCGGCTCGGGATGCGGATCTTGTTGTTCGCCGACGCCACGTTGATCGGGTACGGGGCGTGGACGAAGACCGGGACCGGCGAGGACCGGAGAGCCGAAGCGTCGTCCCGGGGCGCCGGCTTCTTCCAGCTCTGGGGGTCGCCCAGGAACATCTGGAAGCAGTCCGCCCCCTCGGCCAGGGCGGCAGCGATGGGGTCCGAGTCCGAGCGCAGGTGCGAGCCGACGAGCATGGCCCCGACCGTACTCAGCGGTCCGGCAGGCGCACCACGGTGAAGAAGAACTCGTCGACCTGGCGGACGACCTCGACGAAGCGGTCGAAGTCGACCGGCTTGGAGACGAAGGCGTTGGCGTGGAGGTCGTAGCTGCGGAGGATGTCCTCCTCGGCCTGCGAGGTGGTGAGGACGACGACGGGGATGCGTCGCAGCTCGGGGTCGTTCTTGACCTCGGCCAGCACCTCCCGGCCGTCCCGGCGGGGGAGGTTGAGGTCGAGGAGGATCAGGTCGGGACGGGTGGCGTCGGCGTACTCGCCCTCCCGGCGGAGGTAGGCGAGGGCCTGCTCGCCGTCGTCGACGGTGGCCAGGGTGTTGGTCACCTTGCTGTGCTCCAGCGCCTCCTTGGTGATCAGGACGTCGCCCGGATCGTCCTCCACCAGGAGGATGTCGATCGGCCGGGTGTCGGCGGTCATGTTCACAGGGGGCTCTTCTCTGTGGTGGGGAGCAGGATGCGGAAGGTGGCGCCGGGCTCGTCGCGGGGAGCGGTGTCGACGGTGATGGAACCGCCGTGGTGCTCGACGATCTTGCGGCTGAGGGCCAGGCCGATGCCCGTCCCCTCGTAGCGGTCCTTGGAGTGCAGCCGCTGGAAGATCACGAAGACCCGCTCGGCGTAGTCGGGGGCGATGCCGATGCCGTTGTCGCTGACCACGATCTCATGCATGTCAACGCCGCCGTGCGCGTCGGACGAGGCCGGCGTGACGGTGACCCGGACGTGCGGCGCCTCCTCCGGCCGGCGGAACTTCACGGTGTTGCCGAGGAGGTTCTGGAACAGGGCGACGAGGAGGGCCGGCTCGCCCCGCACGGTCGGCAGGGGGTCGACCTCGATGGTGGCGCCGGCCTCCTCGATGGCGGCGCCGAGGTTCGACCGGGCCTGCTCCATGGCCGCGTCGAGGGGCACGTCGACGGCCTCGCCGACCAGCCGGCCGACCCGGGAGAACGACAGCAGGTCGTTGATCAGCACCTGCATCCGCTTGGCACCGTCGACGGCGAACTCGATGTACTGCTCGCCCCGCTCGTCGAGCTGGCCGCCGTAGCGCTTCTGGAGCAGCTGGCAGAAGGAGGCGACCTTGCGCAGCGGCTCCTGCAGGTCGTGGGAGGCCACGTAGGCGAACTGCTCGAGCTCGGTGTTCGAGCGGACGAGGTCGGCGTTGGCCCGGTCGAGCTCCTCGGCCTGCTGCTGCAGGGTGGCGTGGGCCACCTCGACGGCGTCGAGGTCGGACACGATCCGCTCCCGCATCATCTCCATGGCCTCGGCCAGCTCCTGCAGCTCGGCCGGCCCGACGGGGACGATGCGGTGGTCGTACTCGCCGGCGGCGACGGTCCCGGCGTCGGCGCGGAGCCCGTCGAGCGGCACCTCGACCGAGCGCCGGACGAGCCACCACAGGGCGCCGACCGCAGTGAGGAGGGCACCGGCGGAGACGACGAGGATGGCGATCAGCTGGTTGGTCGCCTGGTTGAGGTCGTCCCGGGCCGCGTCCCGCCGGGTCTGGAGCGCGTCCTGGAAGTCGGCCATGGCCGACCGGAAGTCGTCGAACAGCCGGCGGCCCCGGTTCAGCGACTCGGTGTCGCCCGGCGCCAGCTCGTCGGCCCGCACCGCGTCGATGGTGGGGATGGCGTAGGTCTCCCGCCAGGCCGTCACCGCGTCGTCGACGCGCCGCAGCGGGCCGTCGAGCTCGGGGACGTCGGCGAGCAGTCGCTGGAGCTCGGCGTAGTACTCGGCCCGCCGGGCGTGGCCCCGGTCGTAGGGCTCGAGGAAGACGTCCTGGCGGCCGATCACGAAGGCCCGCACGCCCGACTCCTTGTCGACCATGGCGCTGTTGAGGCGCTCGGCGGCGGCCAGGGCCGGGTCGACCCGGTCGACCAGCTCCTCGCGGGCGTCGAGCAGCCCGGCGAAGCCCACCGCCCCCAGGCCGATGGCGAGGGTGGCGATGACGACCGAGATGCCGAAGACGACGCGGACCCGGCGGCGGAGGCTGCCCGTCCTCCTCACGACCGCGGGCCGCACCAGAGGGCGGCGGCGTCGTCGTCGAGGTGGTGGCCGGACGCCGACGCCACCCGCTCGAACAGCGTGTCGAGCAGGGCCTCGGGCCCGTCGGCCTCGGGGACCAGCTCGCCGACCAGGTCGGCCAGGCCCTCCATCCCCAGCCGCTCCTCGCCGCCGACCCGGGCCTCGTAGAGCCCGTCGGTGACGACCAGCAGCTGCCAGCCCGGCACCAGCGGCACCTCGAGGGCCGGGGCGACCTGGTGGTCGAAGACGCCGAGCGGCATCGCCGGCCGGGCCGCCTCGACCCAGGCGGTGGCGCCCTGGGCGACGAGGAGGGGTGGCGGGTGGCCGTGGAGCCGGACGGCGACGCTGCGGAGGGCGGTGTCGAAGGTCAGGTCGCAGACGGTGGCGAAGGTGGTCTGGTCGGACCGCTCCAGCCGGAGGATGTCGTCGACCCCGGCCAGCACCTCGTCGGGAGTGGCGCCGGCGACGACGAGCGAGCGCCAGGCGATCCGGAGGGCGACGCCGACGGCCGCCTCGTCGGGACCGTGGCCGGCGACGTCGCCGATCACGACCCGCACCGTGCCGTCGGGCCGGGCCACGGCGTCGTAGAAGTCCCCGCCGACCAGGGCGTCGAGGCCGCCCGGCACGTAGCGGGTGGCGATCTCGACGCCGCTCCCCTCGACCCGAAGGGTGGGCAGCAGGCCCCGCGCCAGGCGCTCGTTCTCGGCCTGGCGCTGCTCGGCGAGGGCGAGGCGCCGGCTGTCGACCTCGGCCTGGCGCCGCTCGATGGCGTAGCGGATGGCCCGGGCCAGGACCGGACCGTCGACCTGCCCCTTGACCAGGTAGTCCTGGGCCCCGGCGGCGACCGCCTCCAGCCCCCGGCGCCGGTCGCCCAGGCCGGTGAGGACCACCACGGCCACGTCGGGGGCGGCGTCGTGGAGGGCGGCGACGGCCTCGAGCCCGCTGGCGTCGGGGAGGCCGAGGTCGACGAGCACGCACTGGGCGCCGTGGACGGCGGCGACCCCCTCGGCCAGGGTCCGGGCCCGGCGGAGGGTGATGTCCTCCTCGGCGTCGATCACCAGCTCCTCGACGAGGAGCGCGTCGCCGTCGTCATCCTCGACCAGGAGCACATCGGTCACGGCGAGAGAGGCGAGGGGCGCGGCCAGCCCGGCGGGGGACCCGTCCGTCATCGCCCCGATCATGGCACGGCAGGACCGCCGCGACCCCTTTCACCCGATCGGGTCACCCGATGGAATGAGGCGGTCGTTTCCCTGGTCAGGCGGGTAGATCGGCGTTGAGGTTGCCCGAACGGAGCCCGTCGAGGTCGAGCGTCACCCGGTCGTACCCGGCCCCCCGGACGGCGGCGACGACGACGTCGCGGGCGGCCACGGCGTCGGCCAGCCGGTCGAGCGGGACCTCGACGCGAGCGGTGCCGTCGTAGTGGCGGACCCGGACCTCGGGGAAGCCCAGCCGGTGGAGGGCGTGCTCGGCCCGGCCGACCCGGTCGAGGACCTGGAGGGTGACCGGCGTGCCGTACGGGACCCGGGAGGCGAGGCAGGCGGCGGCCGGCTTGTCCCACGTGCGCAGCCCGAGCCGGCGGGACGACTCCCGCACCATGGCCTTGGTGAACCCGGCGGCGACGAGCGGCAGGGCCGCGCCCCGGGCCACCGCCGCCTCCTGGCCCGGGCGGTGGTCGCCCAGGTCGTCGAGGTTGACGCCGCGCACGACGGTGGCGTCCTCCCCGGCCAGCGGGGCCCGGACGTCCATCAGGGCCTCCTTGCACCAGCGGCAGCGGTCGCCGGCGTTGGCCTGGTAGCGGGGATCGTCGAGCTCGACGGTCGGCCGCCCCTCCCAGGCCAGGTCCCACTCCTCCGCCAGCGCCCGGCAGTCGTCCAGCTCCTCGGGGGCCAGCGACGGCGAGACGGCGGTGACGGCACGGGCGGCGGGGCCCAGCTCGTCGTGGGCGACCCAGGCGAGGAAGGCCGAGTCGGCGCCCCCGCTGAAGGCCACCACGACCGACCCCAGCCGGCGCAGCTCGGCCCGCAGCGAGCCCAGGGCGTCGTCGACGAGGGCGCTCACCGGCCCCACCATGCGGCCTCGGCCAGCGCCGCCACCTCGGGGATCGACCGCCCCGTCACCGCCGCCACCGCGGCCACGTCGTCGTGCTCGGCCTTGGCCCGGACGGGCGAGACCTTGACCCGCACGGCGTGGCCGTCGACCTCGACCGTCTCCATCGAGCGGGCGGCCGGCCAGCGCTGGTGGGTCACGGCCCGGACGCCGAGGGTGCCGGTGGCCGAGCGCAGGGCCGAGGCGACCGCCGGGGCGGCATCGACCGGGGCCAGGGCGGCGACGACGTGGGCAGGCCGGCCCTTCTTGCCCAGCACGGGGACGATCCAGGCGTCGGCCGCACCGGCGGCGAGCAGGGCGGGGACGGCGGCGCCGAGGACCTCGCCGGTGGCGTCGTCGACCGTCGTCTCGACGACCACGACCGGCTGGCCGCCGCCGTCGGCGCCCGGCCCGCCGTCGGCCACGGTGCCCAGCACGACCTGGGTGGCGTTGACGACGCCGTCGGGGTCGGCCGTCCCGGCGCCGTAGCCCGAGGCTCGGACGGTCATGTCGGGCACCGGCCCGAACCCACTGGCCAGGGCGGCCATCAGGGCCGCGCCGGTGGGCGTGGTCAGCTCGACCGGCGTGTCGATGCCGTGGACCGGCACGCCCTCCAGGATCCGCACGACGGCCGGCGCCGGGTTGGGCAGGTGGCCGTGGGCCGCCTCGACCCGGCCCCGCCCGAGGGCGATCGGCGAGCAGAGGACCTCGTCGACGCCGAGCACCTCCAGGGCGGCGCAGGTGCCGACCACGTCGACGATGGCGTCGATGGCCCCGACCTCGTGGAAGTGGACGTCCTCGGGGTCGACCCGGTGGAGGGCGCCCTCGGCCGCGGCCAGCCGGGCGAAGGCCTCGCTGGCCCGCCGGTGGACCCGGTCGGGCAGCCCGGCCTCGTCGAGCAGGGCCCGGATCGACCGCCAGGTGCGGTGGTGGTGCTCGTGCTCGACGCCCCGGACGTGGACCTTGGTGGCGGCCACCCCGGACCGCAGGACCGGCTCGGCCTCCAGCGCCCAGCCGGTGACGCCGACCTTCTCGACGATGGCGGTGACCTCGGCCAGGTCGGCGCCGGCGTCGACCAGGGCGCCCAGGGCCATGTCGCCGGCGACGCCGGAGAAGCAGTGGAACCAGGCCAGCTCAGGCACCGGCGCCGACCTCGGCCTCGGCCGCCGTGCGCAGGCGGCTGATCGCACAGGCGGCGCCGTAGCCGTTGTCGATGCCGACGACGGTGATGCCGGCGGCGCAGGACGAGAGCATGGCCAGCAGGGCGGTGACCCCCTCCAGCGACGAGCCGTAGCCGACGCTGGTGGGCACGGCGACGATCGGCGCCGCCGTCAGCCCCCCGACCACCGAGGCCAGGGCGCCCTCCATCCCGGCCACCACGACCACGGCGTCGGCGCTCGCCAACCGGTCGACGTCGGCCAGCAGGCGGTGGACACCGGCCACACCCACGTCGGTGAGGCGGTCGGGCGGCAGGCCGAGGGCGGTGAGGGTGGCGGCGGCCTCGTCGGCGACGGGCAGGTCGGCGGTGCCGGCGCTGACGACGACGACCCGGCCGGGTCGCGGCGGGGCCGGGCGCCAGGCGACGAGGCGGTAGCGGTCGCCGGTGACCACGCCGTCGGGGTGGGCGGTCAGGGCCGCGGCGGCCTGGTCGGCGTCGGCGCGGGTCAGGAGGACCGGGCCGCCGTCGCCGGCCAGCAGCTCGCCGACCAGGGCGGCGCACTGCTCGGCCGTCTTGCCCGGGGCGTAGACGGCCTCGGGGAGGCCGGTGCGGAGCATGCGGTGGTGGTCGACCCGGGCGAAGCCGAGGTCGGCGAAGGGCAGCCGCCGCAGCCGGGCCACGGCCTCGTCCGGCCCCACCTCGCCCGTCGCCACCGCGGCGACGAGGGCACGCAGCGCGGTCTCGTCCATCCCGCCATCATGCCGGGCCGGGGCGCGGGCCGATCAGTCCTCGACGTACGGGCAGTGGCGGCAGAGGTTCCCGCAGCAGGGGCGGGCGGCGAGGGTCTCGGCGGTCATGGCGTAGAGGCCGCTCACCGGGTCGCGGTACATGGCCTCGCCGGCGTCCACCGCCGCGGCGTGAGCGGCGAGGATCGCGGCCCGCAGCGGGTGGGCCGGGTCGAGGCGGCTGGGCGCCGGGGTCTCCCGCCAGCCGGGCCGGAGATCAGCCACGGCTGAACCTCGACACCACCTCGACGTGGGCGGTCTGGGGGAACAGGTCGAGGACCCGGCTGCGCTCGAGCCGGTAGCCGGCGGCGACGAGCAGGCCGGCGTCGCGGCCGAGGGCGGCGGCGTCACAGCTGACCAGCACGACGGTGCCGGCGCCGGTGGCCACGACCCGCTCGACCCCGGCGGCGGCCAGCCCGGCGCGGGGCGGGTCGGCCACGACGACGTCGACCGGCTCCGGCACCCAGCGCTCGATGGTCGAGCGGACGATGCGGACCGGCAGGCCGGCCAGGTTGGCCTCGGCGTCGGCCACCGCGGTGGGGGCGACCTCGACGGCGACGACCTCGTCGAAGCGGGTCCCGACGGTGCCGGCGAAGAGCCCGACGCCGGAGGCCAGATCGACCATCCGGCCGCCGGACCGCTCCCCCACGGCCTCGCCCACCTCGTGGACCAGGGCCTCCATGGCCGCCGGCGAGGGCTGGGCGAAGGAGCCGGCCGAGAACCGCCAGCGCCGGCCGGCCGCCTCCTCGTGGACCGTGCCGTCGACGGCCGCCTCGCCGGTGCGGGCGCCGACCCGCAGCACGACCTCGTCGCCCTGGTAGCGCCCGTCGACCAGCATCCGCTCCAGCCGGGGCTCGACGACCATGCAGGTCGACGGGACGACCAGGTCGTGCGAGCGGCGGCGCCGGTAGCCGGCCCGGCCGTCGGCATCGACCGCGACCCGGACCGTCGTGCGGCGGGGGTCGGCCAGGGCCACGCCGGGCTCGACCACCGGATCGGCGAGCCGCCCGATCCGCTCCAGCGCATCGCGGACGATCGTCAGCCGGAGCGTCGCCTGGAGCTCGTCGGTGGCGTGCTGCCAGTCGCACCCGCCGCAGCCGTCGGCGACGTGCGGGCACGGCGGCGTGCGACGGCCCGGCGCCGGCACCAGCACCTCGACCAGGTCGGCCCGGGCGTGGCGCTTGCGCACCTCGACCACCTCGGCCCGGACCCGCTCGCCGGGCAGGGCGCCGGCGACGAACACCGTCCGCCCGTCCGGGGCCCGGCCCACGCCCTCGCCGCCGGTGGCGATGCGGAGCACGTCGAGCTCGATCACCCGGACAGCTCCCGCTCCAGCGGGGTGCGGAAGCGCGGCGTCGCCACCACCCCGGCGAACCACGTCTCCAGCCGGGCGGCGGCCTCGTCGACGGCGGCCCGGGCCGGGGCGCCGACGTCGAGCCGCACGTCGACGGCGATCGATCCGTCCCGCCGCTGGGCCCAGCCGCCGACGACCCGGCCGTCGGCCCAGATCGTCGGACCGGCGTTGCCGTTGCGGTCGAACAGCAGCGGGCCCAGGTCGCCCAGGTACCAGTCCCGGCCCTTCCAGCCCATCGTCGTGGGGTCGAGCCCGGGGAGCAGGGCGACCCACGGCTCGGGGGCGGCCCCCGGGTCGTCGTCGCCGGCCGCGACCCAGGCCGGCCCCCCGTCGACCTCGACGGCGACGGCCCCCACGGCGGCCAGGGCGGACCGCACCCGGGTCGCCGTCCAGCCCGTCCACCAGCGGACGTCGGCCTCGGTGACCGGCCCGAAGCGCTCGACGTAGGCGGCGACGACCGCCTCCCTGGCCACGGCCGCATCGGGCTCGTCCGAGACCGACCCGATGGCGTAGCGGTACTGGCCCGACACCCACGTGCCGAGGGGCCGGGTGCGGACGATGCGGCCCTCGAAGCCGAGGATGGCCAGCAGGCGGGAGCCGACCGTCACCTCGGTGGCCCAGCGGCCCCCGCCGTACACGACCTTGGTGGCCAGCGCCGGGACCACCCGGCCGATCTCGACCGCGCTGGCCTCGCCGGCCGCGGCCACCGCGGCGACGACCTGCTCGCCCACGTCGTCGAGCCAGGCCTCGGGGTCGGCGACACCGCTGACGACCAAGGCCTCCACCAGCTTCCGGCGGGCCGGGGCCACCAGCGGCTCGGCCCCGGCCACGCGCAGGGCCGGGGCCAGGGCCCGGGGCGCCACCCACAGGGTGCGGCGGATCGTGTGCATCCGGACCAGGGTGCGGTCGTCGTAGAGGGCCCGCTCGGCGTCGGCGACCGACGGGGCGCCGGTGCGGGCCGCGGCCGAGAGGTGGACGCTGATCGGGTCGCTGGCGTGGAGGGCGACGACGGCGGCGGCCGCCTCCTCGGCCGTGGCCACCGGATCGGCCAGGGCGTGGCGCCGGCCCAGCCGGGCCCGGCGCTCGGCGACGTCGATGCGGCGGGGGCCGGCCATCCCTCGGACCCTACGATGCAGAGGTGACCGAGCCCCGCCCCATCTCGATCGTCCCATCGGTGCTCCCGGCCGACTTCAGCCGGCTGGGCGAGGAGTGCATCGCCCTGGCCGAGGCCGGCGTCGACCGCATCCAGTGGGACGTGATGGACGGGCGCTTCGTGCCCAACCTCACCTTCGGCCCCGACGTCATCGCCAGCTGCCGCAAGCACGTCGACGTGCCCTTCGAGGCCCACCTGATGGTGCTCGACCCCGACGAGCTGGCGCCGCGCTACGTCGAGGCCGGCTGCGACATCCTCATCGTCCACGCCGAGACGACCCAGCACCTCCACCGCACCCTGGCCCGGGTCCGGGACCTGGGCGCCAGCCCGGCGGTCGCCCTCAACCCGGCCACGCCGGTCGCCGCCGTCCAGCACGTGCTGGACCTGGTCGACATGGTGCTGGTGATGACGGTCAACCCCGGCTTCGGCGGCCAGGACTACATCGCCACCATGGAACCGAAGGTCGCCGAGGTGCGGGCCCTGGCCGACGCCCAGGGGCTCACCCTCGACGTCGAGGTCGACGGCGGCATCGGCCCGGCCACCATCGCCGGGGCGGTCACCGCCGGGGCCAACGTGCTCATCGCCGGCAGCGCCCTGTACCGCGACCCCGAGGGCCTGGGCCACGCCGTGGCCGACCTCCGGTCCCGGGCCGAGGCCGCCCGCGCCGCTTCGTGAGGCGCGCCGGCGCCGCCCTCCTCCTCGTCGCCGCCCTGATCGGCGGCTGCTCCGACGACGGCGACAGCGAAGCCTTCTGCGAGCGGCTGGGCGACACCGAGCAGCTCGGAGCGATCCTCGGCCAGCTCGACGCCCGCGACCCGGCCGACGTCGAGGAGCGCATCCAGGCCGCCCTCGACCAGTTCCGGGAGCTCGAGGCCGACGCCCCCGGGTCGATCCGCGACGACGTGGCCCGCGTCCGGCGTGGCGTCGAGCTGGTGCTGGAGGCCGTGCAGGACAACCCCGACGACCTGCCGGCCGCCCGGGAGGCGATCGCCGCCGAGCTCGACGAGCTGTCCGGGCTGGCCCAGGCGGGCAACGCCGTCGTCGGCTACGCCCGCGACGAGTGCGGTCTCGACCTGGCCGGTGACTCCGAGGTCGAGACCACCACGACGGGCGGCTAGCCCTCCATCTCGGTGCGGCGGCTGATCACCTGGTCGACGATGCCGTACTCCTGGGCCTCGGCGGCGGTGAACCAGCGGTCGCGCTCGGAGTCGGCCTCGACCTGCTCGACCGGCTGACCGGTGTGCTCGGCGATCCGCTGGGCCATCAGCTTCTTGACGTAGATGATCTGCTCGGCCTGGATCTGGATGTCGCTGGCCTGGCCCTGGAAGCCACCCGAGGGCTGGTGCATCATCACCCGGGCGTGCGGGAGGGCGTAGCGCTTGCCCTTGGCGCCGGCGCTGAGCAGGAACTGGCCCATCGAGGCGGCCAGGCCCATGCAGATCGTGCCCACGTCGGGGCCGACGAGCTGCATGGTGTCGTAGATCGCCATGCCGGCGGTGACCGAGCCGCCCGGGCTGTTGATGTACAGCCAGATGTCCTTCTCGGAGTCCTCGCCCTCCAGGTACAGCAGCTGGGCGGTGATCAGGTTGGCGATCGAGTCGTTGACCTCGGAGCCGAGGAAGACGATGCGGTTCTGGAGCAGACGGTTGTAGACCTCGCCCGGCGGGTCGAACCCGGGGCCGGCGGCGGTGATGGGAGCGAGCGGAGGCTGAGCCATAGGCCTGGGAGGCTAGCGGCCACCCCCTTCCGATCACGCCTACGCTGACCCGGCCCGCCGGCGTACCCCAATCGGCAGAGGGACCAGGTTTAGGTCCTGGACAGTGAGGGTTCGACTCCCTCCGCCGGCACCGATCATCATCCTCGGATGCCCGAGGGCCACACGATCCACGGACAGGCCCAGGACCAGCGGGCCGACCTGGCCGGTCACGCCCTGCGGACCGACGTCGTCCAGGACCGCTTCGCGGCCGCCGCGGCCCGGCTCGACGGCCAGGTGCTCGTCGACGTCGAGGCGCACGGCAAGCACCTCTTCCAGCACTGGGAGGACGGCTCGGTCGTCCACGTCCACCTCGGGCTCTACGGCAAGTGGCGGCGCCAGGCCGTGCCCCCGGAGCCGATGCTGGGCGCGGTGCGGCTCCGCCTCGTCGGCCCGACCCACGCCTGGGACCTGGCCGGCGCCACCGCCTGCGCCCTGATCGATCCCGACGCCCACGCCCGCCTGGTGGCCCGGCTCGGGCCCGACCCCCTCCGGCCCGACCCCGACCCGACCGTCTTCCTCGACAAGGTGGCCCGGAGCGCGGTGCCGATCGGCGCCCTGCTGCTCGACCAGAGCGCGCTGGCCGGGATCGGCAACGTCTACCGGGCCGAGGTCCTGTTCACCGGGGGCATCGACCCTCGCCGGCCGGCCAAGCAGCTGCGGCCGCACGAGCGCGAGCGGCTGTGGGCCGAGATCGTCCACCAGCTCCACCTGGGGCTGGAGGTCGGCCACATCGTGACCGTGCGGGACGAAGAGCTCGACCGGCCGCGGGCCGAGACGCCCCGGGACGAGGGGCTGTACGTGTACCACCAGGAGACGTGCCGGGTCTGCGGTGGCCCGATCCGGACGACCGAGCTGGCCGCCCGGCGGATCGAGTGGTGCCCGCACTGCCAGCCCCGGCGGCCCCGCCGCGACCACGAGCCGCCGGTCGGGCCACCCCCGGGGCACTAGACACGCGGGCGTGCGGATCCACGACCTGTCCACGCCCTGCCTGGTGGTCGACGGTCCGACCCTCGACGCCAACGTCGCCGCCATGGCCGCCCACCGGCCGGGTCGCTCGCTGCGGCCCCACGTCAAGGCGTTCAAGTCCACGGCCCTGGCCAAGGTCCTCGACACCGCCGGCCACGACGCCTTCTGCTGCGCCACCCCGGGCGAGGTCGTCGGCATGGCCGCGGTGGGCCTGGGCGCCGACCTGCTGCTCGCCAACGAGGTGGTCGACGTCCGCCTGCTCCAGACGATGGTGGCCTCGACGCTCGGCGCCCGCATCACCGTCGCCGTCGACTCGGTGGAGACGATCGCGGCGGCCGCCGCGGCCGGGGTCGGCGAGGTGCTGATCGATGTCGAGGTCGGCCTCCCCCGCTGCGGCTGCGCGGTCGAGGAGGCCGGGCGGCTGGCCGACGAGGCCCGGGCCGTCGGGCTCGAGGTCCGGGGCGTGATGGGCTACGAGGGCCACCTGATGATGGTCACCGACGACAAGGCGGCCCAGGTCGAGGCGGCCATGGACCGGCTGCTGCGGGCCCACGGGGCGGTCGGCGGCGACATCGTCTCCGGCGGCGGCACCGGCACGTGGGACACCAACACCTGGGTCACCGAGCTCCAGGCCGGCTCCTACACGCTGATGGACGGCGACTACGCCCGGCTCGACACGCCGTTCCGCCCCGCCCTCGACGTCCTCGCCACGGTCGTCTCGGTCAACCGGGCCAAGGGCTGGGCGGTCGCCGATGCCGGGCTCAAGGCGCTGGCCACCGATCACGGCCCGCCGACGATCGAGGGCGCCGCCGTCTGGTTCTGCTCCGACGAGCACACGACCTTCGCCCCGGCCGAGGGGGGCACGCTCCCGGCCGTGGGCGACCGGGTCCGGCTCCGGCCCGGCCACGTCGACCCCACCATCGCCCTCCACCAGCGCCTGCACGTCGTGCGGGGCGACGAGGTCCTCGACACCTGGGCCGTCGACCTCCGGGGCTGGGACGCCCGCCGGGTCTAGCCGCCGCCCCCGCAGCCACCCCCGCCGCAGCCCCCGCCACCGCCCCCGCAGCCGCTGCTGCCACAGCCGCTGCTGCCGCCGGAGTCGTTCCCGCAGCCACCGCCGTCGTGGTGGTCCGACCCCCCGTCGCCACCGAAGAAGAAGACGCCACCGCCGTCGCCCCACCCGCCCCGGCGCCGCCGGCTCGACCGGGACGGCCCGCCGCCCGCCGCCCGGGCCACGGCCACGACGACCAGCACGATCAGGAAGGCGACGATCACCACGCCGACCAGCAGGGCGAGCCCCTCCTCGCTGCCCTCGCGCGCCGTCGCCGCGGTGGCCGCCACGACCACGGCACCGGCCGCCGCGCCGGCCACCACCGGGGCCCGCCGGAGCACCAGGTGGGCGTCGGTGTCGATGCGGCGCCACCGGTCCGGCGCCCGGAAGCGCTCGGCGACCGGCGGCCACACGTCGGCCGGAGGCTCGACCCCGAACTCCTCGTGGTAGCGGGCGAGGGTGGCCGCGTACTGCTCCCGGTAGAGACGGCCGTCGGCGGCGGTGCCCCCGGTGGGGTCGTGGTGCAGGGGCCGGCCGAGGACCTCGCCGCACAGCCGGTCCCAGTAGGACCGGGTGTAGGTCATGTGCAGGTGCCAGGCCTGGTCGACGGCGTCGGACGGGGTGACCGGGCGGTCGCCGGTGACGGCCAGCACGAGGAAGCGCCGGTACTCGTCGTAGACCCGGGCGGCGTGGGCCCGGGACCAGCCGTTCTCCCGGGCCAGGCGGTCCCGGAACCCGAGCGGCAGCCCCGGGTCGTCGTCCACCTCGAAGGCCAGGATGCGCCCCCTCAGTCCCTCCATGGGGCGGCAGGGTACGACGCTCCTATGGGTCGTCAAGGGGTGGGCGGGCCGGCTTCGAGGTGTCGGTAGAGCTGTCGGGCGATGTAGCGCTTGAGGCAGCGGCGGATCTCTCGGTCGGTCTTGCCCTCGGTTCGGCGGCGTTCGGCGTAGAGGCGGGTGGTGGGGTCGTAGCGGAGCCGGGACAACGCGATGACGTGGAGGGCGCGGTTGAGCTGGCGGTCGCCGCAGCGGTTGAGGCGGTGGCGGGTGGTCTGGCCGGAGGAGGCGGGGATGGGGGCGACGCCGGCGAGGTTGGCGAAGGCGGCCTCGTCGCGGCAGCGGCCGGGGTGGGACCAGGCGCAGAGCACGGTGGCGGCGACGATGGGGCCGACGCCGTGGTGGTCGAGCAGGTCGGGCCGCCAGGAGCGGACGATGGCGAGGATCTCTCGTTCGTGGTCGGTGGCTTCGGTGCTCAGGGCCTGGGATCGCCGAGCCAGGTGGCGCAGGACCTGGGCGGTGGTGGTGGTCTCGAGGTCCCACGACGCTGAGGTGCGGAGCCGGGCCGCGGTGGCGATCACGGCGGCGGTCTTGAGGCCCCGGAACCGGGCCCGGATGGTCTCGGGGGCGGCGACGATCAACGCCAGCAGCTGGCGTTGGGCATCGGTCGAGCCATCAACGGCCGATCGTCGTGCAGTCAGACGGACCGCCAGTGCGGCGCGTTCGCCGGCGGCGCGAGGCTGGGCCAGGTGCTCGCGGGCCAGGGCCTCGCGTCCAGCCCGGATCGCATCGAGCGGGTCGGACTTGGCCCCGTTGCGACGGGCCGGCCGGTTGGGGCGGTCGAGCTCGATCACGAGCTCGGCATCGCCGAGGTGGCGGACCAGCCCGGCGCCGTAACCGCCGGTGCCCTCGATCGACCATGCCCGCAGCCCTGAGTGCCGGTCGGCCATGGCTACCAGCTCGGCGTAGCCATCAGGGTCGGTGGCCACGGTGAGCTGGTCCAACACGGCGCCGGTGGTGGCGTCGATCACCGCGGCGGTGTGGGTGTGCTTGTGGGTGTCGACGCCGATGACCACATCGACGATCTCTGCCAACCTGGTCACTGCGTTTCTCCTCTGGAGGGACGGAACGTGAGGTTCCGGTCCAGGTCGGAGATCGGCAGGACTGTGACGGGACACGCCGAGCGGCTACTCGGCGGTCAAGCTCCTGATCAGGCCAGTCACTCCGGCCAGGGCCGGGGCCGGCAACCCCGACCGGACAAGTCGCGCAGAAGGCACCAAGCCAGTCAGTCGGTGGGTCACGCCCGGGGCTACCAGCCAGCAGCCCAGCACGACGGCTGACCCGCTCCCCGCATCCTCACAGTCAGTCGG
>JBQGCF010000171.1:0-15010 GCA_052038315.1 Iamia sp.
CCTCCTCTACCGCATCGCCGAGGAGTTCGACGTCGCCGCCACCCTCGACCCCAAGCCGGTCAAGGGCGACTGGAACGGCGCCGGCGCCCACACCAACTTCTCGACCAAGGCCATGCGCGAGGGCTACGACGCCATCATCGCCGCCTGCGAGTCGCTGGGTGCCCCCGGCAAGCTCGAGGAGCACGTCGCCGGCTACGGCGCCGACATCGAGCACCGGCTCACCGGCCTGCACGAGACCGCCCCGTGGAGCGAGTACAGCTACGGCGTCTCCAACCGTGGCGCCTCGGTCCGCATCCCGTGGCAGGTCGCCCAGGACAAGAAGGGCTACATCGAGGATCGCCGGCCCAACGCCAACATGGATCCGTACATCGTGACCCGCCTGATCACGAACACGATCTGCTCCGACGCCCTCTAGGGCTCAGCAGAGGTAGCAACGAACGAGGGCCGGTCCGGTTGGGGGGCCGGCCCTCGGTCGCGCCCGGCGTCACTCGTCGAGGATCGCCTCGAGGTGGGGGCCGGGGCGGACCTCGATGCCGCCGTCGACGTGCCGGCTCACCTGGGTGACCTCGCCGTCGAGCCAGAGGTAGACGTGGGGCGAGAGCGGGCCGACGCCCTGGGCGAAGCCGGCCCCCGCCATCATTGGGAGCAGCCGGAGCCCGGTCAGCACCTCGTCCCGGGAGGAGCACACGACGAAGCCGAGGCGGTGACGGGTCGGCACTGCGAAGAGCACGCCGCGGGAGAGGTCCTCGCCGGGTGCCCAGCGGCGCAGGGCGTCGGGGAGCACGAGGGCGTAGGAGGCGGTGTAGACGTCGTCGCCCAGGGCGCAGCGGACGCCGGCCCCCTCGTGCTCGATGCGGTGGACCTCGGCGTCGGTCCGGCGCAGCAGGGCCCGGAGGTTCTCCTGGCCCTCGTCGAGCAGGGCGCCGAGCGGCACCGCCCGCGACGCCACGATGTCGTCGCCGAGCATGGCCACCGTCTCGGGCCGGTCGATGCACAGCACCTGCCGCAGGCCGGGGACGGTCTCGGGGGCGTAGTCGAAGGTGAGCGTCCCGGTCTCGAGGTTCTCCAGGTCCATCAGCCGGACGACGAGCGTGCCCTCGTCGACGGCGGCGTCGCCGTGGGTGTCGGCCAGCAGGCGGGCGAAGTGGTCGCGGACCGTCTTCGGCCAGCCCCGCCGGCCCCGGGGGTGGGCCAGGCAGGTGCGCACGAGGGTGTCGAAGCCCAGCACCGTGCCGTCGTCGAGGGCGGCGTGGTCGCCGGCGACGACCGGCTCGTAGCCCCGCTCCGACAGCGCCTCGCGCACGAGGGTGCGCAGCTCGGCCGCCTCGTCCTGGGTCATCAGCGGGAGGTCGGGATCGGGCGCGGACGACCCGGCGGGCCGGGCGCGGCCCTTGCGACGGAACATGAGGTCGCCACCGTACCGGGTCGGGTGTCACCCATCCGCCGGGTGCCGCACGTTCCCCGGTCATGACCGTCGTGATGCGCCGCGGGTTGGCGGCCACCCTCGTGCTCACCGTCCTGCTCGGCTCGCTGGGCGTGCTGGGGGCCGCTCCGCCGGCGGGCGCGGCGCCGGCCCCGAGGGCGATCTCGACCGCCGAGCGCTACATCCGCACCCTGCTCTTCGACCTGCAGAACCAGGGCGACCCGCGGCAGATCATCGTCGACCTCTACGGCCTCGAGTTCTACATCGAGCCCGACGGGCCCATCCCGCCGCAGGTCGAGTGGATGCAGCGGGGCGAGGAGGGCCGGGCGGCAGTGGTCGAGGACCTGTTCGCCGCGCTGATGCGGCGGGAGGTCGACCCGACCAGCCGTGACTTCTTCGCCCGGCGGCTCGCCGCCACCGGTCGCCAGAAGGTGATGGCCGACCTGCTGGCCTCGGCCGAGTACCACTTCCGCTGGGGCGGTGGGCAGTCCGACAGCTGGGTCGACGCGCTCTACCGGGACGCCCTTGGGCGCCCCGCCGACCCCGCCGGCCGGCAGTTCTTCCTCGACCAGCTCGCCGCCGGCCGGTCCCGCGCCTCGATCGCCTCGTTCTTCACCGGCGGGTCGGAGGGCCGGCGCGTCCTGGTCCGGCGGCTGATGACCGAGCTGCTGCGCCGGCCGGCCGACACGGGCGGCGTCACCTTCTTCGCCGGGAAGCTGGCCGCCGGGACGAGCGTCGAGAAGGTGATCGCCATGATCGCCACGTCGCCGGAGTACACGGCCAAGGCCGAGGCGGCGCCGGCGCCGGCGGTCGAGGTCGTCCTCCTGATGGAGGACGGTCGGCTCCGGTCCCAGCAGCTGCCCGACGACGCCGCGACCGACCCGGCCACGACCGTCGCGGTCACCGGCCTGGCCGACGGCGACGAGCTGGTCGCCATCGATGTCCGGCCGGGCGACGGCACAGTCGTCGGGGTGACCGACGGCGGCCAGGTCGTCACCATCGCCGCCGACGGCGAGGCCACCGCCGTCGGCCTGCCGCTCGCCGGGTTCGACGCCACCGGCGGTGCTGGCCTCGACGTCCCGGCGGCCGACGACGTCGCCGAGGTGGTGGCCGGGTCCCGCTCGTACACGGTCGACCTCGACACCGGCGCGGCCACGTCCGCCACCGTCGCCTACGACCCCCTCGACATCCACCGCAAGGTGGTGCCGGTCCTGGTGGCCGGGGCCGGGCACGGCGACGTCCGCTACGGCCTCGACGCCGCCGCCGACGCCCTGGTGACCCGGACGGCCGCTGGCGTCCTCGCCACGGTCGGGCCGCTCCACGCCAACGTCGGCGCGGTGGCCGGCCTCGACGTCTCGCCCGACGCTCCGCACCGGGCCTACGCCGTCCTCGACCTGCCCGAGGCCGGACCCTCCTTCTGGTGGATCGACCTGGCCACCGGCGAGCCCCGGTACCTCGACGACCGGCTCGTCGAGGGGGATGTCGTCGACCTGGCCGTCGTGGGCGAGGTGGTCGTCTCCGACGGATAGGTTCGGGCGATCCGCCCACCCGTGAGGAGACACCCGTGGAGCAGCGCACGCCGGCCGAGGTCCTCGACGACATCGCCTCCCAGGACGTGGCCTTCGTCGACTTCCGGTTCTCCGACCTGCCGGGCGTGATGCAGCACGTCACCATCCCGGCGGCCGCCCTCGACGAGGCCCACTTCGACACCGGGCACCCCTTCGACGGCAGCTCGGTGCGCGGCTTCCAGCAGATCCAGGAGTCGGACATGATCCTGATCCCGGATCCCGACACCGGCTACCTCGACCCCTTCCGGCCGCACCCGACCTACGTCCTCCACTGCTTCGTGGCCGACCCGCTGACCGGCGAGAGCTACTCCCGCGACCCCCGCCACATCGCCCGGAAGGCCGAGCAGCACCTCTTCTCCACCGGGCTGGCCGACACCGCCTTCTTCGGCCCTGAGCCCGAGTTCTTCGTCTTCGACGACGTCCGCTTCGAGACCCGGCCCAACTCGTCCTTCTACGCCGTGGACTCGGTCGAGGGACAGTGGAACACCGGGCGCGACGAGCAGCCGAACCTCGGCTACAAGCCCCGCACCAAGCAGGGTTACTTCCCCGTCCCGCCGATGGACCAGCTCCACGACCTGCGCTCGGAGATGACCCTCAACCTGGAGAAGGTCGGCGTGCCCGTCGAGCTCCACCACCACGAGGTGGCGTCGGGTGGCCAGGGCGAGATCGGCATCCGCTACGACACCCTGCTGGCCATGGCCGACAAGCTGATGACGTTCAAGTACGTCCTCAAGTCCACGGCCTGGGCGGCGGGCAAGAGCCTGACCTTCATGCCCAAGCCGGTGTTCGAGGACAACGGCTCGGGGATGCACACCCACCAGTCGCTGTGGAAGGGCGGCGAGCCGCTGTTCTACGACGAGGCGGGGTACGCCGGGCTGTCCGACGTGGCCCGCTGGTACATCGGCGGCCTGCTCCACCACGCCCCGGCGCTGCTGGCGTTCACCAACCCGACCACCAACAGCTTCAAGCGGCTGGTGCCGGGCTACGAGGCGCCGGTGAACCTCGTCTACAGCCAGCGCAACCGGTCGGCGTCGTGCCGCATCCCGATCGCCAACCTCTCGCCCAAGGCCAAGCGGGTCGAGTTCCGCTGCCCCGACTCGACCTGCAACCCGTACCTCGCCTTCAGCGCCATGCTGCTCGCCGGGCTCGACGGCATCGAGAAGCGGATCGAGCCGCCCGAGCCGGTCGACAAGGACCTCTACGACCTCCCGCCGTCGGAGCTGGCCGGGGTGCCCCAGGTCCCCGCGTCGCTGGAGGCCGCCCTGGACGCGTTGGAGGCCGACAGCGACTTCCTCCGCGCCGGCGACGTCTTCACCGACGACCTCCTCGACACCTGGGTCGCCTACAAGCGCACCAACGAGGTCGACGCCCTCCGCCTCCGCCCCCACCCCTACGAGTTCACCTTGTACTACGACATCTGAGGATCGAGCGTGGTCCTGCGTGGCAGCCTGCCGCTCAGCGCCATCTCCAGCACCCCGCGTGCTGTCCGACGCAACCGGGGCAACGCCTCGTGCTCGTACCGTCGCACGGCATCGACGGTGTGGGGGTCGAAGTCCTGCATGCTTCCTCGGCGGGGTTCGGACCCTGGCAGCACGCCCTGGTGCACGAACTTCGAGCGAACCTTGTAGTCCGCCATCAAGCCGGTGAGGTCCTCATCGGACGCCACGAGCGCCGCCGTCGCTGCACTCTGGCTTGGAGTGACACTGAGCGACCCGATGTGGAAGGGCTCGACGCTGTGGACGTGGTACCTGGTTCCGATGACGGCGTACCAGGTGTTCACCCTCTCCTCGCCGGTCATGGACTCAGTGGCTTCCGCGACCCAGGACACCGCTGCCGCCATGGGCTCGAATGGGACCTTCCCGTCGTCGTGGGGGAAGAAGATGAGCACCCCAAGGTCGCCCGCCCGGCGGACCTCGCAGCCCACTCGACGACTGCTTGCACGGCCGGGCGGCTAGGGCCTGTCCCGCGATTGCTCGGTGCGCCGTTCTGTGTGCGGGAATGCACGTATGCGGCGCCTTTTCGCACACAGAACGACCGAGGACCCTCGCCCTGGGACTGCCGAGCGCCCAGCGATGGCGCCGGGTGGACGGGGCTCGGCGAACGACAGGACGGATCGCTAGGTCGGGCGGGGCCAGCGGAAGAGGTCCTCGGGGCGGGCGTCCAGGGCTTCGGCCAGGCGGACCTTGACCCGGTCGTGGGGGCACATGCGGCCCGTCTCGACCTTGCTGATCGTCTGCTGGGTCACACCGGCGCTGCGGGCCAGCGCCCGCTGGCTCATCCCCAGCGCCTGCCGGGCCCGCTCGACCCGCTGGCCCCACTCGGCCACCGGCACCCCGTCGTACCGCCCCGTCGTCACCGGCCCCTCCTCGTCACAGGGCGACACGATATCCGATTTTCGGATACAACTGGGAGGCGTCCTCTGATGCCCCGGTGGAGAAGTCGATCGGCTCGCCCGACCACCAGCGCCTGGGCCAGCGGCTCCGGGAGCTGCGGGAGGAGGCCGGGCTCCGCCAGGTCGAGGTGGCCGAGCGGCTCGGCGTCACCCAGAGCTTCGTCAGCAACGTGGAGCACGGCGAGCGCCGGCTGGACCTGATCGAGCTGCGCCAGGTGTGCCGCGCCCTCGGTGCGGACCTCGTCGCACTGGTGCGGGAGTTCGCCTGACCACGTGCAAGGGTGACGGCGCATCTGCACCGACCAGGGGGAGACCCATGCGCCACCGTCCGCTGATCGCCGGGGCCGTCGCCCTCGCCCTCACCTGCTCGCTCGCCGCGTGCGGCGACGACGGTGACGACGAGGCCAGCACCGAGACCACCGAGGCCACCACCGAGGACACCGCCACCGACGACACCACGGCCGACGACACCGAGGCCGAGGAGCCCGAGACGACCGAGGCCCCCGACGACACGACCGACGACACCGAGGCCGAGGCGCCCGCCGGCGACCTGTCCGGTTTCCTGCTGACCGCCGAGGACCTGGGCGCGGGCTTCGCCGAGCAGGAGTACGAGACCTCCGAGGACCCCGGCCCCTGCGGCACCACGGTCGACGCCGACCACCCCTACGACGCCATCGTCGGCACCGTCCTCGTCGACGAGGCCAACCAGCTCGGCCTCCAGCACGAGATCCGGAGCTACGCCGACGCAGCCACCGCCGGCGACACCCTCGCCGCCGCCCAGGAGGCCTTCTCCTGCGGCGCCTCCACCAACGAGGAGGGCCTGGTGCTCAGCGAGGTCACCGACCTGAGCGCCGACCTCGAGGTCGAGTCCGCCTTCGCCGTGCAGGTCACCTCGGAGGCCGACGGCACCGAGGGCGCCGTCATCGCCGCCCTGGTCGGCCCGACGATCGCCGTCTTCCAGTTCGTCGGCCCGGCCGACAGCGAGGAGGGCCCCGACGTCCAGACGATCCTCGTCGACAACCTCGCCGCCCTCCAGGCCGAGGTCGGCTGACCCGAGCGGGTCACCAGGCGCCGAGGGCGTCGCCCACCAGGGCGACGCCCACGAGCACCACGAAGCCCACGGCGACGACGACGAACCGGAGCCACATGTAGCCCTCGACCGCTCGCACCAAGCGGTCCGGCTCCGTTCGTCGTCTCGCCATGCCGCCCGACTGCCCGGGC
This sequence comes from Iamia sp., assembly GCA_052038315.1. Lineage (GTDB taxonomy): Bacteria > Actinomycetota > Acidimicrobiia > Acidimicrobiales > Iamiaceae > Iamia. The sequence goes on from JBQGCF010000171.1 coordinate 6,605, forward strand.
CCCCGTCCCCGAAAACTCGTGACCGCCGACACGGGTCGGCGTGCCACGGTGGGGGCGACGAGGGGAGACGGGCGTGGACGGGAACGCGGTGCTGGAGGCGGAGGGGGTCGTCAAGCGGTACGGCGACCGCCTGGCGCTGGAGGGGGTCGACCTGCGGGTCGGGCCGGGGGAGGTGTGCGGGCTGCTCGGGCCGAACGGCGCCGGCAAGACGACGCTCGTGTCGATCATCGCCGGGCTGCGGCGACCGGACGGCGGATCGATCCGGGTCACCGGCATCGACGTGGTGGCCGGCGGCCGGGCGGCCCGCTCGGCGGTGGGCCTGGCCGCCCAGGACACCGGCGTGTACCCGACGGTCACCGTGCGGTCGAACCTCGAGCTGTTCGCCGGGCTGGCCGGGCTCGGCGGTCGCGAGGCGGGCGACCGCATCGCCGAGGTCGCCGACCTGCTGGAGCTCGACCAGCTGATGGACCGGCCGGCCCGGGAGCTGTCCGGCGGTGAGCGGAGGCGCCTCCACACCGCCATGGCCATGGTCCACCGGCCGCCGTTGCTGATGCTCGACGAGCCGACGACCGGCGTCGACATCGCCACCCGCTCCCGCCTGCTCGCCGCCATCACCCGGCTGGCCGGGGAGGAGGGCTGCGCCGTCCTGTACTCGACGCACTACCTGCCCGAGGTCGAGGAGATGGACGCCACCGTGGCCATCCTCGACCACGGTCGGATCCGGGCCCGGGGCAGCCTCGACGACCTGGTCGCCGAGCACAGCCTCGGTCTGGTCGAGCTGACCTTCGACGGCCCGGCCCCGCCGCTCGCCGCGCTGGCCCCGACGGCGGAGGTCGACGGCTCGGTCGCCCGGGTCAGCACCGACGACCACCCCGGGCCGCTCGCGGCCCGGCTGGTCGGGGGGCTGGGCGCCGATGCCGAGCGCCTCGTCAGCGTCGACCTGACACCGCCCAGCCTGGAGACGGTCTTCCTCGCCGTGACCGGACGCACCTACTCCGAGGACGCCGACCAGGAGGTCGTGGCATGAGGAACCCCGTCCTGCGCCGCATCGCCGCCGTCGCCCGCCTCGACCTCCGCCTGCTGCGGTCCGATCCCGGCTTCCTCATCGTGTTCACGGTGTCGCCGCTCGCCTTCATGGCCTTCAGCACCAAGGCGTCGGGCGCCGCCCTCCGGGTCTACGTCACCGGGGCCGACATCGGCGGCGCCGCCTTCATCGTCCCCGGCGCCGCGGTCGTGTTCAGCGGCTTCCTCGTCGGCAACGTCGGCTTCGGCGTGTTCCGCGAGCACGGGTGGAAGACGTGGGAGCGGCTGCGGGCCTCCCCGCTGTCGAGCGCCGAGCTGATGGCCGGCAAGAGCCTCGTGCCCCTGCTGTGCATCGCCTTCCAGCTCACCGCCCTGCTCGGTGGGGGAGCGCTGCTGTTCGGGCTGGAGATGCGGGGCTCGTGGGCCGCCTTCCTGCTCGTCGCCGTGGCCCTCGGCGCGATGAACCTCTCGCTGGGCTTCATGCTGCTGGCCGTCTGCCGCTCGTCGATGCAGCTCAACTCGATCTCGTCGGGCGGGGCCATGCTCGTCGGCGGGCTGGCCGGCGCCGTCACCCCGGCCGAGACGCTGCCGGGCTGGGCCCAGGCGATCGGTCCGATCACCCCGGCCTACTGGGCCATGCGGGGCTTCCGGGCCATCACCATCGACGGCGGTGGCCTGTCCGAGGTGGCCCTGCCGCTCGCCGTGCTGGCCGGCTTCACCGTGCTGTTCGGCACCATCGCCCTGCGCCGCTTCGACGTGGAGGACGCCAAGATCTCCTGGGCCTAGGCCAGCCCGTCGAGCACCTCGGCCGCGGCGGCGGGATCGGGGGGCCCGCCGTCGCCGCCGAACGCCCGATCGATCCGCCGCATCCGGGTGAAGTCCGTCGCCAGCGCGGCGATGGCCGGGTTGCCCGGGGCGGACGCGAGCCGCTGGCGCTTCTCGATGAGCATGACCTCCACCGGCGAGTAGCGGCTCGGCGGTGAGAGCTGGAGGATGCTCTCCGGGACGATGTCACGGATGAGGGCCTCGGTCTCGGGATCGAGGTTGGCCACGGCGACCCCGATCCTGCCGACCGTCCAGCCGTTCGGGAAGGCGACGAGGTCCTCCCGCTCCGCCTCGCGCTGGCGCAGCACCTCCTGGAGCCGGCGCAGGATCCGGGTGTGGTCCTCGAGCGACACGTCGACGACGGTGATCGTCAGGGGGGTGTCGCCGGCGATGGCCCGGGCCTCGGCCAGCTGCTCGTCGGTGGGCTGGACGACCTGGAGGCGGATCGAGCCGTCGGTGTCGGCGACGCAGGAGGTGGCGGTGGCCCCGAGCGCCCGCCGCAGCAGCTCGGCCCGGATCTGGGTCTCCCTCGGCGGCCTCGTCGGGCGCGGGACCTCGGGGACGCCTTCGGGCAGGTCCTCGACGGGCACGCCGTAGATGTCGGCTTGGCGCCGCCAGTACAGGTTGTCCCGCACCGGCCTCGTCTCGGCCGCCTCGTGGGCCTGTTCCAGCAGGACGGCGCGTGCCGCCTCGGCGTCGCCGAAGCCGAGGTGCGCAGCCGGCCGCAGCGTGGGCCGGCTGGCCACGTACCCGGCCAGCAGGGCGTCGAGGGTCGACACGTCGCCGACGGCGTCGAGGGCCGCGATGGCGGTCCGGATCGAGGCCGTCACCCGCGCACCGAGGACCTCCTCGTCGACGTCTGCGGTGATGGTGAACAGGTCGCCGTCGTCGGGCAGGTCGACCGGGACGCCCTGGGCGTTCCGCGGCGTCCTCGTCCTCCGCAGGTCGGTGGGCGTCAGGCCCTGGCCCCGCTGGAGGACCGGGATGGCGGTCCAGCACTCGAGTCCCAGGGTGACGTAGCCCTCGGTGAAGCGGGTGTGGACGAGGAAGGTGACGAAGTCGGCCCGGTGCTCGCCGACCCGCCGCCAGTGCTTCGAGCCGGACATCGGCTGGAAGCCGGCGGCCCGGAGGTCGGCACCCGCGAACCGGTCGACGATGCCCATGAAGCGGCCGCCCAGGTCGTCGATCCCCTGGGCCTTGCGCTCCGCCTTCCGGACGACCCGCTGGCGGAGGTACACGGGCAGCTTCTCGGCCCGGCGGACACGGGTCTCGGGCTTCTTGGCCGAGGCGATGCTGACGAACCAGTCCTCCCGGTCCCGCTTGCGCAGCGTCCCGAACAGCTCCTCGGCCTCGGGGTCGGCGGCGAAGACCGCCTCCAGCTCGGGTGGCATCGTCGGCGCCGCCTCGAGGGCGAGGGTGTCGACGATGGCCTGGGCGCGACGGGCCTTGGTCTCGGGCTTCTTGGCCTGGCTGATCGGGCCGATCCGGAACCAGCGCTCGCCCCGGCGCAGCTTCCGCCAGGCGGCGTGGGCCTCCGGGTTGGCGGCGAAGGCCTCGGCCAGCGCCTCGGGCAGGGGCGGGTCCGTGTCCACGCCCTCGTCGATCTCGTCCGCCATCGGCTCACCCCCGTCGGAGCGACGACGGTAGTCGGTACCGTCGATCGCCGTGACGAGGAGCGACCCGCCGCTGCCGCCCCGGGCCCGGCCCTGGCCCGACGATCACCGGCCCACCCCGTTCCAGGCCGCGGTGGTGGCGGTCGTCGGCGGCCTCGGCCCCGGCGAGCTGGCGACCTACGGCGAGGTCGCCGAGGAGGTCGGGCGCCCCGGTGCCGGCCAGGCGGTGGCCAACGTCCTGCGCTCGGCCCCCGACCTGCCCTGGTGGCGGGTGCTCCCCGGCGACGGCCGGGTGTACCGCTCGCACGCGCCGGTCCAGGTCCCGCTGCTGGAGGCCGAGGGCCATCGGGTCGACGAGCACCGGCGGGTCCACACGTCGTGACCGGCGGCGGCTAGACGACCTGGACGCCGGCCTTCCAGACCTGGGCGACGCGATCCTTCAGCCCGTCGAGGACGAGGGGGTCGCCGTCGACCACGAGGAGGTCGGCGTCCTTGCCCTCCTCGACCGTGCCCCGCCGGCCGTCGACCCCGAGCAGCCGGGCCGCCTCCTGCGTCGACGAGCGCAGCACCTCGGCCGGCGCCATCCCGCCCCGCTCCATCAGCACCAGCTCCCGCAGGTTGTCGCCGTGCGGGCCCACGCCGGCGTCGGTGCCCATGGCCACCTTGACCCCGGCCTCGACGGCCCGGCGGAACGAGTCGGCGTGGTCGTCGACCACCATCCGGGCCTTGTGGACCTGGGCCTCGGTGAGCCGGGCCCCGGCGTCGACCGACTCCAGGACCCACACCGGGGCGATCAGCGTCGGCACCAGCCACGTGCCGTGCTCGAGCATCAGCTCGATGGCCTCGTCGTCGAGGTAGATGCCGTGCTCGATCGAGCGGATGCCGGCCCGCACCGCGTTCTTGATCCCGTCGGTGGCCTGGGCGTGGGCCATGACGAAGCGACCCGCCGCGGTGGCCTCCTCGACCAGCACGTCGAGCTCGGACGGCCGCAGCTGGGCCCGCTTGGGATCGCTCACCGGACTGAGCACGCCGCCGCTGGTGGCCACCTTGAGGACGTCGGCGCCCTCCCGCAACAGGGTGCGGACCATCTTCCGCATCTCGTCGGGACCGTCGACGATGGCGGACGGGTGACCCGGGTACTCGGGGCTGACCAGCGGGATGCGGTGGCCGCAGCCGAAGTGCTCGTCGCCGTGCCCGCCGGTCTGGCTGATGATGTCGATGGCGATCTGCATCCGCGGCCCGGGGATCATCCCCTCGTCGACCGCCCGCCGGATCCCGGCGTCGGCCCCGGCCGCGTCCCGCACGCTGGTGATGCCGGCCTCCAGCGTGCGCTGCAGGCTGCGCTGGGCGACGAAGAAGCGGTACGAGAACGGCTCCTGGATGCCGGCCAGCACGTCGAAGCCGTCGAAGCAGACGTGCACGTGGCAGTCGAACAGGCCCGGCAGGAGGGTCCGGCCGGCCAGGTCGACCGACGTGTCGCCGTCCCCCGTGCCCGGCGCCCCCACGTGGACGATGCGGTCGTCGTCGACCACCACGTCGGCTGGCGCAGGGTCGCTGCCCGTCCCGTCGAAGAGCTGGCCGCCGTGGAAGAGGGTCCGCGCCATGGCCCCCGTCCTACACCTCCGACCGATCGCGCGCCCACGGCATCCGCTTGCCCCGGGGCCCGGCCCGACCGGTCACCGCGATGACCGTGACGGCGAAGACGAACACCACGACGAAGATCCAGATCGACATGCCCCGGGGTCTGCCCCGGCCCCCGCCCCCCAACCCGTCCGGGTCACCAGGTGGTGCGGCTGGCCTTGCAGGTGACGCAGAGGGTGGTGGTGGGGAGGGCCTCGATGCGGGCGGCGCCGATGGGGCCGCCGCACGAGGTGCAGGTCTTCCAGTCGTCGGTGGCGGCCCGCTCCAGGGCGACCTCGATCTCCTCGAGGAGCTTGCGGTCCTCGGCGATCTGGGCGCGGATGCGGTCGCGCTCGACGAAGGTGCCGTCCGACTCCGACCCGCCCTCGTCGTCGCCCGAGCCCACGTCGGTGCCGACCTCGGCGAGGGCGTCGTAGTCGCGCTCGAGCTGGTCGAGCCGCTCGGTGGTCTCGTCGCGCAGGTCCTCGAGACGCTTCTGGTGGGCGGTGACGGTGAGCTTGGTGGCCATACTCTCGGTGCAGTCCTCGGAGGGTGGGGGGACGGCAGCCTACGGCCGTCGACGCCGCTCGGCGCGATCGGATCCGTGAACAGCACATGACCTCGGTCCGAAGGCCACGTACGGTCGTCGGGTGGCTGCGCTCGCCGTCCCCCGGTTCCACGTCCTGGGCTCCTCGGAGCCCCCGCCGGACTCGGCCCGGACCGTCTTCGTCGACGGCTCCGCCGGCCCCGGCTTCCGGCCCGGCGTCGACCTGGAGCTGAGCCACTGGGTGCCGACGCGCACGCCGGAGCGGTGGGCCGCCGACACCTCGACCGAGATCTGCACCCGCTTCCTGGAGGACCCGCCCGACGACGCCGACGGCTACGACCTGGCCGTGAACAACCACGTCGACGTCGACGGCATCCTCTCGGTCTTCGCCCTGGTCCACCCGGACGTGGCGCTGGCCCACCGTGACGTCGTGGTCGGGGCGGCCGAGGTCGGCGACCTGGCGGCGTGGGCCGACTGGCCGTCGTTCCGGCTGGCCCAGGAGCTGACCCTCGCCATGGGCGGCTTCGGCGCCGCCGGCCGGGATCCCCTCGACACCTACGCCGAGGCCTTCGCCCTGGCCCTGGCCGTGCTGGCCGACGACCACCCGGCGCCGGCGTCGGTCGTCGCCGGCTGGGAGCTGCTGGCGACCCAGGCCGACGGGATCGACGACGGCGTGGTGGCGGTGGCCGAGGTCGGCTCCCGGCTGGTGTCGTTCGTCCTGCCCGAGCCGGCCGACGACGAGGTGGCGCGAGAGGCCGCTCTCCGCGTCCCGCCGTTCAACGCCGTGGTCGACGGCTCGGTCACCCTCTGGCCCCACGCCCGGGCTCGCCGCCACGGCCAGGCCGCCCACCTCGTCTCGGTGCCGCTGGCCGGGGGCTGGGCCCACGACCTCTGGCTGCCGGGCTACGTCTGGGCCCACACCCCGGATCGCTGGCGGCCGCCGGTGCTCCACGGCACGGGCAGCTCCAACACCTGGCGCATCGCCTCGCCGCTCCTCGACGACGCCGCGGCCGGCCTGGCCGCCGACGAGACGGCCCCGGGCACCTGGGTCCTGGCCACCGAGGTCGACCCCTTCGCCGCCGTGCCCGGCCGGTCCTTCCCGGTGATCCTCTCCTTCCTCGACGACGGCAGCCGGCCCGCGCCCAGCGCCCTCCCACCCGCCGACGTCGCGTCCCGGCTGGCCCCCGCGTTCGAGGCCGAGCCGGCGTAGCCTGCCGGGCCATGGCCACCGAGGACGACGTCCGCCGGATCGCCCTGTCCCTCCCGGAGACGACCGAGCAGCCGTCGTACCACGGCTCGCCCGGGTTCAAGGTCAAGGGCAAGGGCTTCCTGCGCATCCGGTCGGAGGCCGAGGGCGGGCTCGTCTGCTTCGTCGCCGACCTGGGCGAGAAGGAGGCCCTGCTGGCCGCCGACGAGCGGAAGTTCTTCACCACGCCCCACTACGACGGCCACCCGACGGTGCTGGTGCACGTCGAGGCGGTCGACGTCGACGAGCTGACCGAGCTGATCACCGACTCGTGGCTCCTCAAGGCCCCGGCCCGGGTCAAGAAGGCGTACCTCGACGGCTAGCCGAGCCGGCGGCGGAGCTCGACGTAGACCTCGGTGCCGACCATCGCCTCCAGCTCCTCGCCCAGCGACTCGACGACGGGGCGGTCGCCGACGTAGGGCTCGGGCTCCTCGGTGCAGCACCACGCCATCTCGTCGCCGTCCTCGTTCCAGTCGGCCCGGGTCCAGCCCCGCACGGTGGCGACCTCGGTGTCGGGCTCGTCGCCCTCGACCCAGTCGACCTTCACCGGCAGCTGCCAGCAGACCGACGGCTTCCACTCCAGCGGCGGTTCGTCGGCCTCGACGGCGGCGAGGTGGAGGGCGCAGCCGGCGCCGCCGGCGAACCCGGGGCGGTTGAGGAAGATGCAGGCGCCGTCGACCACCCGGGTGCTCAGCTTGCGGTCGTCGCCGAAGATCCCGCCGGCTTCGGCCTCGGCGTGGTGCTGGAAGAGGTGCGGCTCGAGCATCGCCGCGTAGGCGCTGACCATGGCCCCCTCCTCGGGGCCGTCGAGCTCGGCGCCGACCGAGCAGCAGCCCTGCATCAGCTCCGGCGCCGGCCGGTCGAGGATCCCCTTGCAGCCCTGGCCCCAGATGCAGGTCCAGCGGGACGTGAGGAAGGACCGCTCGAAGCGCCAGGTGACGTCGCCGTCGGCGATCTCGACGTGGGTCTCGTCGTCCACACCGTGAGGGTACGGGTACCGTCCGACCATGAGCAGGCTCGACGAGGTGGGCGAGGCCGACGGCTGGCGCTGCTGGCTGTGCGACGAGCCGGTGGACCCGGACATGTCGGTGAACGATCCCCGGGGGCCGAGCATCGACCAGCGGACGACCCGGGCTCGGGCGAAGGCCAAGGCCAAGAAGGGCCAGGAGGCCACCGAGCGGCTGGCCCACCGGGGCTGCAACACCGGTCGGGGTGCGGTCGAGCCGGTGGTGCCGTGGCCCGACGAGCCCTACGTGGCCGATCCGGCCCCGCTGATCGCCGTGGTCGAGCGGCTCCAGCGCAAGGGCGGGCGGGAGGCGGTCGCCCGGTGCATGACCTCCGACGACGCCGAGGTGGTCGCCGCCTGGCTGGTCGACCGGGTCGGCCGCCTCGAACCCGGCCTGCAGGTCACCACCCGGATCGACCAGGGCGGCGGCCAGCTGGTGGTCAGCCTGGTCGTCTGATCTGGCCTCGGTCGTCCCGTTCTGATCAGTCAGCGTTGCGTGGGCGCCACGCTGACTGATCAGACCGGC
>JBQGCF010000172.1:0-21024 GCA_052038315.1 Iamia sp.
CTGAGCGGGCGAGACGCCCGCTCAGGGTCGCAATTTGGCCGAAGGGCCGGCCGGGTCAGCCCACGTCGCGGTGCCCCAGGGCGACGAGGCCGGCGGCGACCATGGCGGCGGCGACGAGGGACAGCACGACGAGGGGCAGCAGGGTCGGCCCGGCGGCCGGCACCGCCGGGACGTGGGCGAAGGGCGACAGGTCATGGACCCAGCCGGGCAGGCGGAGCCCGTCGCCCAGCACACCGACGACGGTGCTGATCGCGACCACCGCCCAGGCCACCGCCGTCGCCCGGGGCCGGGCCCCGAAGCCGGCCACCGCCACGGCGAGGGCCACCGCCACCGGTGGGAGGAACGCCGCCCCCGCCGCCACCAGGCGCGGGACCTGGCCCAGGTCGTCGATGGCCAGCCCGTGGGCCAGGCCGAGGGCCGCGGCCGGGACGAGCAGCACGACGGCCGACCCGAGGGCGGCCACCACGACGTGGCCACCCGCCCAGGCCACCCGCGACGTGGCCGTGGCCAGCACCTCCTCGCCCCGCCCGCTCGTCTCCTCGGCCCGGGCCCGCAGCGCGGCCTGGACGCCGTAGCCGGCGGCGAGGAGGGCCAGGTAGACGAGGACCGTGGCCAGGAAGACGTCGGCCAGCGAGGCGCCCCGGACCGAGGCGAGGTAGTCGCGGATCTGCTCGTTGTCGCCCACCAGGTCGTCGGCGCTCTTCGCCACCGAGCCCATGGCCAGGGCGAGCAGGACGGCACCGGCCGTCCACGCCAGCAGCGTCGCCCGTTGGAGGCGCCAGGCCAGCCCGATCGGGGTGCCGAGCGTCGAGGTCGCCACGGGTGGGCCCGGCCGGGGCCGCACCAGCCCGGCCCCGACGTCGCGGCGCGCCTCCAGGGCGAGGGCGACCGCGACCAGGCCGCCACCGGCGACCAGCGGGAGGAGCAGCGGCCACCACCGGTCGCCGGTGTAGGGGTGGACGGCCTGGGCCCAGCCGAAGGGCGACAGCCAGGAGAGGGCGCCGCTGCCGATGTCGCCCACCGCCCGGGCCACGTAGGTGGCGCCCATGGCCGTCACCGCGATCCCCGACGCGGCCCGGCCGTGCTCGGTGACCTGGGCGGCCAGCAGGCCGATGGCGGCGAACGACCAGCCCACCGCGGCCAACCCCAGCCCGAGGGCCAGGGAGCCGGCGGCCGGGAGGTCGCGGGCGAGCAGCGCGGCCGAGCCCAGCCCGACCACCAGCGAGGCGCCGCCCGCCACCACCAGGGCGGCCGCGCTCTGGGCGTGGCGGCCGAGCACGGCGGCCCGCATCAGCTCGGCCCGGCCCGCCTCCTCCTCGTGGCGGGTGTGGCGCACGACGGTGAGCAGGCCGAGCAGGGCGAAGGCCAGGGCGAGCTGCCAGGTCTCGAAGGCGATGCGGCCGCCGAAGGTCTCCAGCCCCCGGGCCGGCCCGGACAGGGCGACGAGGGTGGCGTTGGCGTCGGCGGTACGGGCGTAGGTGGCCAGCTCGGGCTCGGTGTAGAGCGACAGGATCCCCTCGGCGGTCCAGGCCACGAACCCCACCAGCACGACGATCCAGATGCTCAGCCGGACCCGGTCCCGGCGCAGCGCCAGCCGGACGAGCGTCCCCGTCCCGGCGAACCGGGCCCTCACCCGTCCTCCACCGCGTCGCCGTAGTGGCGCAGGAACAGCTCCTCCAGGGTCGGCGGGTGGCTCGTCAGCGAGACGATGCCGAGGGCGCCCAGGTGGGCGACGGCCGCGCCCAGCTCCGGCGTGTCGACGTCGAAGCGGACCTGGTGGCCGGTCACGTCGAGGCCGTGGATGCCGGCCAGCCCGTCGAGGCCGGTCGGCTCCCGCTCGACCTCGGCGTCGATCGACGTGCGGGTCAGGTGGCGCAGCTCGGCGAGGGTCCCCCGCTCGACCGTGCGGCCCTGGCGGATGATGCTCACCCGCTCGCACAGGGCCTCCACCTCGGCGAGGATGTGGCTCGACAGGAGCACGGTGCGACCCTCGGCGGCGGCCTCCCGGATGCAGTCCTGGAAGGTCGCCTCCATCAGCGGGTCGAGGCCGGACGTCGGCTCGTCGAGCACCAGCAGCTCGACGTCGGCGGCCAGGGCGGCGACGAGCGCGACCTTCTGGCGGTTGCCCTTCGAGTAGGTGCGGCCCCGCTTGGTGGGGTCGAGGCCGAAGCGCTCGACCATCCGCTCCCGGCGGCCGCGGTCGAGCCCGCCCCGCAGCCGGCCGAGCACGTCGATGGCCTCGCCGCCGGTCAGGTTGGGCCACAGGTCCACGTCGCCGGGGACGTAGGCGAGCCGGCGGTGCAGGGCGACCGCGTCCCGCCACGGGTCGCCGCCCAGCAGCCGCACGGTGCCGCCGTCGGCGCGCAGCAGGCCGAGCAGGACCCGGATGGTGGTGGACTTGCCGGCGCCGTTGGGACCGAGGAAGCCGTGGACCTCGCCGGGCCGGACCTCCAGGTCGAGCCCGTCGAGGGCCACCGTGGCGCCGAAGCGCTTCCGGAGGCCCTCGACGGCGATCACGGGATCGACCATGGCCCGACGCTACGCCCCCGGCGAAGGCCGTTCCGTGTGCGGATTCCTACCTATGCGGCGTGTTTCCGCACACAGAACGGCGTCAGGTGCCCTGGTAGTTGAGGACCTGGCGCAGGGTGTGGCGGACCTCGACCAGGTCGGTCTGGTCGGCCATGACCTGGTCGATGTCCTTGTAGGCGCCGGGGATCTCGTCGACGAGGCGCCCGGCCTTGTCCTTGAGCCAGGCCCGATCGCCCATGGCCTCGGCCAGGTCGTCGGCGCTGAACCGCTTCCGCGCCGCGGTCCGGCTGAAGCGCCGGCCGGCGCCGTGCGAGCACGACGTCCAGCTCTCGGCCGAGCCCTTGCCCTCGACGATGTAGGTGCGGGTGCCCATCGAGCCCGGGATGACGCCGAGGTCCCCGGTGTCGGCCTTGATGGCGCCCTTCCGGGTGATCCACAGCTCCTGCCCGTCGTGGACCTCGCGCTGGGTGAAGTTGTGGTGGCAGTTCACCCGCCCGACCTCGCGGCCGGAGCCGATGGCCGTCAGGACCTCGCGGAGCACGACGGTGACCATCTGCTCCCGGTTGGCCGCCGCGTAGTCCTGGGCCCAGAGCATGTCGCCGATGTAGGCGTCGAACTCCTCGGTGCCCTGGACCAGCCAGGCCAGGTTCGGGTCCTCGAGGTGGTGGGGCAGCTGGTGGCGCAGCCGCTTGGCCGTCTCGATGTGGGCCTGCGCCAGCTGGTTGCCGATGCCCCGGCTGCCCGAGTGGAGCACGACCCACACGTGGTCGCGCTCGTCGAGGCAGACCTCCACGAAGTGGTTGCCCGAGCCGAGGGTGCCGAACTGCGTCAGCGCCTTCTTGGCCTGGCCCTGCGAGAGCCGGGTCGCCGGCTTGTGCTTGCCCATCCACCGGTCGGCCTGGTGGGCGGCGTTGTCGTGACCCCGCCCCACGCCGGCCGGGACCCGCGTCGCGATCCGCTGCAGCAGCGGCTCGAGGTCGTCGGGCAGGTGGTCGGCGGTGACGTCGAGCTCGGCGGCGACCATGCCGCAGCCGATGTCCACGCCCACGGCCGACGGGATGACGGCGTCACGGGTGGGGATGACCGAGCCGACGGTGGCCCCCAGGCCGACGTGGGCGTCGGGCATCAGGGCGACGTGGCCGGCGATGATCGGCAGCCGGGCGGTGGCCCGGGCCTGCTCGAGCGTGCGCGGCTCGGCGTCGCTGGCCCAGCTGTACAGGGTGTTGGTGATCTTGGTGGCGGGCATCGTTGCCCCTCCAGCTCGGTGGTCAGGGACCGGACACAGTGCGCAGGTCCTCCCCCTCGGACCAAGCGATTACGCCAGGTCGAGGGTCATGCGGTGGTGCGGGATGCCGGCCTCGTTGACGAAGCCGTCGCCCACGACGACGAAGCCGGCCCGCTCGTAGAACGACAGGGCGACGTCACGGGCGTTGCACCAGAGCAGGGCCGCGCCGGCGGCGCGGACGTGGGCGACGGCGGCGTCGAGGGCGACCCGTCCGACGCCCCGGCCCCGGGCCGCTTCCGCAGTGGCCATCCCCCGCAGCTGCCAGGCCGGGCCCTCGTCGGGGCGCCACGGGCAGGGAGCCGGGATCACGGTGACGGTGGTGAGGGGGACGTCGTCGCTGTCGTCGTAGGCGGCGAAGGTCACGGCCGCCGCCGACTCGATGTCCGGCCAGTGCACGGCGTCGACGTCCATCCCCGGCCGCAGCACCGTGTTCCGCAACGCCCGCGTCACCCCCGGTTCGACCCGCTCCACGCGCATCCCCCGACGCTACGGCTCGTGACCCCCGGCCGGCCGGGTCAGGCGGTCTCGGTGGCGGCGGCGGACTCGAGGCCGAGGAGGGCGATGGCCTCGTCACGCATGAGGTACTTCTGGACCTTGCCGGTGACGGTCATGGGGAAGGACTCCACGACGTGGAGGTAGCGGGGGACCTTCTGGTGGGCGATCCGCCCGGCGCAGAACTCCTTCAGCTCGTCGAGCGTCAGCGTGGCCCCGGGCTGCAGCGTCACCCACGCCATCAGCTCCTCGCCGTAGCGCTCGTCGGGGACGCCGATCACCTGGACGTCGACGACGGCCGGGTGGGTGTAGAGGAACTCCTCGACCTCGCGGGGGTAGATGTTCTCGCCGCCCCGGATGACCATGTCCTTGCTGCGGCCGACGATGTTGACGTAGCCGGCGTCGTCCATGACGGCCAGGTCGCCGGTGTGCATCCAGCCGTCGTCGTCGATGGCCTCGGCGGTCCGCTCCGGGTCGTCCCAGTAGCCGAGCATCACCGAGTAGCCGCGGGTGCAGAGCTCCCCGGTCTCGCCCCGCTCCACCACGTCGCCCGACGCCGGGTCGACGACCTGGATCTCGACGTGGGGGTGGACCCGGCCGACCGAGCCGACGCGCCGGTCGAGGTCGTCGTCGGCCGCCGTCTGGGTGCTGACCGGCGACGTCTCGGTCATGCCGTAGCAGATGGTCACCTCGTCCATGTGCATCTCGGCGATGCAGCGCTTCATCACCTCGACCGGGCACGGCGAGCCCGCCATGATCCCGGTGCGCAGGGAGCTCAGGTCCCGGTCCGGGAAGGACGGGTCGCCCAGCTCGGCGATGAACATCGTCGGCACGCCGTAGAGCGACGTACAGCGCTCCTCCTCGACGGCGAGCAGCGTGGCCGCCGGCTCGAAGGCGGGGGCCGGGAAGACCATGGCGCTGGCGTGGGTGACGCAGCCGAGGACACCCATCACCATGCCGAAGCAGTGGTACAGCGGCACCGGGATGCAGACCCGGTCGACCTCGGAGTAGCCGCACCCCTCGCCCACGAACCAACCGTTGTTGAGGATGTTGCGGTGGCTGAGGGTGGCCCCCTTCGGGAAGCCGGTCGTGCCGCTGGTGAACTGGATGTTGATGGCGTCGTCGGGGGTTAGCCCGGCCTCGACGTCGGCCACGGTCGAACCCGCCTCGCCGTGCTCGTCGCCGGCCGCCACCAGCTCGGCCCAGTCCGGCGTGTCGAGGAAGATCACCTGCTCGAGATCGGGCAGCTCGCCCCGGACCTCGTCGACCATGGCCCGGTAGTCGCTCGTCTTGAAGCTCGACGCGGCGACGAGGAAGCGGCACCCGGACTGCCGCAGCGCGTAGGCCACCTCGTGGGTGCGGTACGCCGGGTTGAGGGTCACGAGCACGACGCCGATGCGGGCCGTGGCCAGCTGGGTCAGCACCCACTCGGCGTGGTTCGGGCTCCAGATGCCGAGCCGGTCGCCGACCCGGGCGCCCCGGGCCAGGAGGCCACGGGCGACCCGATCGACCTCGTCGGCCAGCTCGCTCCAGCTGAGACGCACCTGCTGGTGGCGGACGATCAGGGCGTCGCGCTCGGGGTGGGCGGCCACGGCCCGGTCGAGGGCGGCGCCGATCGTCGAGTCGAGGAGGGGCAGGTCGGTGCGTCCGGCGTCGCGGGCGAGGGCCATGGCGGCAGCCTCCGGGGTCGATGATGACGAGGCCAGGGTAGGTGGGGTCGGCGCACGGGTTCGGCGCACCGAGTTCGAGACACGGGGTCCGGGGCATAGGGTCCGACGATGCGCGTGCGAGCCCGCCTGCCGTGGGTGCTCGCCGCCGCCGTGGCCCTCGTGGTGCTGGCCGGGGCGGTGCTCGTGCTGCGGGCCCGGGGCTCGGGCGAGGCGGCCGACTTCGGCGCCGGCCCCGAGGAGGCGCCCGAGCGGCAGTGGTCCGTCCGCCTGGACGAGGCCTCGGCCATGGCCGTCGTCAGCGACGGCGAGCGGGTGTACGTCGTCCGGGAGGAGCTGCGCGGCGCGCTCGGCTACGACCCGCCGTCCGAGCTGACCGCCTACGCCGCGGCCGACGGCGACGAGCTCTGGAGCATCGACCTGGTCACCCCGGCGGGGGGCGACCCGGTCCGGCCGCTCGGCCACGACGAGCTGCTCGTGTCCGGCCACGGCGCCCCCGACGCCACCGCCCTGCTCGACGCCCGCACCGGCGAGGTCGCCTGGGAGGCGGCCGGCGAGCCGCACGAGACCACCGACTCGCTGGGCGAGGTGGTGGCGGTCGAGGGCCCGACGGCGGACGGCGTGCTGCTGCTCGACCGGGACGGCCGCATCGTCGCCGTCGACCGGGGCGACGGGCGCGACCTCTGGTCCGTGGAGGCCGACGACGCGCTGCTCTGCGGCGACGCCGCCGTGACCGTCGCCGAGGTCGAGCCGGGGCCCGGCCCGCGGCCAGGGCGGGTCACGGGACGGGGCGCCACCGACGGCGAGGAGCGGTGGTCGGCCGACGGCGTGCTCGGGCGCTGCGACGAGGACGCCGTGGCCGTCGGGCGGGTCGAGGACGGCCGCACCGTCGTCGGCCTGGTCGACGTGGGCTCGGGCCGGACGACGGCCACCTACGCCGCCGGCCCCACCGGCTCGGCCTACGGCATCCCGACCGCCGACCACGTCGTCGTCACCTGGTCCGACCTCGACGCCGAGGACCCGGTCTCCGGCGTCGCCATCCACGCGCGGGACGGTGGCGAGGCGATCTACACGACCGAGGACGCCATCGCCGTGCCCCTGTCGGACACCCTGGCGCTGGTGGCCGGGCAGGGCGACGGGCCGGTCCGCCTCGTGCGGTTGGCCGACGGCGAGGAGATGGGGCCCGCGGACCTCAGCGATCGGGGCGATAGCTGCGCCGGCTTCCTCGGCCACCGGACGGTGCTCGTCTGCGAGCAGGGGGAGCCGACGGTGACCTCCTACGCCCTGGCCCCCTCGGTGGGGACGCGCTGGACCGTCGACGTGGGCGTCGGCATCGTCGCCGCCACGGTCGGGGACGACCGGCTGTTCGTCGTCACCACCGACCGGAGGCTCGTCGCCCTCCGGTGAGCCGGCCGGGTGGCGACCCGTGGCTAGGGTCCCGCCGCATGACCGATGTCCAGGGCCATTGCGACGACCGCTTCGCCCCCGTGCAGGAGGCGCTCGTCGGCGGCTTCGACCGGGGCGAGGAGCGGGGCGCCAGCGTGTACGTCACCCTCGACGGCGAGCCCGTCGTCGACGTCTGGGCCGGCGTGGCCGACGACGCCGGCACCCCGTGGCAGCGGGACACGATCGTCAACGTCTACTCGACGACCAAGACGATGGCGGCCCTGTGCGTGCTGATGCTCGCCGATCGGGGCGAGGTCGACCTCCACGCCCCCGTGGCCACCTACTGGCCGGAGTTCGCCGCCGCCGGCAAGGACGGCGTGCTCGTCTCGCACGTGATGAGCCACACGGCGGGCGTGTCGGGGTTCGACCCGGCCATCACGCCGACCGACCTCTACGACTGGGACGCCGTCGTCACCGGGCTGGCCGCCCAGGAGCCGTGGTGGGAGCCGGGCACGCGGTCGGGCTACCACGCCATCACCCAGGGCTACCTCCAGGGCGAGATCGTGCGCCGGGTCACCGGCCGCTCGATCGGCACGTTCTTCCGGGAGGAGGTGGCCGAGCCCCTCGGCGCCGACTTCCACATCGGCCTGCCCGCCTCCGAGGACGGCCGGGTCGCCGACCTGGTCCCGCCCCCGGCCGCCGGGTTCGAGGCCCTGGCCGCCGTCGACACCGACTCGCTCGCCATCCGCACCCTGCTCAGCTGCCCGATCGACGCCACCGAGCCCCGGACCCGCGAGTGGCGGGGCGCCGAGATCCCGGCCGCCGGCGGCACCGGCAACGCCCGCTCGGTCGGCCGGGTCCACTCCGCCCTGGCGTGCGGCGGCGAGGTCGACGGCGTGCGGCTGCTGTCCGAGGCCGGCGTCGAGCGCATCCTCGAGGAGCAGAGCCACACCGAGGACCTGGTGCTGGGCCTGAAGGTCCGCTTCGGGATGGGCTTCGGCCTGATCAACGAGTCGATCCCGCTCAGCCCCAGCCCCCGGGCCTTCTTCTGGGGCGGGTACGGCGGCTCGCTGGCCCTGGTCGACCTCGACCGCCGGCTCACCGTCACCTACGTGATGAACAAGATGAGCACCGGTCTGGCCGGCGACCTCCGGGGCGCCAGCGTCGTCTTCGCCGCCTACGCCGCCCTGGGCTGATCGGACATCCGTTGTCTCCTAACGAAACTTACTGTAAGTTTCGTTAGGTGCTTCAGCTCAGCCAACGTCCCCTCACCGGCTCGGGCGCCGACCAGGGGCTGTTCATCGACCGCTCTCGCGAGATGACCGAGCTGACACGTGCCGTCAAGCACCGCTTCAACGTCCTCCTGCTCGGCGACCGAGGGTCCGGCAAGACCTCGCTGCTCCGCCGTCTGGTGCTGGCCACCAGCCCGGAGACGACGACGGTGACGTTCGTCGATGCGTCGTCGGCCGATGACGTCGACCACGTGCTCGACCGCATCGAGGCGAGGCTCGGCATCCCTCCCCTCGGTGATGACGCGTCCGAGCGCGTTCGCACCCTCGGACGGGGACAGGACGAGTCGGACACCGACACGATCGTGGTCGACGGCATCACCGAGCCCTGGATCGTCCACCACCTCTTCGGCCGGCTGCGCGACGATCTCTGGGAGCTGCCCTTCCGCTGGATCGTCTCCGGCCAGGTCGAGCGCCGGGAGCAGTACCTCGCTCCCCCGGCTGATGCCTTCTTCGACACCATCGTCACCATCGACGAGCTGTCGCAGGACGACGCCGCCGAGCTGCTCCGCCGCCGAGCGGACGCGGCGGACCCGTTCGATGAGGATGCCGCCGAGGTCGTGCGCGGCGTGGCCATGCAGCTCGCCCGCACCGTCGAGCCCCGCCAGCCCCGCCACCTCCTCGCTGCGGCTCGCGACGTGCTGGTGAAGGGGGACGAGGATCCCACCCAGTGGGTCAACAACTGGCTCGCCCTCAGGTTCCGGGCGGCCGAGCTCGGGGAGCCGGCCGAGCGGCTCTTCACCGAGCTGATCGACCTGGCCCCGGTCAGCGCCTCCGATCCGGTCCTCCTGGAGCGGCTCGGGTGGACCCGATCCCGCGCTGCGCAGGTCCTGAAGCGTCTAGAGGAGGAGGGCCTCGTCGTCACCCGCACGGAACGGCCGGACGGTCCCGGCCGCCCCCGTCGGGTGTACTCGCCGAACAGCCGGTACAGCACCGCCGAGAAGCTGCGAGAGACACGATGAGCCACCAGGACCTGCTGGCGGTGCAGGAGGCCCACGCCTTCGACAACGCGCCGACGCGCGCCGACCTGGGTTGGTACCACGTCCCGTTCCAGGACATCACCGAGTCGGCGTCCATCGAGGACAGGCTGGTCGCCGGATCACGCCGCCGGGAGAGGTTGGCCATCGTCGGCGACAGCGGGTCGGGCAAGTCGAGCCTGATCAACGGCGCGCTGGGCCCGCTCGCCCCGGAGATCGCACCCGTGGTCGTCCCGGTCGCAGCCGAGCCCCGTGACATCCTCACCGAGCCTCGTGCGGTGTTCTCCCTGATCGGCCGGGCGATCATCCGCCACGTCCGGGACGCCGCTCTGATCTCGGAGCGACAGGCCGAAGCGGTGCTGTCGGAGACGACCGTGGCACGGCGCGTGGGCAAGGCGCCCGGACGGGCCCGGCGCTTCGGGTTCGGGCTGCTCGGCGCGCAGGTGAACGCCGACCTGACGAAGCAGTTCGAGGAACGCCCCGAGGTCCCCAGGTCGGCCGATGAGGCGCTGGGAACGGTCGGCCAGATGCTCGCCATGCTCGTCGACCCCGGCGGCCTGGTCCCCGTACTCGTCTTCGACGACTCGGACAGGTGGCTCGGCGATCCCGAGTCGGTTGCCCGTCGGGAGTTCTTCGGCCGCATGCTGCCCTCTCTGCGCGAGCTGCCCTGCGCCCTCGTCGTGGCGATCCACCGGCGCTACCTGCGGGACGACGACCTCCTGAGCGACATCGGACGCGCCCTCGAGGTCAGGATCGATGTACCCCGCCTCCCCGACGTGGCGGCGTTGCGCGCCGTCCTGGACGCGCGCACGCAAGCGCACTGCGAGATCGACAGCGCCAGCGTGATCACCGACGCCGGCCTGGACCGGCTGTTCGCGACCTACTCCTCGGGCATGAGGAACGAGCTGCGCGGCGTGCTGACAACGATGCACCTGGCGGTGGCCGAGGCGTGCGATGCCGGTGCCGAGCAGATCACGGCAGGGCACATCGATGCCGCCATCGCCCTCTGGGACTCGCCCTGATGGTCCGAGGCTGATCGGTCACACGACCTTGACCTCAAGTGAGGTTCATATCTGATCCTGGGTCGCACACCACGACCCAGGAGAAGAGCCATGAGCGCACCCACCGCTCGCACCGCCATCGTCACCGGGGCGTCGACCGGGCTGGGCCGGGCCGTCACCGCCGACCTGCTCGCCCACGGCTGGTCGGTCGTCGTCGACGCCCGCACCGCCACCGACCTGGAGGCCACCGTCGCCGAGCTCCGGCGGATCGGACCGCCGCCGACGGCGCTGGTGGGCGACATCGGCGACCCGGCCCACCGGCGGGAGCTGGTCGCCGCCGGCGGCCGGATCGACCTGCTCGTCCTCAACGCCGGCACCCTCGGCCCGACCCCGCTCCCCCGCCTGGCCGACGTCCGGCTGCCGGACCTGGAGCGCACCCTGCGGACCAACGTCGTCGCCCAGGTCGGCCTGGTCCAGGAGGCGCTGCCGGCGCTGCGGGCCACCGGGGGCGCCGTCGTGGCCGTCACCTCCGACGCCGCCGTCGAGGGCTACGAGGGCTGGGGTTCCTACGGCGCCTCGAAGGCCGCCGTCGAGCAGGTCGCCCACGTCCTCGGCATCGAGGAGCCGGCTCTCGCCGTCCACCGCCTCGACCCCGGCGACATGCGCACCCGCATGCACGCCGACGCCTTCCCCGGCGAGGACATCTCCGACCGCCCCGAGCCCGAGGCGGTCGCCCCCGCCGTGCGCCGGCTGGCCGAGCAGCGCCACCCGTCGGGCCGGTACCGGGCCGCCGACCTGCTGGAGGAGGTGCCGGCATGAGGACGCTCACCCCACCCCGCCGGCTGGCCTTCGCCCTGCCCCCCGACCGGGAGGCCCACGAGCCACCGGAGGCCCGGGGCCTGGCCCGCGACGGCGTCCGGCTGATGGTCGCCCGGCGCGACCGGGCCCACGTCGTCCACTCGACCTTCGACCGGCTGCCCGGCTTCCTCGACCCCGGCGACCTCGTCGTCGTCAACACGTCCGGCACCCTGCCGGCCGCCCTCGACGCCCGTGACGCCACGACCGGCCGGCCCCTCGTCGTCCACCTCTCGACCCGTCTCGACGACGGCCGCTGGGTCCTCGAACCGCGCGAGCCGGCAGGCCCCGAAGGGACGACGGAGCGGTGGACCGGCGCACCGCCGGGGCCGGCGCTGGCCCTGGCCGGCGGGGCGACGCTCCACCTCGACGCGCCCGTCGGGGAGGCGGCCCGGCTGTGGGTCGCCACCCTGCGCACGCCGGGCGCCGAGCGGGCCTGGATCACCGCCCACGGCCGCCCGATCCGGTACGGCTACGTCGAGCGGCCCTGGCCGGTCGAGGCGTACCAGACCGTGTACGCCACCGACGCCGGCTCGGCCGAGATGCCCAGCGCCGGCCGGCCGATCAGCACCGAGGTGGTCACCCGCCTCGTCGCCCGGGGCGTGGCGGTCGCCCCGATCGTCCTCCACACCGGCGTGGCCTCGCTGGAGGCCGACGAGCTGCCGTACCCCGAGCGGGCCGTCGTCCCACCGGCCACCGCCCGCCTGGTCGCCTCCACCCGGGCGGCCGGGGGCCGGGTCGTCGCCGTCGGCACCACCGTCGTGCGGGCGCTGGAGTCGGCCGTCGATCCCGCCGGCGCCATCGGGCCCTTCGACGGGTGGACCGACCTGGTCGTCACCCCCGAGCGGGGCGTGGCCGTGGTCGACGGGATCGTGACCGGATGGCACGAGCCCGAGGCCTCGCACCTCCTGATGCTGGAGGCCATCGGCGGCCGCCCGCTGCTCGAGCGCTCCTACGCCGCCGCCCTGGCCGAGGGCTACCTGTGGCACGAGTTCGGCGACTCGCACCTGATCCTCAGGCGCTAATCGTCGCGCTGGTCCGGGGCCACGGCGTGGGCCTGGAGGTCGGCCAGGTCGCACCACTCCAGCGTGGCGACGTGGGTGGCCTCCAGGACGACCGCCGGGGCGGCACCGGCCTCCAGCGCCTCCTGCCAGCGCGGGGCGCAGAGGCACCACTGGTCGCCCGGCTTCAGCCCGGCGAAGCCGTACTGCGGCGCCGGCGTCGACAGGTCGTTGCCCGCCGCCGCCGAGAACGCGAGGAACTCGGCGGTGACCCGGGCGCAGACGGTGTGGACGCCGACGTCGTCGCCGCCGGTGTTGCAGCAGCCGTCCCGGTAGAAGCCGGTGAGGGGGTCGCGGCTGCAGTCCTGCAGCTCGCCGCCGAGCACGTTGCGGGCCATGGCCGCACAGGTCATCACACGGCGTCGTCCGGGCGCACCTCGTCGCCGACGGCGATGGTCCCCGAGCGCAGCACCCGGGCGTTCCACCCGCCGTGGCCCCGCACCGCGTTGTAGCCGCCGGGCCCGAGGGCGTCCTCCATCTTCGAGCACGGCGCGCACGGACCGGTGAGCTCGAGCACGACCTCGTCGCCGATGGCGATCCGCCGGCCGGCCAGGGCGCCGAGGTTGATGCCGGCCACGACCAGGTTGCGACGGAGCACGCTCGGGTCGAGCCCGTCCCGGCCGGCGAGGGCGGCGATCACCGGGAGGTGCTCCGCTTGGAGGAGCGTGACCTGGCGGGTGCCCTGGCCGCCCCGGCGCGGCGTCCAGCGGTCACCGGTGAGCCCGGCGCCCGCCACCGCCTCGGCCCGGTCGACCACCTCGACCGGCGCGCCCGGCGCCGGGCGCAGGCCGATCCACGTGACCGTCCCGGGCCGCGGGAAGGCGGCGCGCAGCCGCCCGATGGGCGAGTCGGCGGGCGGCTCGACGCCCATCTAGTGGGGCAGGACGGCGCGGACGACCTCGCCCGGCCGGTCGTCGCCCCGGACCACGACCTCGCCGCCCGGCGCCCAGATGCCCGACCCGCCGGCGGTGGCGGCGAAGCCCCCACCCGTCGGTCCGGCGAAGCTGGCCACCGCCACCCACACGGCCCGGTCGATGGCGACCCGCCGGGCCCGCTCCTCGGTGACCTGGTCCTCGTGGGCGTGGTGGACGACACCGGCGACGTAGACGTCCATCCCCTCGATCGCGGTGGCGGCGTCGTGCTCGGGGAACCGGGTGTCCCGGCAGACGGCCAGGCCGAGGCGCCAGCCGTCGACCTCGATCGTCACCGGTCCCGGTCCGGGTGCGAACCGCTCGGCCTCGGTCGGGTCGAGCCAGACCTTGCGGTACACGGCGCGGACGCCGTCGGCGTCGGCGGCCAGCACCGCGATGTGGTCGCCGCCGTCCTCCCGCACCGGGGCGCCGACCAGGGCGAGCGTCCCGGTCTCGGTGCACGCCTCGACGAGCGGGTGGAGCACGGGATCGTCGGGGTCCACGACCGGGGCGTCGAGCGCGTACCCGGTGAGCGACAGCTCGGGGAACACGACCACCCGGGCGGCGGCCGCCCGCACCAGGGCGACGTGGGCGGCGACGGTGGCCTCGACGTCGCCGTCGGCGACCGCGGGCTGGGCGACGGCCAGGTCGAGGGGAAGCCTCACCGGGACATCATGGGATGGCGATGGTGCGGCCCACGCCATGGTCGCCCCGGTCGAGGGCGGCGATGGCCTCGGGGGCGTCCTCCAGCGGGATGTGGGTGGCGTGGACGGTGATGCGACCGGCCTCGGCCAGGGCCACGACCTCCTCCAGCTCCCGTGGCTCGCCGGCGTAGGTGGTGTGCAGGCGGCACTCCCACGGCAGCGAGAGCAGGTTGAACGAGAACGAGCCGAGCGCGGTGCCGACGAGGATCACCCGGCCCCGCTGCGACGCCATCGACGCCGACAGGGCGAGGGTGGCGTCGTTGCCGACCAGGTCGAAGACGGCCGAGGCCCCCTCCTTCCGCAGCCCCCGGACCTGGCGGGCGACGTCGTCGTCCGGGTGCAGGGCCAGGTCGGCGCCGATGTCGAGGGCGAAGCGGCGGCGGGCCTCGTCCAGCTCGACGACCACGACGGTCGCCGGGGTGATCGCCTTCAGGATCTGGATGGCCATGTGGCCCACGCCGCCGGCGCCGATCACGACGGCCACCGACCCGCCGGCACCGAGCTCGCCGGCTGCGGTGCGGATGGCGTGGTACGGCGTGAGGGCGGCGTCGTCGAGGGGCCCGGCGTCGACCGGATCGAGGTCGGTCAGGGGGACGATGTAGCGCGCCGCCGGGACGAGCAGGTAGCGGGCCAGGCCCCCGTCGGCGCCCAGCCCGGCGCCCATCACCGGCGCCACCTCGGGGCACAGCCGCTCGTCGCCGTGAC
The DNA here is from genome assembly GCA_052038315.1 of Iamia sp. Classification (GTDB taxonomy): domain Bacteria; phylum Actinomycetota; class Acidimicrobiia; order Acidimicrobiales; family Iamiaceae; genus Iamia. The sequence goes on from JBQGCF010000172.1 coordinate 14,863, forward strand.
GGCAGGTCGAGCACCGCCCGCACCCCCACTCGGCGTGGGCCACGACCGGCTGGCCGACCTCCAGGCCGGTGACGCCCGGGCCCCAGCCGGCGATGCGGCCGCCCGTCTCGTGGCCGAGCGTGAACCCGCCGCCGCCGTAGAACCCGGGGGCCTGGGCGATCACCACGTCGGAGTGGCACAGCCCCGCCCCGGCCACCTCGACCAGCACCTGGCCGGGCCCCGGATCGGGCTCGGGCACGTCGCCCATCTGGATCCCGCCGGCCTCGCCGACCCGCACCGCCCTCACAGCGCGTCCGATCCCGTCACGTCGGTCAGCCACCAGAGGTCGGCGCCGAAGAGGCGCTCCTTCCACCACTCGGGGGCGTGGTCGAGCAGGTGGTCGTAGCTCCAGTAGTCCTTCCAGAGGACCACCTTGTCGCCGGCGACCCGGTGGACGGTGGCGAAGGCGAGGGTGGTCGACTCCCCCGTCTCCCAACCCCACGTCTCGGCGTGCTCGACCATGACGACGTCGCCGTTCACGGCGATGCGCCCGTCGTGGTGCTCGTAGCGGGTCAGCGGCTCGAGCCCGAGCTGGAGCCGGCCGACGATGGCCTTCGGGCCGACCGCCGCCGTGCTCGGCCCGGTGGGCACGTCGTAGTAGATGGCCTCGTCGCCGAGGTGGGAGGCGATGCGGTCCCAGTCGCGGGCGTAGACGGCGTCCCAGAGGGCCGCCACGACCTCGGTGGGTTCGGGGGTCGACATGCCCGCATGCTGCCATCCTGGACACCTGTCCGCTCGCCGTCCTCCAGGGCCGTCATCGGAACATCGCCGCAGGTGGCAGGGTTGTACCGGGTCGGAACGCACACCCCATCAACGACCGACCCGAGGAGGACACGTGCAGATCGACATCGGCATCGACGAGGCCCAGCGCGAGGAGATCGCCGAGGGCCTGAGCAAGGTGATGGCCGACACCTACTCGCTGTACCTGAAGACCCACGGCTTCCACTGGAACGTCACCGGCCCGATGTTCAACACCCTCCACCTCATGTTCGAGGAGGAGTACAACGAGCTGTGGATGGCGGTCGACCTGATCGCCGAGCGCATCCGGGCCCTCGGGGTCTACGCCCCCGGCAGCTACGCCCAGCTGACCGCCCTCAGCTCGATCCCCGAGGCCGACGGCGTCCCCGCCGCCACCGACATGCTGAAGGAGCTGGTCGCCGGGCACGAGCAGGTCGCCCGCACCGCCCGCGCCGTCTTCGGCCCGGCCGAGGCGGCCAACGACCAGGTCACCGCCGACCTCCTGACCCAGCGGCTCGAGGTCCACGAGAAGACGGCGTGGATGCTCCGCTCGATGACCCAGGACCAGGGCGCCTCCTGAGCCCCTCCCCCTCGGTGGACGACCTCCTCCGCGTCGAGGTCTCGGTGCCGTTGGGCGCCGAGGCCTCGTTCGCGCTCCTGGCCGACGTGGACCGGTGGTGGCCGGCGTCGTCCCCACTGCGGGCGATCGAGGCGACGGTGACCCTCTGGGAGCCGCCGGAGCACATCCGCGTGCGCTGGGCACCGGGGTCGACCGTCGACGTCCGCATCGCCGAGGTCGACGACGACCTGACCACCGTCATCGTCGAGCACCGCCACCTCGACGCCCACGACCCCGCCACCCGCACCCTCATCACCGGCGACGACGGCTGGTGGCAGGCCCTCCGCGCCTACGCAGCAGCCGCCCGGGACGCCTGACAGGCGTTGCCGCTAGCCTCCCCCTCCGATCGAGGAGGTCGCCATGCTGGGGAGGCAGGCGGCGGCGGAGTGCAGCGACGACTACCGGGTCCAGCCCGGCGACCCCTGCGTCCCGGCCGGTACCGAGGACACGATCAGCTGCCCGGATATCGGCTCTCGGGACATCAAGATCCTCGGGACCGACGTCTACCGGCTCGATGGCAACGACCAGGACGGATGGGGTTGCGAGTCGTCAACGACCGGACCGTCGACCTCGGGGTTCGACCCTCGAGCCCACGTGGACGTCGCCTTCGCCGTCCTCGCCCTGGTGTGGGCGGTGACGTTCTCCGTCCTGTGGTGGGCGAACCACCGGCGGGGCGACGAGACCGAGCGACGAAGCAGCGTCGGAGGGCTCTACGCAGCCATCGCTCTCACCGCCATCACCGTCGTCCTCGGGATCGTCGGGTGGGCGTGACGTGGGCGTCGTAGCCTGATGGGATGGAGTCGGTCGAGCTGCGGGTCCACAACGGGGACCGGGTGGTCACCGATCTCACCGTCGAGGTGAACCGGTTCTGCTCGGGGCGGGGCGACGGGCTGGTCAACGTCTTCGCCCCCCACGCCACCGCCGGGCTGGCCCTGATCGAGACCGGCGCCGGGAGCGACGCCGACCTGGCCACGACGCTGGCCGACCTCCTCCCCCGGGACGACCGCTACCAGCACCGCCACGGGGCCCACGGCCACGGCGCCGACCACGTCCTGCCCGCCATCGTCAGCCCGTCGCTCACCGTCCCGGTGCTGGCCGGCGCCCCCGCCCTGGGCACCTGGCAGAGCATCGTCCTCGTCGACACGAACGGCGACAACCCCGACCGCGTGGTGCGGCTCTCGTTCCTTCCGGGCTGAACCGGGCGGGGGGCTCTGGCAGACTCGCGCGATGAGCGAGGGGTACGGCGGAACGTACGGGACCACGCTGGCCAAGGGCGGGGCGGGACGGGACCAGGTCCTCGACCTGCTCGACGCCATCGGCACGGTGTTCGTGGGCGACCCGGAGGCGGTGAGGGTCGCGGTCAGCGCCTTCCTGGCCGGGGGCCACATCCTGCTGGAGGACGTCCCCGGCGTGGGCAAGACGCTGCTGGCCAAGGCCCTGGCCGCCGGGATCGGGGGCACCTTCGGACGGGTCCAGGGGACCGCCGACCTGCTCCCGTCGGACCTGACCGGCGTGAGCATCTACGACGAGCGGACACGGGACTGGGAGTTCCAGCCCGGACCGCTGTTCCACCACGTCGTGCTGGTCGACGAGCTCAACCGGGCCACCCCCCGCACCCAGTCGTCGCTCCTCGAGGCCATGGCCGAGCGCCAGGTCACGGTGGACGGCACGACCCACCCGCTCCCCGACCCGTTCCTGGTGATCGCCACCCAGAACCCGCACAGCGACGTCGGCACCTTCGCCCTCGTCGCCGGGCAGCGGGACCGCTTCGCCGTGTCGCTGTCGCTCGGGCTGCCCGGCCGGGACGCCGAGATGGGCCTGCTCCGGGGCGAGGGCGGTGAGGGGCCGCTGGCCCGGCTCGGTGCCGTCGCCCCCATCGCCTCCTGGACCGACCTCCGCCGCTCGGTCGCCGACGTCTTCGTCCACGACCTGGTCGCCGCCTACGCCCTCGACATCGTCGACGCCCTGCGCCGCCAGGGCGGTGACGCCACGCCGATCAGCACCCGGGCCGCCCTCTCGCTCGTCCAGGTGGCCCGGGCCCACGCCCTGCTCGCCGGGCGCGACCACGCCGCCCCCGAGGACGTCCAAGCCGTCGCCGTCCCCGGCCTGGCGCCCCGCCTGGTCGACGCCACCAACGGCGACCTCGTCACCGCCCAGGACTGGGTCGCCCAGGTCCTCGGCGCCGTCTCGGTCCCGCCCGCCCCCCGCCGGCGATGACCCCGGGTCGGGGCTCCGACGCCGACCGCACCTCCCGCCGGCTGCGCCCCCTCCCCCTCGTCGCCGGGCTCGGCGCCCTGTGCGTGCTGGCCGGGCTGCTCGCCCTCGTCGGTCGTCAGGGCACCCTGGCCATGCTGGTCGTGGCCGTGGTCGGCGTGGTCGCCTTCGACGCCCTCAGCGCCCGGGCCACCCTGGCCCACGTCCGCCCCGCCCTCACCAGCCCGTCCGACGGCGTGGCGGGCGAGCCGGCGGTCCACGTCGTCCGGGCCGACGGGCTGACCGGGCCGGTCGAGCTGGTGCAGCCGGTGTGGTGGCCGACGTTCGTGCGGGCCTCGGTCGCCCTCCGCACCACCGGGCCCGGCACCGTGGTGATCGATGCGCCGCCGCGGGGCGTCGTCACCCACATGGACTTCGACCTGATCGCCACCGGGCCGCTGGGGCTGTTCGAGGCCGGGCGCCGGGTCCGGGTCTGGCTGCCGACGCCGTGGGCCGTCGGCCCCGCACCGCTGGCCCACGACCCGGCCTGGCCCCGGCTGCGCACGGTCCCCCCGGGCGAGGCCAACACCGTGACCCAGGGCGACGACCTCTTCCGCGGCGTCCGGCCCTACACCCGGGGCGACCCCCGCCGCTCGGTGCACTGGCCGGCGACGGCGCACCGGGGCGCGCTGATGGTCAAGGAGCGGGACGGGATCGAGCAGGTCGCCCTGCGGGTCGTGCTCGAGCTGACCCACCACGGCCCCGACGCCGAGCTGGCCGTGGGCCGGGCCGCCTGGCTCGTCGAGCACGGCCTGGCCCGCGGGTGGAAGGTGGTGCTGGTGACGGCGGAGGGCGAGCCGGCGCCGGCCGCGCCCCTGGGCCGGCCGTGGTCGCCGGGGCCGCCCCCGGTCGAGCTGGGCCCGGGCACCCACACCGTGGCCCGTCCGATCGAGCGGGCCGACCGGGCCCGCCGCCAGCTGGCCGCGGCCACCACCGGCCCGCCGACCGTCGAGCGCTGGGCGGGGCTGACCCGGGTCGTCTCGCCCTGGGGGGACCGATGGGCGTGACCGCACCACCACCACCACCGCCACCGCCTCCCCCGCCGGCCCCGCCCTGGCGTCCGCCCGGCTCGGTCGCCGAGGCGGCCCTGCCCCCGCTCCGCAGCGATGCCTCGGTCCTCAGCCAGGCCCTCGCCGCCGGCGCCTTCGCCCTGGTCTTCGCCGGCCTGGGCGTGCGCATGGGCAGCGCGACGTGGTTCGTCGCCCCCACCGTCGCCCTGCTGATCGGCGTCGTGCTCGGGGTCGGCCTCGACCTGCGCCGGTTCGTCGCCGTCGTGCCGGGCTTCGTCGCCGCCCTGATCACGCTCGTCGGCTTGATCTTCTTCCGGGCCGTGGCGACCGGCTCGGCCGAGGGCGACGCCTCGCTGGCCGCCATCCCGCTGATCGCCCTGGTCGTCTTCGGCACCGACTGGTGGTGGGTCGAGCGGCTGCGGCCGATCGCCGTGGCCTCGGGCGTGGGCCTGGTCTTCGTCCTCCACGGCGAGCTGGGCGAGACGCTGCCCCTGGCCCTCGGCTGGTTCGCCGTGGTGGCCGCCGCCCTGTGGTCTCTGCGGCGCGACGCCGGGCGCCAGCTCCCCACGCCCGTCCCCCTCGACGGCAGCCCCGGGCCGAGCGTCGAGCCGGGCGTGGGGCGCACCGCGGCGGCGGTGGCCGTGGCCTGGCTGGCGGCCGCCGGCATCGTGGCCCTCGCCAGCCTCGTCCCGCTGTGGGTCGACTCGCCCCGCACCGCCGGCCGGCTGAGCGGCGACGTCCCCTTCGGTCCTCCCGGCGCGCCCGGTGGCGGGTCGGGCCCGGGCGGGAGCGGCGTCGACCCGGGCCTCGGCCCGACCTCGCTCCCGGCCATCGAGCCCGGCGAGGTCCAGGACGTGAACGGCGACGGCATCCTCGATCGGGACATCGACGGGGACGGCGTGCTCGACGTCGACCTGGACGGCGACGGCATCCCGGACGTCGACGTGAACGGCGACGGCATCCCCGACGACCTCACCGCGCCGAACCCGGTCGACGGCACCGACCCGACCACGCCGGGCACCGTCCCCGACGCCGGCGGGGGCGACGGGGGCTCGACCAGCGACGTCGCCGACGGCGTGCTCCGGATCCTCGGTGTCGTGGTCGTCGTGCTGCTGGCCGTCGTGATCGTCGTCCTGATCGCCCGGTCGATCGCCCAGGCCCTGGCCCGGCGCCGGGCCCTGGCCGCCCGGCCGTGGGCGGTCCGGCTGGCCGAGCGCATCGAGGCCGAGGGGGCCCGGCGGGGCCGAGGCCGGCGGCGGGACGAGCCGGTCACCGGCTACGTCGCCGCCCTCGCCGGCGGGCCGCTGGCCCACGACCGGATGGCCGAGGTCGGCGTGGCCCTGTCGGCCGCCCTGTTCGGGCCCCGGCCGGCCGACGGCGACACCGAGGCCTGGGCCGTCGGCGTGGTCGACGAGGCGGTGGCTGCCAACCCGCCGCCGTCGTGGCGGGACCGGTTCCGAGCGAAACGGCGACCCTGAGCGGGCGCCTCGCCCGCTCAGGGTC
>JBQGCF010000173.1:0-11935 GCA_052038315.1 Iamia sp.
CCCCACGGGGCACATCCCCGGCCCGCTGCGTGACCGCTTGGGTCTCGCCGCCCGGCTCCACAACCCCGCGCCGGCCGACCTGGAGGCCATCGTGCTGCGGGCCGCCGGCATCCTCGACGTGCCGGTCGACGACGAGGGCGCCCGGGAGATCGCCGGCCGGGCGCGGGGCACGCCCCGGATCGCCAACCGGCTGCTGCGCCGGGTGCGCGACTTCGCCGACGTCCGGGGCACCGGCACCATCGACCTCGACACGGCCAAGGCCGGCCTGGCCACCTTCGGGGTCGACGAGCGCGGCCTCGACAAGATCGACCGGGCCCTGCTGGAGGCCCTCTGCGGCCGCTTCGGCGGTGGCCCGGTGGGGCTCTCGACCCTGGCGATCAGCGTGTCCGAGCCCACCGAGACGGTCGAGGACGTCCACGAGCCCTTCCTGATCCGCGAGGGGATGCTGATGCGCACCCCGCGGGGCCGGGTCGCCACCGCGGCGGCCTGGGCCCACGTCGGCCGGGTCCCGCCCCGGGGCGCCCCCGGAGGCGACGACACGCCACCACCCGGCCTCTTCGGCTGAGCCGGAGTCGCCCATCGTCGCCGATGGTCACGGGGATGGATGTACACTTCCTCCGATGTACAATCCACTGCGGTTCCCGGACGACATCGAGCCGTGGCCGATTCCCGTCACCCCCGGCGGTCCCATCGGGCCTCGGGATCACGTGGGCCACGTCGAGGAGTACGCCCGGGTCCTCGACGCCGTGGGGGTCGGACAGGTCGGCGTCAGCGTCACGGGTGATCGGCGGCAGGGCAAGACGTCACTCCTCCACCTGCTCGGCGCCGTGCTGGACGCTCGGGACGACTCCCGCGTGCTGCGCATCTCCGCGGAGACCACCGATGCCGGGGTGTTCTCCAGTCGCCTGCGCGAGCGGATCCGAGCGGCCACGTGGCTCGGCCGAGAAGCAGAGCGATGGGCCCTGGACCTGGACGTGTCCGTCAAGGGCATCCACGTGCGTCGCCAGGGCGGGCGGAGAGAGGCACCTCGTGCCGATGCCGATGACCTCCTCGTGCTGGCCGCCCGGAAGGTGGCCCCTCGCAGGTTGATCGTCGTCATCGACGAGGTCTCGGTCTTCCTGCAGGCGTTGGCGGCGGACGCCCCCGATGGAGGGATGGAGTTCCTCCACTCCCTGCGCCGGGCCCGCCAGGAGGGAGCGGACAACCTGGCCATCGTGCTCTCCGGGTCGATGGGGCTCCACCACGTCGTGCCCTCGATGCAAGTGGTCAACGATCTGGTCCCGATCCGGGTCGGACGACTTGCGCCCGCGGAGGCGACCTTCCTCGCCCGTTGCCTCCTCCTCGGAGCCGGCATCGAGGGTGACGACAGCATCCGGATCGCAGCTGCCATGGCCGCGGCGGCGGACGGTGGCGCCTTCTACCTCCACCACATCGCCGACCAGCTCAGCCGGCTCGGCCGGCCGGTGACCCTCGCCGATCCCGGGTGCGCCATGGACCGCCTGCTCGACGATCCGGACGACCCGTTGGACTTCCGCCACTACCGCGACCGGCTCGGCCGCTACTACAGCGACGACGCCGGTCTGGCCGGCGAGCTCCTGGACGTCATCGCCACCTCGTCCACGCTCTCCCCATCCACCGACGAGATCGTGGCTGCGGCGGCCGCTGCGACCGGACGGCGGCCCGATCGGGAGCGGGTGGTGTCCGTGCTCGAACGGCTCGAGCAAGACCACTACCTGGATCCGGGGGCCACCGGTACGGGGTTCTCATCCTCGCTGCTGCGGCGCGCATGGATCGTCGTGAGGCGGTTGGACCGATGATGGGCGCCCGTCCCTTCACCCCGACGCGAGAGGATCCGCGGCAGCTCGATGCGCGCACCGTCGGCGCGGCAGCGGAGTCGTCCCTCGATCGGATCGTCGGCCGCATCGAGGCGGCCCTCACCGGCAACCTGGCCCACACCCTGATCGTCGGGCCGCGAGGCGGGGGCAAGACGCACATGCTGGCCGTCGCTCAGCAACGGTCGCCGGTGCTGCGCGACGGCGGCCGGGCGGTCGCCGTGGTGGTGCCCGAGGACGCCCACGGCATCGTCACCTACGCGGAGCTCCTGGCGCTCATCGCTCGCTCGCTCGACCTGGAGATCGTCAGCGGGCGTGACGACATCGGGGGCCTCGAGGCCGTCATCGAGCAGGGGTTGGACGGGCGGATGCTCGTCCTCGTCGTCGAGAACCTCGATCGCCTCTTCGGCAAGCTCGGACGCCCCGGCCAGCACGACCTGAGGTCATGGGTCGAGGCTTCGCGCCGGGTCCTGGTCCTGGCGTCGGCGCCGACACTGTTCGACGACGTCCAGCGCCGGGACGACCCGTGGTTCCGATCGTTCGTGATCGAGTCGCTGGACGAGCTCTCGGCGGAGGAGGGCGGCCGATTGCTAGCCCTCCTCCGCGCCGATGACCGTGACCTGAACGAGTTCTTGGTCTCGCCACAGGGGCTGGCGCGGGTCCAGGCCCTGCACGCCCTGACCGGAGGGTCCCCGCGGTTGTGGACGATCTTCGCCGACGTGGTCACGATCGAGCTGCTCGACGACCTGGTCCCGGCGGTCGAGCGCCTGCTGGAAGAGCTGGTGACCTACTACCAGCAGCGCCTGTGGGATCTCGGGCCCAACGAGGAGCGGGTGATCATGGCCCTGGCGACCGGAGCGGTCTCCCAGACCGCCACCGAGCTGGCCGCGGGCCTCGGTCTCGATCAGCGCACGGTCGGCACCACCATGGGACGTCTGGCCGAGTCCGGGTGGGTGCGGGGCCGCAAGGTGCCGGGCACCGACCAACGCACCACGTGGTACGAGCTGCGTGAGCCCCTGCTACGCCACTACGTCCAGTACCGGACGGAGCGTCGGTCCGAGCTGACCCTCGTCGTGCAGATGCTGCGCCACTGGTTCGGGCTGCGCGGCCTGGAGGTGAATCTGACATCGGTCGCGCCCGGCACGGTGACCGAGCGCTACATCCTCACGGCGCTGGGCCAGGACGGGCCGCCGAGCTACGGCGACGGCTTCCTGTTCGACGAGGAGGTCGATCGGCTCCTCCTGCAGGCCCGGCGCTGGATCGCCGATGTCGACGCCCCGGATGGCTTCGTCGAGGCCGGCCTCCTGATCGAGGGAGCCTGGGCCAAGGCCGGGTGGGGCGAGGCGAGGCCGTTGCCGGCGCCGCTCGAGACGATCATCGCCGAGCTCCGCGTCCCCCCACCGGACGGCGACCAGGACGCGGCCATCCTCATGGTCCTCGACGACCTCGCCGCCCTCACCACCGGGCGGCTGGCGGTCGTCCTGGAGTGGGTGGCGGCGACGGTCTACGAGCGGTTTCGGTTCGACGACACCGCGCTGGTGCGCCTGCGGGCGCTCTCGGAGCGCCTCGGTGGTGGTGACGACCCCGTGGCCCTGGCCGTCGATCAGGACATCGCCCACCGCACGCTGCTGACGGACTCCGGGGCGGCGATCGACCTCGTCGAGGACGTCGTCCGACGCCGGATCGCCGCCCAGGGGCCGGTGCACCCGGACACCGTGTCGGCCCGCGAGCTCCTGGCCTTCGCCCATCGCAAGGCTGGGCAGGGACAGGTGGCGCGTCGGCTGCACGCCGAGATCGCCCGGGACTGCGCCGCCCACCTCGGGCCCCGCCACCCCGCCGCCCGCCAGTCCCGGTTGCACGCAGCCTGGGAGGGTGTCCTCTGCGGCGATGTCATCGAGGGCCTGGCGACGGCGCTCTCGACCTTCGAGGAGATCGCCCCCGAGCCCGTGTTCGACGATCTCGTCCTCGACATGGCCGGGGAGCTGCTCGGACTGTGCCTGGCGGTGCTCCTCCGGGCCGAGGGCACGATCAGCGTCCCCGACGAGCTGCGGCGGGGGCTCGCCGGCACCCTGCTCGATGCCGTCGCCGGTGACCCCGCCGCCATGGCCCAGGTCCCGGCCGGGCTCCGGTCGATCGTCGAGGACGCCCGTGACCGCTCCCACCGCGCCGCGCCCGTCGTGACGCCCGGTCCGCCGCCCGGCTGAGGCGCCGGGAGCGGCCTACAGGTACTGGCCGGGCGGGTCGTCGTCGACCCGGTGGCGGATGACGTCGTCGGCCCGGCCCTCGGCGTAGAGGTCGGCGATGGTCGCCGGGGTGCGGACCGGCCGACCGAGCCAGGCGCTGGCCTCGGCCGCCGGCAGCGGCGGGATCTCGATCTCGGCCAGGCACCGGCCCGGGCGGAGCAGGGCCGGGTGGACTCGGTCGAGCCGCTGGTTGGTGGTCAGCAGGAAGAGGACCTTGGCCTGGCCGCCCACCACCCCGTCGGTGGCGTGGAGCAGTCGGGTGAGGGCGTCCGATGCACCGCCGGTGGCCGCCGACGCCACCAGCTCGTGGGCGTCCTCGACCACCAGGACCTTCCACGGACGGCGCTCGTCGTCGTCACCGGTGGCCGGGCGGAGCACGATCGATTCCAGGGCCCGGGAGTCGGCGAGGGTGGCGCCGGGGTCGGACAGGACCTCGGTGGCGCACCACGGCTCCCACGCCCGGGCCAGGGCCCGGATGAAGGTCGACTTGCCGGTGCCGGGGACGCCGTGGAGCAGCAGGAGCCGGCCCGACGGGTCCTCGGCGCGGCCGTCGAGGGCGACGAGTCGGTCGAGCGCCGGGCGCACGGCGGCGGCGTAGTTCCGGCGGGCGTCGGCCCACGCCGGCGCTGCGACCGTGCGGTTGGCCCATCCGCCCTTGCCGTTCCACGACCGCAGCACCACCCGGGCCCCGCCGCCCGGCGCCTCCTGGGCCAGCGCCTTGCGCAGCTGCTCGCAGGCCTGGTCGACGGCCGGGCCGTCGCAGCCGTAGACCCAGCCGCTGGTGGTGGCGTCGTCCTCGTCGTCGTGGCGGCGCCGGGTGAGGTGGGCCGACCAGCCCGCCCCCTCGACCAGGACGATCGTCGACCGACCCCACTCGACCCACCGGTCGGCCCGGCCGTCGCCCACGGCCAGCTTGGCGGGGTCGAACCGCGGGGTGTGGCGCAGCTCGAGGAAGCGGGCCACCGGCTGCTCGCCCGCGACGAAGGGCTCGAGCGCCAGGCGCTCGAGCACGTCCTCGGGGTCGCCCACGTGGGCGGAGAAGGTCAGCGATCCGGGGACCGCACCGGTGGTGGCCATGGGGCCGGCGACGGTACCGGCATCGCCCCTGGTCCCAGCGACGAGTTTCACTGTTAGGCGCGCCTCACAGCGGGGTACGTCGGGCCCTCGTGCGTCTGCTGCGGAACACCGTCCCGATCGTCCTCGCCGTTCTGCTGGCGGCCTGCTCGGGGAGCGGGGGAGACGACGGGAGCGACGACGGCGGGGGCGACGGTGGGGCCGCCGGGACCGCTCGGAGCACCGAGGCCGAGGCGGCCGACGACTTCCCCCTGACGATCGAGCACCGCTTCGGCGAGACGACGATCGAGGAGCCGCCGACCCGGGTGGCCACGGTCGGGCTGACCGACCACGACGCCGTCCTCGCCCTCGGCGTGACCCCGGTCGGCACCACCGAGTGGTACGGCGGCCACCACTTCGGCGTGTGGCCGTGGGCCCAGGACGAGCTGGGGGACGCCGAGCCGATCCTCCTCGGCGACTCCGAGTCGATCGACGAGGAGGCGGTGATCGAGGCCGACCCCGACGTCATCCTCGCCCTGTACGCCGGCCTGACCCAGGAGCAGTACGACGCCCTGTCCCGCTACGCCCCGGTCGTGGCCGCACCGGCCGAGTACGACGCCTACGGGATCCCGTGGCAGGACCAGACCCAGATCGTGGGCGACGTCCTCGGGCGGCCCGAGGAGGCCGAGCGGATCATCCAGGACACCGAGGACCTGATCCGGGCGGCGGCCGACGAGCATCCCGAGCTGGCCGGGGCCACCACCGTCGTGGCCAGCGCCGCCGACGGCATCTACGTCTACAGCCCGCAGGCGGCGGTGAGCCGGGTCCTGACCGGCCTGGGCCTGGTCGTGCCCGAGACCCTCGTCGACCTGATCGGCGAGGACTTCGGCGCCGAGCTGAGCCTGGAGCAGGTCGACCTGATCGACCTCGACACGGTCCTCTGGCTCGACGCCGCCGACGACCGGCCGCCGTTCACCGTGGCCGCCTACACCGACCTCCCCGTCCACGCCGAGGGCCGGGAGGTCCGCCTGGCCACCGACGGGCCGCTCGCCGGCGGCTCGTTCATCAGCGTCCTCAGCCTCCCGGTGATCCTGGAGGAGCTGGTGCCGATGCTGGCGGCCGCCGTCGACGGCGACGCTTCCACCGCCGTGAGGGTGGAAGGATGACCCGGTGGACATCGACTTCAACAGCTCGCCGGGGCCCAGCCTGGGCATCGAGGTCGAGCTCGAGGTCGTCGACCGGGCCACGGGCGAGCTGGCCAGCGCGGCGACCGGGATCCTGAGCGAGATCGGCGCCCCGCACCCCGACGGCGAGCACCCGAAGGCCAAGCACGAGCTGTTCGAGTGCACGGTCGAGATCATCACCGGCGTCTGCACCACCGTCGCCGAGGCCCGGGCCGACCTCCAGGGCACCCTCGACGAGGTGGCGGCGGCCGCCGACCGCCGGGGCCTGGCCCTGATGTGCTCGGGCACCCACCCGTACTCCTCGTGGCACGACCAGGACGTCAGCCCCAACCCGCGCTACGCCCGGCTGATCGACGAGATGCAGTGGATGGCCCGCCGCCTGCAGATCTTCGGGGTCCACGTCCACGTCGGGATCAAGTCGCCCGAGAAGGCGATCGCCATCGCCAACGCCCTGGCCGGGTACATCCCGCACTTCCTGGCCCTGAGCGCGTCGAGCCCGTTCTGGGAGGGCCACGACAGCGGGCTGGCGTCGAGCCGCAGCAAGGTGTTCGAGGGCCTGCCCACCGCCGGGTTGCCGGCCCCGATCGAGAGCTGGACCGACTTCGAGCAGTTCATGGAGACGCTGGTCTCCTCGCAGGCCATCTCGACCGTGCGGGAGGTGTGGTGGGACATCCGCCCGCACCCCGACTTCGGCACCGTCGAGCTGCGCATGTGCGACGGCATCCCGACGTTGGCCGAGGTCACCGCCATCGCCTCGCTGGCCCAGTGCCTGGTGACGCATCTCGACACCATGATCGACCGGGGCTTCACCCTGCCCCGGCACAAGGACTGGGTCCTGCGGCAGAACAAGTGGCGGGCCGGGCGCCACGGCCTCGACGCCGACGTGATCGTCGACGAGAGGGGCACCCAGCAGCCGATCCGGGCCGCCGTGCGCGACCTGCTGGCCGAGATGGCGCCGGTGGCGGCCCGGCTCGACTGCGAGGCCGAGCTGGCCCGGGTCGACGGCATCCTCAGCGACGGCGGCAGCTACCAGCGCCAGCGGGCCGTGGTGCCCGAGGGGGCCGTCGGGGCCGCCGCCCTGCGCCCGGTGGTCGACCTGCTGGTGGGCGAGCTGGCGTCGGACCGCCCCGGCGTGCTCGTCTCGTCCTGATGACGGCTGACCACGAAGGTGTGCGACGGGCCGTCGAGGCCCTGGAGCCCGAGCTGATCGCCCTGCGCCGGGACCTCCACGCCCACCCGGAGCCGTCGTGGGAGGAGGTCCGGACCACCCAGGTGCTGCGGGACCTGCTGAGCGCCCACGACGTCACCACCGAGCCGGGGGAGGGGACGACGGGGCTGATCGCCGAGGTCGGCACCACCGGCCCGCTCTTGGCCCTCCGGGCCGACATCGACGCCCTGCGGATGCAGGACGTGAAGGACGTGCCCTACCGCTCGACGGTCGACGGGGTCTGCCACGCCTGCGGCCACGACGTCCACACCGCCGCCGGGGTCGGCGCCACCCTGGCCCTGGCCGCGGTCCTGCGCGACCGGCCCGGCCGGGTCCGGATCGTGTTCCAGCCGGCCGAGGAGTCGATCCCGTCGGGGGCCCGGCCGCTGGCCGAGGCGGGCCGCGTCGACGGCGCCGCCGCCATCTTCGCCCTGCACTGCGACCCCCACCTGGAGGTGGGCCACGTCGGGCTCTCGCCCGGCCCGATCACCAGCGCCACCGACATGGTGGTGATCCGCCTGGCCGGCCCCGGGGGCCACACCGCCCGGCCCCACCGCACGGCGGACCTGGTCAACGTGGCCGCCCGGCTGGCCGTCGACCTGCCCGCCTCGCTCGACCGGCTCACCGACCCCCGCGACGGGGTCAACCTCACCTTCGGCTCGATCGCCAGCGGCGACGCCGCCAACGTGGTGCCGGACCGGGCCGAGCTGAAGGGCTCGCTGCGGGCCGCCGGGCGGGACGGCTGGGAGGAGGCGGCCAAGCTGCTGCCCGCCCTGATCGCCAGCATCGTCGAGCCCCGCGGCGCCACGTGGGAGCTCGATCACCGCATCGGCAGCCCGCCGGTCGTCAACGAGCCGGGGGCCACCGTCCTCCTGGGCCGGGCGGCCGAGGCCGTCGTCGGCGCCGACGGGGTCCTGCCCACCCGCCAGAGCGGCGGGGGCGAGGACTTCAGCTGGTTCCTCGACCGGGTGCCCGGCGCCTTCATCCGCCTGGGCGTGACCCCGCCGGGCGCCCCGAGCGTCGACATCCACGCCGCTGCCTTCGACGTCGACGAGCGGGCGATCGGCATCGGCGCCCGGATCCTCGCCGGCGCCGCCCTCGAGGCCCTCGCCGCCGCCCGTGGGTAGCCCGCAAGCCGGTTCTGTCAGTCCTGGTCCCCCGCCTGGGGGGACCAGGACTGACAGAACGGGGGTGGGGACGCCGGTCGAGGCCTTCGCCTACGACCTGCCCGACGAGCGGATCGCCCAGGTGCCGGTCGAGCCCCGGGACGCGGCCCGGATGCTGGTCGACCGGGGCCCGCTGGCCCCACCCGACCACCGCGGCGTGCGCGACCTGCCGTCGCTCCTGGACCCCGGCGACGTCCTCGTCGTCAACGACACCCGGGTGCTGCCGGCCCGCATCGCCGCCACCAAGGCCACCGGCGGGGCCGTCGAGGTCCTCCTGCTCGACCGGGAGCCGACCGGCACCTGGCGGGCCCTGGTGCGGCCCAGCCGCCGGGTCGCGCCGGGGACGACGCTCACCGCCGGGGCCCTGACCCTGACCGTCCACGACGAGCTGGGCGACGGCGTCCGCCGGGTCGACCTGGGCGATGCCTCGGTGGCCGACCTCGACGCCGTGGGCCAGGTGCCGCTGCCGCCCTACATCCACACCGCCCTGGACGACCCCGAGCGCTACCAGACCGTCTACGCCCGCACGCCGGGGTCGGTCGCCGCCCCGACCGCCGGCCTCCACCTCACCGACCGGGTCCTGGAGGGGTGCCGGGAGCGGGGCATCCGCATCGAGCGGGTCGAGCTCCGGGTCGGTCTGGGCACCTTCCGGCCCATCGCCGCCGACGTCGTCGAGGACCACGTCATGCATGACGAGGCCTACCGGGTCGAGCCGGCGGTGCTGGACGCCTGCCGGGCGGCCCGGGCCCACGGGAGCCGGGTCGTGGCCGTCGGGACGACGACGCTGCGCACGCTGGAGGCGGTCGAGGCCACCGGCGTGCTGGAGGGGCGGACCGACATCTACCTCCACGGCGACACCCGCCCGACGCTGGTCGACACCCTGCTCACGAACTTCCACGTGCCCCGGTCGTCGCTGCTCGTGCTGGTCGACGCCTTCGTCGGGCCCCGCTGGCGGCGGCTCTACGACACCGCCCTGGCCGACGGCTACCGCTTCCTGTCCTTCGGCGACTGCTGCCTGCTGGACGGCCGCCCGGGCCGCGCCGCATGAGGACGACGGTCGAGGTCGAGGCCCGGGACGGGAGCGCCCGGGCCGGGCGGGTCGTCACGGCGCGGGGGAACTTCCCGTCGCCCGCCTTCATGCCCGTCGGCACCCGGGGGTCCGTGAAGTCGCTCGGCGCCGACGACCTCGACGCCCTGGCCCCGCCGGTCGTCCTGGCCAACACCTACCACCTGATGCTCCGGCCCGGCGCCGACGTGGTGCGGGAGCTGGGCGGGCTGGCCCGCTTCACCGGCTGGGACGGCCACAGCCTCACCGACTCGGGCGGGTTCCAGATCTTCAGCCTGGCCCCCAAGGTCGACGAGGAGGGGGCGCTGTTCCGGTCGACCTACGACGGCAGCCGCCACCACCTGTCGCCCGAGTCGGCGGTAGCGGTGCAGGCCGACATCGGCGCCGACATCCAGATGGTGCTCGACGTCTGCCCCGGCCTGCCCGCCCCCGACCGGGTGGTCAGGGAGGCGACCGAGCGCACCGCCCGCTGGGCCGAGCGGGGCCGGACGGCGTTCCTGGCCGGTGAGGAGGCGGGCGCCGAGCGGGGCCTGGTCCAGGCCCAGTTCGGCATCGTCCAGGGCGGCATCGACCCCGTGCTGCGGGCCGAGAGCGCCCGCTGGACCACCGACGTGGGCTTCGACGGCTACGCCATCGGCGGGCTGTCGGTGGGGGAGAGCCGGGCCGAGATGCTCCCCGCGCTGGCCGCGGCGGTGGCCGGGCTGCCCGACGACCAGCCGCGCTACCTGATGGGCGTGGGCGACCCGGCCAGCCTGGTCGAGGCCATCGCCCTGGGCGTCGACATGTTCGACTGCGTCCTCCCGACCCGGCTGGCCCGCCACGGCACCCTCCTCACCGACGGTGGCCGGTTCAACGTCAAGCGCGTCGCCAACGCCCGCTCGTCCGACCCGGTGGACCCGACGTGCCCGTGCCCGACCTGCGCCCGCTACTCCCGGGGCTACCTCCGCCACCTGCTCCAGACGGGCGAGCTGTCGGCGTTCCGGTACCTCACGATCCACAACGTGGCCTGGCTGCTGCGGTTCGTCGACCGCACCGCCGAGGCCATCCGCGACCAGCGGTTGACCGCCTGGAGGGCCGAGGTGCTGGAGGTCTGGGGCTGATGTGCTCAGCGCGCATGGGTGGCAAGGGACACGCGCACTATGGTCCCCCGGGCATTTTCCCGGACCTGATCGGACCCCGCGTGTCACCTCTGCCGCTGCCTTCGGACACCCCCGTGCGCCGCCCGGCCGCGCCCGTCGGAGGGGCACGGTGAGCGACGGTCGCGACGACGATCCGGTCGACGACATCCCCGAGGACGAGCCCGTCGACGAGCCCGTCGAGGAGGCGGCCGCGCCCGCCGCCAAGAGCGGTCCGCCGGCCCGGCCCTCCAAGGACCGGGCCAAGGCCGAGAAGGCGGCCCCGCCCCGGCCCAAGGGCCCCAAGGGGTCCCGCAAGGCCCGCCGGCGCCGCATCGGGGCGGTCGAGGGGGCGGTCATCGTCACCCTCCTGGCCCTGATCGCCCGGATCGTCCTCCTCGCCACGTCCGAGACCAAGGCCTCGACCTGGGCCTGGATCTCGCTGGCGGCGATCGCCGGGCTGTTCGTCTGGGCCGTGACAGCACTGGCCGACAAGCGCGGCCGCCTGGCCCAGTACCGCAACCGGGGCCTCGGCGCCCTGGCCTTCGTCCTGGCCCTGGCCGCCTTCTCGATCACGACGGTCGTGGTCAACGATGCCGAGCCCGAGCTGGGCCTCGACCTCCAGGGCGGCTTCTCGGTGGTGCTGTCGGCCAAGGGCGACCCGGCCAGCGACAGCATCGACCAGGCCATGGAGATCATCCGCAACCGGATCGACGGCCTGGGCGTGGCCGAGCCCGAGGTGACCCGCCAGGGCGACAACGTCGTCGTCGACCTGCCCGGCATCGAGGACCGCCAGCGGGCCCAGGAGATCCTGGGCGAGACGGCCCGCCTCGAGTTCCGGCCCGTGCTCCAGCCCGGCCTGCCCTACGACGCCGAGGCGGCCGCCGCCGGCGAGGACCCGTGCGCCGAGGGGGCCCAGGCCCTCCAGGACGCCACGTCCTCCACCACGACGGCCCCGGCCGACGGCTCGACCACCACCGCCCCGGCCGACGGTGCGACCACGACCGCGCCGGCCCCCGCCGCCCCGACCCCCGCGCCGGCCGAGACCGCCACCACGTCCCACACCGCC
>JBQGCF010000174.1:0-16422 GCA_052038315.1 Iamia sp.
GTGGATCGACCCACCCCCCCCCCACCCCCCCAACCTTGACCGCGATCACCCTCACCGGGGTAGAGCGCGTACAAGGTTCGGGTGGGTCAGGGGGGTGGGGTGAGGGTCAGGAGGCCGGAGGAGCGGGCGACGCGCCAGCCGCCGGCCAGCTCGCAGGCCCGGGCCTCGCCCCGGGCCACGGCCAGGACCCGCTCGACGGCGGCGGCCGTCGGGGGCTGGCCCTCGGCGGTGGGGCGCAGCCAGGCCCGGACGGCCGCCCGGGCCAGGGCGACGGGCGCGGCGGCCAGGGCCCGGGCGTCGGTGGCGTCGAGGTCGGCGGCCAGCGTGGCGATCAGGTCGGCGTCGTCGGCGAGCAGCTCGGCCTGGCGGGCCAGGACCGGGACGACGTCGCGCTCGGCGACCTCGGCCAGCAGGGGCAGGACCTCGTGGCGCACCCGGTTGCGGCGGAAGCGGGGGTCGACGTTGCTCGGGTCCTCGACCGGCACCAGCCCCTCCTCGAGGCACAGGGCCCGCGTCTCGACCCGGCGCAGGGCGAGGATCGGGTGCCGGGGCCCGGGCCGCAGCGACGACAACCCCGTCGTCCCCGCCCCCCGCAGCAGGTTGAGCAGGACGGTCTCGGCCCGGTCGTCGAGCGTGTGGCCCGTGCACGCGTCGGGGCCGAGCACGGCCCAGCGGGCGGCCCGGGCCCGGGCCTCCAGGTCGGGCCCGTCGGTGACCACGACCCGCTCGGAGCGGAAGCGGGCCCCGTAGGCGTCGGCCGCCGCCTCGACCACCATCGCCTCGTCGGCCGCCTCGGGCCGCAGCCCGTGGTCGACGTGCACGGCCGTCACCGCGCAGCCGGCCGCGCAGGCCAGCACCATCAGCGCCAGCGAGTCCGGTCCCCCCGAGACGCCCGCCGTGATCGGCGTCCCCGCCGGGGGGAACGCACACCGCGCCAGCAGCGCGTCCACGGTGGTCTCCTAGGCGGCGGGTTCGACCACGCCGACCCGGGCCAGCCAGGCCTTCGGGTCGCGGATCTCGGTCATGGTCGGCAGGTTGGCCGGGTCCTCCCAGGCCCGGTCGAGCTGGTGCTCACCGCCGACCCCCTCGACCGCCTCGATGAAGCGCTCGCCCTGCTCGTACTGCTTGAGCTTGGCCTCCAGCCCGATCAGCTTCTGGAGCAGCTTCATCGCCGGGTTGGCGTTCTGGCGGCGCTGGCGCAGCACCTGGCCGAAGCGCACGGCGCTGGGGATCTGGTCGGCGCCGGCCCGGTCCATGGTGACGTCGCCGTGCCCCTCGAGCAGGCTCATCAGCCCGCCGATGTGCTCGAGCAGCTCCCGCTGGGCCGAGCTGCTGAACACCGCGGCCAGCCCGCCCTCGTCGAGCGGGTTGGTGCCCTTGCGGATCTGCTCGGCGGCCCGGGTGACGGCGTCGAGCAGCTGCTTCGGGTCCTCGTCGACGGCCGAGACCATGCCGTCGACCAGCCCGAGGAAGTGCTCCCGCATCCACGGGATGCCGGTGAACTGCATCCGGTGGGTGACCTCGTGGAGGGCCAGCCACTGGCGGAACTCACGGGGCGGGAAGGCGAACTTCTTCTCCAGGGCGAGGATGTTGGGCCCCACGTAGTGGACGAGGTCCTGCTCCTCGGGGTCCTCGTCCTCGATGACGAGCAGGTCGTACTGGCCCAGCACCCGGCTCGACATCCAGCCCAGCAGGGCGCCGACCTCGGCCCCGGCGATGCGGCGGCCGATCGGGGCGACGAGCCCGCTGCCCATCGTCTGCTCCAGCCGGTTGGTGACCGGGCGCATCAGGCGCTGGAAGGAGGCGATGTTGGCCCGGATCCAGTCGCCCCGGTCGTCGACCCGGGCCCGAGCGGGGCCGGCCAGGCTGCGGAGCCCGGTGGCGATGGCCACCTGCTCCTCGGCCAGCGTGGTCAGCTCGTCGAAGTCGGCGACCAGCGAGTCGGCGTGGTAGCTGCGGTGGAAGGGGTCCGTGCCCGCGGCGCGCACGGCGACCCGCTCGGCGAGCGACCAGTCGACCGCGCTCTCGGCCATGGCAGTCAGCCGGTCAGTCCCGCTTGGCGCCGCGGGGCGGGTACTTGGGGCGGACGACCGAGCGGAAGTACATGACGGCCAGCTGGATGGTCGCCAGGACGACCCCGATGGCGAGGCCGACGCCCATCCACTGGGTCCAGATCACAGCGCCGAGGAGCATGGTGGCGATCCTAGGGGTGCTCGGTGTTGCTGCCGAATCGCGCCGGCCCGGTCCGATGCGGGCGGGAGGGACCGCTCACGCGATGTGCCGGCCCCGCGTCCTCAGCAGGACGGTCGGGTGGTGGAGGGAGCAGTGGTCGGCGTCGTTGTAGACCGACAGGCGGGTGTCGCAGCCGTCCTCGGCGCACACCCGGGGCCCCGACCCCGCCTCGCCACCACCGGCACGGGAACGGGACCGGGCCATGGCCTAGGCCTCGCCCTCGAGCAGGCCCGCGACCCTCGCCTTGAGCGACTCGGGCACCTCGTCCTTGCACTTGTGGGCGATGACCTGCTTGAGCTCGGCCTGGAAGTCGAAGGCCTCGAAGCACTCGCCGCAGTCGGTCAGGTGCTGGGCGATGACCTCACGACGGACCGGGGTCAGCTCGCCGTCGAGGTACTCGTACAGCTCGTGGAGGGCGTCGGTGCAGTCGCCGTGCTCGGAGGTGTGATCGGAAGCCATGTCTCTGGTGCCGGGTCTCTCGGTCAGATCGCTCGGGTCAGCGGGCCCGCTCGGGCTGGCGGCGGGGCGGCGCATCGGGGTCGGTGCCCTCGTCGGCGAGGCCTCGGCTCCGTGCGAAGTCGAACAACGCCTTCTGGAGCCGGCTTCTTCCCCGGTGCAGCCGGCTCATGACCGTGCCGATCGGGATGTCCAGGATCTCGGCGATCTCCTTGTAGGAGAAGCCCTCGACATCCGCGAGCAGGACGGCCATGCGGAACTGCTCCGGGAGGTCCTCCACGGCCTGCTTGATCTCGGCCTCGGTGAACCAGTCCATCAGCTCGTCCTCGGCGCTCCGCCCCACCTGGGCGGCCTCGAGGCCGCCGAGGCGCTGGTAGAGGTACGGGTCCTCGGTCTCGTCGAGCTCGGTCTCGTCGGGCCGGCGCTGCTTGGCCCGGTAGATGTTGATGTACGTGTTGGTGAGGATCCGGTAGAGCCAGGCCTTGAGGTTGGTGCCCTCCTGGAACCCGCCGTAGCCCCGGTAGGCCTTGAGGTACGTCTCCTGGACGAGGTCCTCGGCGTCGGAGGGGTTCCGGGTCATGCGCAGGGCCGCCGAGTACAGCGACCCCATCAGGGGCATGGCGTCCTCGCTGAATCGGGCCTGGTCAGCCATGGTGATCGATCCACACGCGCATCGGACGCCCCACGGTAGTGCCCGGACCTACAGGTCGAAGTCCTCGGAGAGGCCCTCGACGAAGCGGTGGAACGCGATGTGGTCCGAGGCGAAGGTCTTGCGCTCGCCGTCGGGCCCCTCGATCACCACCACGTCGCCGCTCGTCGCCTCGGTGACCTCGACCGGCTTCCAGCCCTCCTCGTAGAGCAGGGTCCGCAGCTCGGCGAGGGTCGGGTCGTCGCCCCATCCGGCCATGACGCACCTCCTGGGGGTCGTCGGGGGATGGCCCGACGATAGGTTGCGGGCCGGATGGACGGGGGCGTGATCACCTGCCGGGGCCTGGCGCGCCGCTTCGCCGGGGGCCGGGCCGTGCGCGGGATCGACCTCGACGTGGCCCGGGGCGAGGTCCTGGCCCTGCTCGGGCCGAACGGGGCGGGCAAGACCACCACCGTCCGGCTGCTCAACGGCGTGCTGGCGCCCGACGAGGGGACGGCGACCGTCCTCGGCCTCGACCCGTGGCGCGACGGCGACGCCCTGCGGCGCCGGACCGCGGTGCTGACCGAGCACGCCGGGCTCGACGACCGCTTCACGGCCCGGGAGAACCTGCGCCACGCCGGCCGGCTGCGCGGCCTCGACCCCGCCGCCTGCGCCCGCCGCAGCGACGAGCTGCTCGACCGGCTGGGGATGGGCGGCCGGGCCGACCTGGTCGTGCGGGGCTTCTCGACCGGCGAGCGCAAGCGGGTCGCCCTGGCCCGGGCCCTGCTCCACGACCCCGACCTGCTGTTCCTCGACGAGCCCACCTCGGGGCTCGACCCGGCCGCCGGCCGGGCCGTCACCGACCTGATCGCCCAGCTGGCCACCGAGCACGGCCGGACCGTCGTGCTCTGCACCCACCTCCTGGCCGAGGCGGGCCGGCTGGCCGATCGCATGGCCGTGCTGGTCGACGGGGAGATGCGGGCCAGCGGTCGCCCGGCCGCCATCGCCGGCGAGCTGTGGGCGGCCCGGACGACGACGCTCGACCTGGGCGGCCCGGCGACGGCGGCCCAGCTTGACGCGGTGGGGGCGGTGGCGGGGGCGACCGGCGTCGTCGCCACCCCCGGCGGGCTCCGCTTCGACGCCGGCGACCGGGCCGTCGTCGCCGCCGTGGTGGCCGCCCTGGTGGGGATCGGCGCCGACGTCTTCGGCGTCACCACCCCCGAGCCCTCGCTGGAGGACGTCTACTTCGCCGTCGAGGGGACGCGGTGAGGCGCATCGACCGGGCCGTCGTGCGGGCCCTCGTCGCCCACGACCTCACCGCCGTCCGCCGGACGCCGGGGCTGGTCGTGCCGATCGGCGCACTGCCGCTGGTGCTCCTCGTGCTGATGCCGATCGCCATCGCCGTGGCCGCCCGTGACCCGTCGCTGGACGTGGCGACCTACGTCGCCCTGGTCCCCGAGCGGCTGGCCGACGCCGTGCGGGAGCACCCCGAGGACGAGCAGCTGATCGTCCTCGTCCTCGGCTACGTGATGGCGCCGCTGTTCCTGATCGTCCCGCTGATGGTGTCCGCCGTGCTGGCCGCCGACTCCTTCGCCGGCGAGCGGGACCGGGGCACCCTCGAGACGATGCTCCACACCCCCGTGCGGGACCGGGAGCTGTACCTGGCCAAGCTGCTGGCCTCGTTCCTCCCGGCCCTGGCCGTCGCCTGGCTGGGCTTCGCCGTGTTCGTGCTGGCCGCCAACATCGCCGCGTGGGGCGTGATGGGACGGGTCTTCCTGCCCACCACCCGCTGGCTGCTGCTGGTGGGGTGGGTCGCCCCGGCGGCGGCCGCCCTCGGGCTCGGGCTGCTGGTCCGGCTCTCGATCCGGGCCCGCTCGGCCCAGGAGGCCCAGCAGCTCGGCTCGGCGGTGGTGCTCCCGGTCCTCGTGATCGCCGTGGCCCAGGCCAGCTACCTGCTGCTGTACCCGATCGCGGTCACGGTGGTGGCCGGCGCCGTCACCTGGGTGGTGGCCGTCGCCCTCAACATCAGGGGCGCCGCCCGCTTCACCCGTGACGGGATGGCCACCAAGGTCTAGGCCGGTCCTAGGCCTCGGGCCGGACCTCGACGGTGTCGCAGCGGTCGCCCTCGCCGTCCCGGAGGGTGGCCCGGCCGTCGGTGATGCCGGTGCGGTCGGGGGTGGCGGTGACCTCGCCGCCGACCTGGCCGGGGACGGCGTCGAAGTAGGCGACCACGCCGTCGTCGGGCCGGTAGAGGGCCGGGGTGTCGGCCCCGTCGCAGTCCCAGTCGCCGAGGAGGAGCTGGCCGGGGGTGCGATCGCCGGCCTGGCGGAAGTCGTAGCTGCGGGGCCGGGCGTCGCCCTCCTCCAGCCGGAACCGCATCACCTGGCCGTCCCACACGACCTGGACCGGGCAGCCGTCGCCGTTCAGGTCGCCGTGGAGCTCCTCGGCACCGGGCGGGACCTCGATCGGCCCCAGGTCGGGGCAGGCGACCGCCTCGGGGGGCCCGCCACCGGCGACCTCGACCGCCCCGGGGGCCTGGCGCTCGTCGAGCCGATCGCGCACCCACAGCCCCCCGCCCACGGCGGCGGCGAGGAGCAGGACCACGGCGGCGAGGGTCAGGACGGGGTGGCCGCGGTCGGCGGCGGCCGGGGTCCGG
Organism: Iamia sp.; assembly: GCA_052038315.1. GTDB lineage: Bacteria > Actinomycetota > Acidimicrobiia > Acidimicrobiales > Iamiaceae > Iamia. The sequence goes on from JBQGCF010000174.1 coordinate 5,973, forward strand.
TCGGGCTGGCGGCCGAAGACCCGGGTGCCGCGAGCGACCCGTCCGTCGGGGGCGCCCTCGTCGCCCTCGGGCTCGACCTCGTCCTCGTCGTCGTCCTCGGCGTGGGCGGCCAGGGCGGTGCCGGGCAGAGCCACCTCGCCGGGCGGGACGGCGGACCGCAGGGCCTGGCCCAGGGCCTCGGCGCTGGGCGGCCGGGCCGCCGGGTCCCGGGCCAGGGCGGCCTCGACCACCGCGGCGAGGTCCGGCGGGACGCCGGGGGCGTCGGCCAGGGCCGGGTGGTCGCCGGCCTCGGCCGCGGCCAGCACGGCCCGGCTGTCGGGACCGGTGTGGGGCAGCCGGCCGGTGAGGCAGAGGTAGGCGACGACGCCGAGGCCGTAGACGTCGTTGCGGGGCTCGGGCTCGCCCCGGGCGACCAGCTCGGGGTCGACGTAGCCGGTGGTGCCCTCGACGGCCCGGCGGTCGGCATCGGCCAGGGCCGGGATCCCGCCGGCCAGGTGCTGGGCCACGCCGAAGTCGCCGAGGAGCGGCTCGCCGTCGGAGGTGAACAGGATGTTGGCCGGCTTCACGTCGCCGTGGAGGACGCCCCGGCGGTGGGCCGACCCGAGGGCGTCGGCGATGCGGGACAGCACGGCGACCGTCTGGCCCGGGGTCAGCCGGCCCCGCTCGACCAGCAGGTCGTGGAGCGAGCCGCCCCGGGCGAAGGGCATGACGATGGCGACGCCGTCCCCGTCCTCGAGCACGTCGATCACCCGGACGATGTGGGGGTGGTCGAGATCGGCGAGGATCGCCGCCTCCCGCCGGAGCCGATCAGCGGTCTCGGGCCCGATGCCGTGGCGCGCCCGCTTCACCGCCACGACCTGAGCGAGGACGCCCAGCCGGGTCGCCTGCCACACCGCCCCCGTCGTCCCCCGCCCGACCAGGGCGTCCAGGCGGTAGGGGCCGACCGTCTCCACCCCGGCCCCGTACCCGCCGCCCGGGACCCCGACACCCGGGCACCGCTCCCCCACCCACCCCGGAACTTTGAGCGCCTCACCCCGGTATTCGATGTCAGGCGCTCAAAGTTCGGAGGTGCTCAGGTGATCGAGCGGTCGGCCGCGTCGGTGAGGGCTCCCAGGACGGCGGCCACGGCGGGGCGGGCGACGGCGACCGAGCGGGTGACGGCGAGCAGCTCGCGGGTGACGGCCGGGGCGGTGGGGCGGACCTCGACGGCGGCCACGCCGGTGCGGACCCCGAGCCGGGGCAGCAGGGCCACGCCGTGGCCGGCGGCGACGTGCTCGAGGTGGAGCAGGAGGTCGTCGGTCTGCCAGCGGACCCGGGGCTCGAAGCCGGCCGCCCGGCAGGCCGAGCGGACCGCGGCGCCACAGCTGACCTCCTCGGGGGCGACGATCCAGTCGTCACCGGCCAGCGCCGCCAAGGGGACGGGTGCCTCGGCGTGCTCGCCCAAGGCCCGGTGGCCGGCGGGCAGGACGACCAGCAGGGGCTCGACGAGGAGGGGCCGGGCGTCGAGGTCGTCGCCCAGGGCGATGGGGGCGGCGGCGTAGCGGTCGACGACGGCCAGGTCGATCGTGCCCCGGTCGAGGTGGTCGAGGCTGCGGTGGGGCTCCTCGTCGATGACGGTGAGGTCGAGGTCCGGGTGGGCGGCGCGCAGCCGGGCCACCACCGGCGACACCAGGGCCGGCGCCGCGCTGGGCACGGTGGCGATCCGCAGCGGGCCGCCGACCGTGCCCCGCACCCGGTCGAGGTCGGCGGTGGCCGCGGCCAGGGCGTCGAGCACCCGGTCGGCGTGGCCGACGAGGGCGTGGCCGGCGGCGGTCAGGGCGGTGCGGCGGTCGGCCCGGTCGACGAGGGCCACGCCGGTCTCCCGCTCCAGGGCCGAGAGCTGCTGGGACACGGCCGACGGGGTCAGGCCCAGGGCCCGGGCCGTCGCCGCGATCGTCCCGCAGCGGGCCAGCTCCCGCAGCATCCGCAGCCGGTCCACCGTCAGCGGGTCCCGGCCCGGCCGGCCGCCGACGTCGCTCACGTCTCGTCCGTCGGGCGCGTCATGGCGAAGATGCCGGTGGCGTTGGCGGCGTCGAAGGCCAGGTCGAGGGTCCCATCGTCGAGACGGTCGCGCGAGATGACCTCGAAGAACGAGCCGGGCACGTCCCGCAGGACGAGGTCGCCCTCCAGGGTGCGCAGGGCGCGGGTCACCGTCGCCGCCCGGTGGGCGGTCTGGCGGACCCGGCCCGAGGCCGACACCTCGACGGTGTCCTTGATCGGCCGGCCCCGCCGCCGCTCGGCCTCGGCCACCGCCGCCACGTCGTCGACCCGGTCGGTGCAGTGGTTGCAGGTGGTGCCCTCGGTGGCGATCCAGGCCATCTCGGCCGACTCGGCCCGCAGCAGGTCGTGGTCCCGGTCGGTCGGGAGGGGGTGCTGGCGGCCGAAGGCGTGGCGCAGGGCGTCGACCAGGGCCACCGCATCGGCGACCGGCAGCGACCGGGCGACGGCCAGGCGGTCGAGCCGGTCACGGGTGGCGGCGTCGAGCGGGTCGGTCGAGGCATCGAGGAGCCGGGTGACGACGTCCTGGAGCTCGGGCGAGAAGGTGTCCGGGTGGAGCTCGGAGACGAACCACTGCGGCACCGACTCGGGCCGGTCGGCGTGGGCGTAGGCGTGGCCGGCCATCCGCAGTCGGGTGAGCGGGTAGGTGGCGTGGCGGGCGTAGCCGAGGGGCTCGAGGATCCGGGTCACCTGCTCGATGCCGGGCGGGAGGGCGCCGGCCGGCCAGGCGACGGTGCGCACCGCGGCGTGGTCGAGGACGACGCCCCGGCCGGCGGCCCGCTGGTCGACGGCGTAGGCGGCGGCCGACGGCACCACCTCCATCAGGTCGGCGTAGAGCACGACGTGGAGGGCGTGGGCGATGTCGGCCCGCTCGATCTCGTCGCCGGAGGGTCCGGCCGCGGCCTCGGCGGCGGAGAGGTCGACCGTCGCCAGGACATCGTCGGCGGCGGTGTCGCCCAGGACCCGCCGGACCACGGTGGCGACCGCGCTCATGCCCTGACCGCCTCCTCGGCGAAGAGGCGGCCGGTGGTCGTCGAGAGCAGGTCGGCCAGCGAGACGTCCTCCTGGCGGAGGAAGCCCTTGGCCGGCACCGCGCCCCGGGCGACCAGCTCGACCACGCCGCAGGCCGACGCCGCCGTCGTCCACGAGATGGCCCGCCAGCGGCGCCCGGCGATCACGATCGGCTGCCACGCCCGCACGTGCTCCCGCCGGGTGAGCCCCTCGGCGCCGGTGCCCTCGACGGCGGCGTAGAGGTACACGACGTCGTCGTCGACCGGCGGCTTGGCGTTGACCAGGATCTCGCCGGCCAGCTCCCGCCGGTCCCGCAGGGCGAGCTCGTCGAGGAGGAAGCGGATGGCGTCGCAGTGGCCGGGGTACCGCAGCGTCTTGTAGTCGAGGTGGCGGATGCGGCCGTCGTAGGTCTCGCACAGCGTGCCCAGGCCGCCGGAGGTGGCGAAGGCCTCCAGCCGGTCGCCGCCGATCACGACCGTCTCGATGTCGGCCATGGCCGGGACCAGCTGGCGGTGCCCGTCCCGGATGACCTCGCAGTCGTTGATGTACTCGTTGATGACGCCCTCGGGCGACCAGGTGAAGGCGTAGCCGAGGACGCCGGAGGGGTGCTGGGGCAGGGCCCCGACCCGCAGCTGCATGCGGCGGAGGTCGGTGAGGCCGTCGGCCAGCGAGGAGCCGACGATGCCGATCAGCCCGGGGGCGAGGCCGCACTGCGGGGCCATGACGACGTCGGCGCCGACGGCCAGCTCGCGGATGCGGGTGGTGGTGGCCACGTCCTCGGTCAGGTCGAAGTAGTGGAGGCCGAGGGCGGCGGCCGTCTCGGCCACGCCGAGGTTGCGGTCGAAGGGCAGGCAGGAGACGACGGCGTCGTAGCCGTCGAGCCCGGCGCGCAGGGCGTCGGGGTCGGCCACGTCGAGGACGTCGACGGCGAGGTCGAGGTCGGGCCGGGGCTGCCGGTCGGCGCCGGTGACCTCGAAGCCGGCGCCCTGCAGGAGGTGCGCCACCAGCTCGCCCACCTTGCCGAGGCCCAGCACCCGGATCCGCTCGATCGTCATCCGTCCTCCTCGACGTTCTGTGTGCGCGTTCTGTCGTATGCGGCGTGTTTTCGCACACGGTTCGGCCCTCGACCGTCAGTTGGGCTGACGGCTAGAGTTGCTTGGACGTTAGCAGTTCTTACGTGTGCCACCGGAGGCCCGATGACCGACCTGCCCAGCCCCGACGCCCTCGACCGTGCGACCGGCGAGGTCCTCGACCGGCTCGGGGTCACGATCGACCAGGGTGACGACCTCCGGGGCCGCACACCGATCACCGGCACCCCGATCGGCCCCGGCCTGGCCGCCACCACCGCCGCAGGGGTCGACGACGCCGTGGCCCGGGCCACCGAGGCCTTCGCCACCTGGCGCACGACCCCGGCGCCGGTGCGGGGCCATCTCGTCCGGGCCATGGGCGAGGAGCTGCGCCGTCACAAGGACGACCTCGGCGCCCTGGTCAGCCTGGAGGCGGGCAAGATCCGCTCCGAGGGGCTGGGCGAGGTCCAGGAGATGATCGACATCTGCGACCTGGCCGTCGGCCAGAGCCGCCAGCTGTTCGGGCGCACCATCGCCAGCGAGCGGCCCGGCCACCGGATGGTGGAGACGTGGCAGCCGCTCGGCCCGATCGGCGTGATCAGCGCCTTCAACTTCCCGGTGGCGGTGTGGTCGTGGAACACGGCCATGGCCCTGATCGCCGGCGACCCCGTCGTCTGGAAGCCGTCGGAGAAGACGCCGCTGACCGCCCTCGCCTGCCAGGCCCTCCTCGCCCGGGCGGCGGCGACGGCGGGCGCGCCCGACGGGCTGAGCCAGGTCGTGCTGGGCGACGCGTCGGTCGGCCGGGCGCTGGTCGACCACGAGGGCCTGCCCCTGATCTCGGCCACCGGCTCCACCCCGATGGGCCGGGCCGTGGGCGAGCGGGTCGCCGCCCGCTTCGGCAAGAGCCTGCTCGAGCTGGGCGGCAACAACGCCGCCGTGGTGGCCCCGTCGGCCGACCTCGACCTGGTCGTCCGGGCCGTCGTCTTCTCGGCCGCCGGCACCGCCGGCCAGCGCTGCACCACGCTGCGCCGGCTGATCGTCCACCGGTCGGTGCACGACGAGGTCGTGGAGCGGGTGGCCTCGGCGTTCGCCTCGCTGCCGATCGGCGACCCGCTGGCCGACGGCACGCTCGTCGGCCCGCTGATCGACGAGCCCGCCTTCGCCCGGGTGGAGAAGGCCCTCGCCGCCGCCGGCGGCGACGGCGGGTCCGTCGTGACGGGCGGGTCCCGGGTGCTGGGGTCCGAGGCGCCCGACGCCTTCTACGTCGAGCCCGCCCTGGTGGCGATGCCGGGCCAGACCGACATCGTCCGCACCGAGACCTTCGGCCCCGTGCTCTACGCGCTCACCTACGACGACCTCGACGAGGCCATCGCCGTGCACAACGGCGTGCCCCAGGGGCTGTCGTCGTCGATCTTCACCCGGGACGTCCGGGAGGCCGAGCGCTTCGTCGGCCCCGACGGCTCCGACTGCGGCATCGCCAACGTCAACATCGGCCCCTCGGGTGCCGAGGTGGGCGGCGCCTTCGGGGGCGAGAAGGAGACCGGCGGCGGCCGGGAGTCCGGCTCCGACGCCTGGAAGGCGTACATGCGCCGGACCACCACGACCGTGAACTACTCCGACGACCTCCCCCTCGCCCAGGGCGTCGAGTTCGGCTAGCAGCTGCTGGTCGTCGTCGGCTCGCCGGCGAAGCGGGCCTCGAACCAGTCGAGGGCCTGGGCGTAGGCGCCGACGGCCCCGATCACGTGGTCCGAGCCGTCGGTGAGGATGCGGCGCTCGACGTCCTGGCCGGCGGCGCACAGCCGCTCCCGGATCGTGTCGCTGGTGAAGACCGGGATCGTGTCGTCGGTCTCGGAGTGGACGATCAGCACGGGGTCGTCGCCGGCCTCCAGGCCCGGGTTGTTGCCCCCGGCGGCGGCGGACCAGGCGGCGAGGGAGTCGCCCCCGCCGGGGAGCACCAGGTCGGTGACGTCGACGGTGGCCAGCCCGGCCTCGACCTCGTCCAGGCAGGTGGTCTCGACGAAGTCGAGGGCGGCCACGCCGGCCTCGCTCAGGTAGGTCGCCGGGTCGATGTAGCGGCTGGAGGCGGCCAGGCCGGACACGAGCATGGGGACGAAGCCACCGAAGGGCACGTCGGCCGGGCGCTCGACGATCAGCTGGAGCTCGGTGGCCGGGGCGCCGGCGAAGGTGCCGACGACGTCGAGCTCGGGGGTCCACCCGGCGGCCAGGCGGTCGGCCCAGAGGGCGCCGTGGCCGCCCTGGGAGTAGCCGGCCAGGCCGACCCGGTCACCGGCGTCGGCGCCGGGCAGCTGCTGGGCGGCCCGCACTGCGTCGAGCACCGAGCGGCCGGCGCTCGGCCCGACGAGGTACGGGTGGTCGCCGGGCGTGCCCAGGCCCTCGTAGTCGGTGGCGACCACGACGTGGCCGGCCTCGGTGAACGGGCCGAGCAGCGGGATCTCGGCACCCATCGTGCGGCTGGGGGCGCACTGGTCGGCCAGGCCGGTGGTGGCGTGGGCCAGGCCGATGACGGTGCGGCCGTCGGCGGGAGCCTCGGTCGTCGGGACGAAGACGGTGCCGCTGATGGCGGTGGCGTCGCCGGTCAGCGTCTGGCCCAGGTAGAGGATCCGGTACGTGCGGGCCGACGGGAAGGTGCTGGGGACGACCTCCTGGTAGCGGAGGAGGGTGCCGTGCTCGCCGGCCGGGAGCGGGTCGGGGACGGCGTAGAGGTCCTCGTCGGCGGCCAGCTCCGCGGGGTCGCCGGCGACCGGCCGCAGCGGGTCGACGGCGCCGCCCCCGTGGTCGGCGTGCGGGTCCGCCGGAGCCGCGGCCGGGGCGGACCCGGCGTCCTGGTCGGTGCCGGCCACCCCGCAGGCAGCGCCGAGGGCGGCCAGGGCGAGGAGGAGGACGGCGAGACGGGAGCGGTGCGTGGGGGCGGTCGTCTTCATGCTCCCACCATCCGCCCCGGGCCTTGGGCCCCACTTGAGAGCCGCATGGAGGTCGTTGGATCCCTCGACGCCCTCGTGACCAGGGAATACGCTCTTCCCTGTCATGCGTGCATCGGGTGTGCTGACGACGCCGACGGGTTGCCAGTGGGGGGACCACCTCTGCTGGGGGCACGACGGCGACGACGCGTCCCTGGGCACCGACGTGGCCGCCTTCCTGGGCGAGGGGCTGGAGAAGGGCGAGCAGCTCGCCTTCGTCGCCCCCGACGTGCGGGCCCGGGCGGCCGCCCTCCTCGGCGGGCTGGGCGACGTCGAGGCCCTCGTCGGGGCGGGCACCGTCCAGCTCCTCGACCTCACCGAGCGCTACGACCCGGAGGCGCCGGCCGAGGACCAGGTCGACGGGTTCCGCCGGGCCGGCGAGCAGGCCCTGCGGGACGGCTACCGCGGCCTGCGGGTCGCCGCCGAGCTGACGACGAGAGCGGTCGAGGGCGGCCCCGCCTACCTCCGCTACGAGCACCTGATCGACATCGCCATGCGGTCGAACCCGCTGACCGGCATGTGCATCTTCGACCGGCGGGCGCTCCCGGCCACGTGGGGCGCCCTCGGGGGGCTGCACCGGCTGACCAACGACCCGGCGGTCCCCTTCTCGCTCCTCGCCGCCGGCGACGACCCCGCCGATGGGCTCGTGCTCAGCGGCGAGGTCGACGCCCTCCACGCCGCCCACCTGGCCCGGGCCCTGGAGGCGGCTGCCGTCGGGCCGGGCACGCTGCGGGTCGACGCCACCGCCGCCACCTTCCTCGACCACCACGCCCTGGCCGTCCTCGACGAGGCCGGCGCCGACGAGGTCGTCCTCCGCACCGGCTTCGGCGGGGCCGAGACCCTCGCCGAGCTGATCGGCTTCGACCGGCTCCGCATCGAGCGGGCCCGAACGCGCCCGGGGCAGGTCGACTAGGGCAGGTCGACGACCGCCGTCACCGTCGCGGCGCCCGGGTCGAAGTGCAGCCGGCCGAGCTGGGCGACGATGTTGAGGCCCCGCCCGCCGTCGCCCTCGGGATGGGGCGGGCGGAGGTCGGCGTAGGGATCGGCGATGCCGGCGCCGGTGTCGTGGACCCGGACGAGGAGGGCGCCGTCCCGGCGCCCCATGGCGAGGCGGACCGGCGGCCGGCCGTACCGGAAGGCGTTGGTGACCAGCTCGCTGACGACGAGGCGGAGGTCGTCGAGGGCGGCGGCGGGGACCCCCTCGGCCAGGGCGCCGACGAGGTCACGGGCGGCCTCGGCGCTGGCGACGACCTCGTCGACGAGCAGGTCGTCGAGGGGAGGCGCCGGCGGGAGGGCGGCGTGCTCGTGGAGCGCGGCGGCGTCGGGACCGTGGGCGGCGAGGGCGTGCTCCAGGGCCGCCGGGGGCGTGACGTCGCGGTCGAAGGCGCACACGGCGTGGAGCGGCAGGTCGCCGAGGACGTCGTTGACGGCGTGCTCGTAGCGCAACCAGGGCGCGTCGGCCGCCGAGCCGTCGAGGCCCAGGGCGCCGAGCGACCAGACCGCCGGGGCGCCCCGGTCGACCGCCGCGGTGACGAACCGGTGCAGCCGCGCCATGGCGCCGGCGGGTGTGGCGTAGCGGTCCCGGGCGTCCATCCACCGCACGTCGGGGGCGGCCGCCGGGCCCAGCGCCCGCTGGAGCGGCGCCCAGGCGTCGGGCACCAGCGAGACGAGGACGGCCTCACCCCGGGCGACCGCCCCCCGCAGCGGCTCGGCCATGACGTCGGCCAGCTCCCCGGCCCCCCGGTGGACGACCGCCGTGTGGTCGAGCGCACCCGCCCCAGCCGAAGACATCGCCGGGCAGCGTACGCCCACCCCCGCCCCCCGGCGCGGGCGTCCAACCGGGCCCCCCGCCCCGACCTCGCCGGCCGCAGCGACGAGCTTTGAGCGCCTCACCCCGGTATTCGGTGTCAGCCGCTCAAAGCTCGATCTGACGGGAGCTAGCTGACGACTCGGTTGCCGCCGCTGCGCTTGGCTCGGTACATCGAGTGGTCGGCGGCGCCGAGGAGGGCGTCGACGTCGTCGAGCGAGGTGACGCCGACCATGTCGGCCCGGCCGACACCGATCGAGACGCCGAGGCCGACCGGCTCGTCGGCGCCGACGTCGATGGGCTCGGCCACGGCGGCGCGGATGCGCTCGGCCACGGCGGCCAGCTCGTCGTCGGCCACGCCGATCGAGACGACGACGAACTCGTCGCCGCCCAGCCGGGCGACCACGTCGTCGGACCGCACGACGCGCCGGAGGCGGGCGGCCACCTCGACCAGGGCGGCGTCGCCGGCGGTGTGGCCGAGCCGGTCGTTGACGCCCTTGAACCCGTCGAGGTCGCAGAACAGCACCCCGACCCGGGGGGTCTCGGCCGGGTCGACGTCGGCACCGGGGTGGTCGGCGGCCTGGTCCATCACCGCCCGCAGGGCCGACTCCAGGCCGAGGCGGTTGGCCACACCGGTGAGGGCATCGGTCTCGGCGAGGGTCGAGAGGCTGTCGGCGGTCGAGCGGAGATCGGCCACGTCCTGGGCCAGGGCGCCGAGGTCGGAGGTGAGGCGGGCGTGCTCGACCGCAGCGATGGCCTGGGCGGCCAGCACCCGCAGGGCGCTGACGCGGGCCGGCTCGACCCCGTCGGGCCGCTCGTCGCTCTCCAGCACGAAGGCGCCGGGCGTCCCGGTGGTGCCGCCGATGGGCAGGCCGATCAGGGCCCGCGGCGCCCGCTCGCGCAGCCCCTCGTCGGCCCGCAGCCGCCGGTCGGACGCCGGGTCGACCAGGGCCAGGACCTGGCGGGTGCGCAGGACGTAGTGGAGGGCGTGGGGGCTGAGACCGGGGTGGTCGGTCGGGTCGGGCGAGGCGTGGGGCACGACCTCGACCTGCCCGTCGAGGGCCGATGCCGCCACCTCGACCACGGGACCGGCCGGCGAGTGGAGCACGAGGTAGCCCCGCGACGCCCCGGCCTGGCGCATCAGCAGCTCGACCATGCGCTCGAGGAAGTCGCGCACCTCGAGGCCCTGGCCGAGCAGCGTGCTGGCCTCGGTCAGCGCCTCGACGGCGACGACGCTGTGGTGGCCCTCGGGCACCCGGCCGGGATCGGCACCGGGCTGGTGGACGGCGGCGTCGGGCACGGCGGCATCGACCAGGCCCGGCAGCCGCTCGGCCATGCCCAGGGCGACGGCGTCGGCCCCCCAGGCCTGCCAGGCGTCGAGGGCGATCGAGGCGTAGTGGCGGGCGAGCCGCTCCCGGCCCCGGCGCCGGTGGTGGCGGGCGGCCCGCTCGGCGGCCAGGCCGAGGTCGCCCAGGGCCCGGTGCTCGGTGGCGAGCCGGACGGCCTCCTCGTAGCGGTCCATGGCGACCGACGGCGAGCCGCCGGGCCCG
>JBQGCF010000175.1:0-11624 GCA_052038315.1 Iamia sp.
GATCACGATCTCCACGGTCCCGCCTCCTCCCCCGCTCCCCAGCCTTCACACAGTGCACGCTGTGCTGAAGCAAGGCACCGCGTCGAGGGCGCCATCGTCGCCGCCACGGGCCAATTCGACCGGCGCCGGCACCATGGTCCGACGCGGCCTGGCCACCGCCGGGTGATCCAGATCGTCAGCGCTCCGCCGCCGATGTCGAGCCGTCCGGGTCGTCGTAGAGGGTCGACATGTGGGGCTCGTCGGTTGCGGTCGATGCCGGAGGTCGCCCTCCAGGTGCGCAGCGCCAACCGGTTCCTTCGGGCTGGTTGGACCGGGCAGGTCTCCACGTCGGCTCGATCGATACGCGCAATTGAGTCCTCAGCGCCACCGTGGCCGTCACGCTGACCAAGACCTACGACGGCCGCTACGTCCTCGCCGGGCATCCGCAACTCCACCGACGCAAGAAGGACGAGCGGTTGAGCGTCGGCCCCTTCCCGGCCTCCGACGGCCTCGTCCTCGTCGAACGACGCAGCCAATCCCTCGTCCAGCTCCTCGTGCGCAAGGCCATGCCCGCCCGAGGCCATCGACCCCGACCCTCCGGCGGCATTCCGATCGACGACGGCGACGACCTCCGCACCTGCGTTGCCAACATGCCGACGGGCCCCCCGTCGCCCTCGCACCGCCTCACCGGCTAACGAACGGAGCCGACGTCCGCCGGCTGATGATCGGCGCTGATGGCGGAATGCTCGACTCCGGCAAGACCATCAGGCTCGGCAACCACCCAACGATGAGTGCTGCATTTCGGCCATACCAGCCCCTGCGTCCCCGACTGCCACTTACCGATAGACCGGTTGCAGGTCTCACACACCAAGGGTTCGACCCCCCTCACCGAACGTGGCCTCACCGACATCGACAACCTCATACGTTCGTGTGGGCCCGAGCCGTCGACCTATTGTTTGTGTGAGAACCTTCGCTCAGCAAGATGGAGGAAGTAAAGATCCTTCATCTCAACTGCATTCTTATCATCCCAATACTTGGGCAGGCCAAGTGCTGGCGCCCCCAGTACGGCTGCCAATCCAGGAGCGATTAGAAGCGGCAGGGCCGTAACGATACCCACCACTGTAACAACTGCACCGATGGTAATGCCTCCGGCAAGCTTGTTTGTGAGTCCTTCGCGGGCCTTATTCATGGAGAGCCGAATGCGAGCCATTTCCGGCTCGATGTAATCCGTGTTGATCCCTCTCGCTATCTCAGCTGGATCACGATCAGGATCAGCCTTCAATCTCTCCTGAATTGCGGCGGTTATGGCACCGCGCAGTATTTCGAACTGATCACCGTGGTCGGCACGCACCTTCAATAGTTCGCTCGTGGCCAAGCCATGAAGAACCGGCAATTCAAGCGACAGTGCCACTGAGCCCAAGTCGGCTTTCCGCTTACTGCTGGGAAGTAGGTCAAGAAACTTGCCTGCGTCAGCGGTGATTGGCGCCGCCAGGTCCTCCGACATCGCAACGTCTCCAACCAAAGCGGTGCATATCTTTCGAAACTCCTTCGTTGCGTAATCGTCGATTGTGGGCGCCGGTTCGCCCGGAAACTGCACATAGTGCGTGCCGTTCTCGAAGACCGGAGACTTGAATCGGTGCCACAGCTGATCATGGACTCGGTCGACCTTCACCGTTGCGCCGGAGCGAATGAGGTTTACAGCTGCCGCCGCCAACTCAGGGTCGAGGGCGGTTTCGAGCCCGATCTCCCTGGCGTGCCGCTCAAAGTGATCGGTACAGAAGGCGTTGGGTTTGGTACGAAAATCGAGGAAGGGCTCGGCACCGATCGCCTCGGCGTGCAGTAGGACCTTGGCGTGCCCGGCTAGATCCCACGCAGCGGCCACGGGATCGTGCTCGAGATCGAACAGGAAGGGAGCAGGGTTGAAGCCTTCCACGACAACGTGGTCGAAATACTGGAATGAGTTGCTAAGACCAAGATCGAGTTCGCGTTGCAAACAAGGCGCGCCCGAACACGTCGTTAGACCAGATAGGTCGATCGAACGAGAGGCGATTGCGGTCCTGGGTTGGATTGGCTGTTCGCGAATCGCGTCTTCAGCTTCGTAGGCTGCCAAGGCAAGGTCCGCTGCGACTTGGAGCCAGGCACCGTCTTCGGCAGCCGTCATGACATCGTCGGGTGCCGACACCTCTGCGGCGTCAAGCCACCGACGTACCCAGTACTGCGTCATCCGCCCCTCGCTTGATCGGCTCTGGACACTGTAGCGAATGACGGCGCCCCCATCTCGGGCGCCGAAATGGCTTTTCCGACGAGTCGGATGGCACCTCTAGGGAGAGAGCGGAGCGACCTTTGGGCAGGAGCCGCCTAGCGGTGTGGCGCTACCCCCGGCGGGTCGGATGGGGTTGTCGCCGTGCTGAGACCATGGGGTGGCGATCCCTTCCCGTTCCCTGCCTCCAGCCATGGCGCGACATCCCGTCTGGCGGGGAGCCCGCCTTGGTACCACTAGAGAACGGCTACTCCCAGGCGTTTCCGCTGGTCACCGGCCTGCAAACCACGAGTGGCGTCTAGGTGCCTACTTTGTGACCGTATGGGTGAGGGGGTACGGCGGAAGCGTGAGCGACGGACGGCTGGGCCCGGTCCGGATGATGAGCGGGTTCCAGTGTCGCACGACCCGTAGCGGGCGACACGGTATCCACCCCAGTACGAGGGACTGGCTGACGTTGACCGCGAGCCGAGGCGACTGTGGTCTGCCGCCCGGGCCTGGCGACGACCGCTCGTGCGGTCGGGTTAGGGAGCGTCCTGGGCGGAGTCGGCGCGGTCGCCCTCGGCGGGCTCCTCGGGGTGGGGGGCGTCGGTGGCGCCGTCGGGGGGCATGCTGCCGCCCTCAGCCGGCTCGTCGGTGCCGTCGCCGCCGGGGCGACCGGGGTCGTGGGTCATGGCCGGCCGCTCTCCCCAGCCGGCGGGCGCAAACCGGCGGGGGCGAAGCCGAAGGGGAGCTCGAGGCGGTGGGCGGCGAGCAGGTCGGCATCGGCCAGCAGGGCATGGGTCGGGCCGTCGGCCACGATGCGGCCCTCGGCCAGGATCACCGACCGGGGGCAGAGCTGCAGGGCGTAGGGCAGGTCGTGGGTGACGACGAGGGTGGTCAGGTCGAGGGCGGTCAGCACCTCGGCCAGCTCCCGGCGGGCGGCCGGGTCGAGGTTGGCGGTGGGCTCGTCGAGCACCAGCACGTCGGGCTCCATGGCCAGGACGGTGGCGACCGCGGCCCGCCGCTTCTGGCCCAGCGACAGGTGGTGCGGCGCCCGGTCGCCCAGCCCGGCCAGCCCGACGGCGGCGAGGGCGCTGGCGACCCGCTCGGCCAGGGCCGGGCCCCGCAGGCCGAGGTTGGCCGGGCCGAAGGCCACGTCGTCGTGGACCGTGGGCATGAACAGCTGGTCGTCGGGGTCCTGGAACACCAGCCCGACCCGACGTCGGACCTCCTTCAGGGCCGCCTTCTCCACCACGACGTCGCCGACGGCCACGCTCCCCGCCGCCGCCTTCAGCGTGCCGTTGAGGTGCAGCACGAGGGTGGTCTTGCCGGCGCCGTTGGGACCGAGGACGGCGACCCGCTCGCCCGCCGCCACCTCCAGGTCGACCCCGGCGAGGGCCTCACGGCCGTCGGGGTAGGCGAAGCGCAGCCCCCGGACCGACAGCCCGGCCGTCACGCCGGCACCATCACACGGCCACCAGGGCGACGGTGGCGATCAGCACGCAGGCCGCCGGCACCACCGCGGCCCGCACGACGGCCGACGGCGCGGCCCGGCGGTCGTCCAGCACCGGGAGGGCGCCGTCATAGCCCCGGGCCAGCATGGCCAGGTGGACCCGCTCGCCCCGCTCGTAGGCCCGCACGAACAGCGTCCCGCCGGTGGCCGCGGTGGCCCGGGCCTGCCACAGCCAGCGGGGGTCGTCGCCCCGCGCCACCCGGGCGATCCGCATGCGGTCGGCCTCGCCGGCCACCACGTCCAGGTAGCGCACCATGAACCCGGCGATGGCGACGAGGACCCGCGGCACCCGCAGCCGCTCGAGCCCCCGGAGCAGGCCGGCCGTCGGCGTGGTGGCCGAGAGCACGACGGCGGCCAGCACGCCGAGGGTCCCCTTGGCGGCGATGTTCCACCCGGCCCACAGCCCCTCGTGGGAGAGGGCGAAGGGCAGGACCGGGACGTCGACCCGCGGCCCCCGGCCGACCAGCGGGAGCAGGCCGGCGAAGACGAGGAACGGGACCTCGATCCGCAGCCTCCGCAGCAGCGTCCCCACCGGCAGCCGCACGGCCACCACGACCGCCAGCAGCACGACGGCGTGGGCGGCGAAGGCCCAGACGGCGTGGCGGGGCGTGGCCACCACGGCCAGCACCACCACGACGGTGGCCAGGACCTTGGCCTCCGCCGGCAGGTGCTCGGTCACGCTCGGGCGGGCTCCGGCGGGACCGGCTTGGGCGAGCCGCGGCGGCGGACGAGGAGGACGACGCCACCGGTGACGAGGAAGGTCACGGCGATGCCGAGGACGCCGGCCAGCCCGGTGCTCAGCCGGGTGTCGTCGACGCCCTCGACGCCGTAGTCGGCGGTGGGCGAGCCGGCCAGGCCGTGGTCGCGGGCGCCGTCGGCGAAGCCCTCGTCGATGGCCACCTTCTCGAGCCCGTCGGGGTGCGAGCTGGCCTCGGGGGCCACGAGGAAGGCGAGGGCCACGGCCAGGGCCAGCCCCACCGCCACCAGCACGCCGACCCGCACCCGGCCCCGCACGGCCGGGCCGCCGACCCGCACCCTGGCGGCCCTCACGCCGCCACCGGCGCCGGGGAGGCCGACCGGGCCAGCACGTCGCGGGCGCCGTGGACCAGGTCGGGCCGGGAGGCCAGGACGCTGCTGACGGTGAGGGCGGTGATCACGCCCTCGCCGATGCCGATGAGGACGTGGACGCCGACCATCGACGCCGTCACCGCCCCGGGACTGGCCCCGCCGGTGCCGCCGATGGCGTACTGCAGGCTGAAGGCGAGCGACGAGAGGACCACGCCCACCGCCGCCGCCAGACCGGAGGCGACGGCCACGCCGCTGCGGGTGCGGGGCAGCACCCGGCGCAGGCCGACGAAGACGAGGAAGCCGCCCAGCGCCGTCACCAGAGCCATGTTGACGACGTTGAAGCCGAGGGCGGTCAGCCCGCCGTCGGCGAACAGCAGGGCCTGGACCGCCACCACCACGGTGACGCACAAGGCCCCGACGTACGGCCCGACCAGCACGGCGGCCAGCACCCCGCCGAGCAGGTGGCCGCTGGTGCCGGCGGCCACCGGGAAGTTGAGCATCTGCACGGCGAAGACGAAGGCGGCGGTCAGACCGGCCAGCGGGACCTGCTCCTCGGCCAGCTCGCGCCCGGCCCGGCGCAGGCAGACGCCGACGCCGGCGGCGGCCACCACCCCCATGGCCAGCGAGGTGGGTCCGTCGATGAAGCCGTCGGGGGCGTGCACGGCGGCGACACTACTGCGAACGCTTCGCATCAAGGGTGGTCCGGGAGCGGTCGCGCCGGTGAACCTCGTGCGAACAGTCGCGAGCAGGAGCAGGGCGGGCGCCGCATCTGGGGAACCACAGCGCCGTGGATCGACGCAGCTTCCTCCGTACCACCGCCACCGGCGCCGCCGGGGCCGCCAGCCTCCTCCTGATCGGCGCCGGGCGCCCGACCCAGGTCTTCCAGCACGGCGTGGCCGCCGGGGACCCGCTCCCCGAGCGGCTCCTGCTCTGGACCCGGGTCACGCCCACGCCGACCGCCACCCCGGGCAGCGGCCGGGGCGCCCCCGTCGAGGTCCGCTGGGAGGTCGCCCGCGACACCTCCTTCCGGACGATCGTCGCCGCCGGGACGGTGACGACGACGTCGGCCCGGGACCACACGGTCAAGGTCGACGCCACCGGGCTCCGACCGAACACCGAGTACGCCTACCGGTTCCACGCCGCCGGGCGGACCAGCCCGGTCGGCCGGGCCCGCACCGCGCCCGGCGCCCGCTCCCCGATCAGCCGGCTGCGGATGGGCGTGGTGTCGTGCTCGAACATGGCCGCCGGCTTCTTCACCGCCTACGGCCGATTGGCCGACCGCGACGACCTGCAGTGCGTCCTCCACCTCGGCGACTACCTCTACGAGTACGGCACCGGCGAGTACGGCGCGGCCCGGGCCCCCGACCCGCCCCACGAGATCGTCACGCTGGCCGACTACCGGCGTCGCCACGCCCAGTACAAGACCGACCCCGACCTCCAGCGGCTCCACGCCCGGCACGCCTTCGTGTGCACGTGGGACGACCACGAGGTGGCCAACGACGCCTGGCGCGACGGTGCCGACAACCACCAGGACGGCGAGGGGGCGTGGGCCCGGCGGGCGGCGGCCGCCCGCCGGGCCTACTTCGAGTGGATGCCGATCCGCGAGCCGGCCCCCGGCACCACCCGCATCTACCGCACCCTGCGGTTCGGGACCCTGGCCCAGCTGCAGATGGCCGACCTGCGCCAGTACCGCGACCAGCAGGCGAGCAGCCCCCTGGCCACGACCGAGGTCCACGACCCCGGCCGCACGCTGCTGGGCGACGAGCAGGAGCGGTGGCTGCACGACGGCCTGCGCTCGGCCGGCACGGCGTGGAAGCTGCTCGGGTCCTCGGTGATGATGACCCCGGTGACCTTCGGCGGCCTGCCGGACCTGCCGCTGGTCGACGGGGCGGTCCGCCGGCTGCTCGGCGGGGCCACCGCCGGCGTGCCCCTGAACGTCGACGCCTGGGACGGCTACGCCGCCGACCAGCAGGCCCTGCTCCGCCTGCTCGGCGACGAGGGGATCGAGGGCTTCGTCTCGCTGGTCGGCGACATCCACTCGGCCTGGGCCTGCGAGCTGGCCCCGTCGGTGGGCGCGCCCCCGGTCGGGGTCGAGCTGGTGTGCAGCTCGGTCACGTCCGACAACGTCGACGAGGTGGCCGGCACCGCCGGGGCCATCGTCGCCGAGACGGCCCTGATGGCCACCAACCCCGACGTCCGCATGGTCGAGCTCCGGGGCCACGGCTTCTCGGTCCTCGAGCTGACCCCCGAGGCGGCCCAGATGGACTGGTGGGAGGTCGACCCGCATGTGCAGGGCGGGAGCGCTACCTGGGCCCGGTCGTGGCGCACGATCCGGGGCACCAACCGCCTCGAGCAGATGGCCGGTCCGGTCCGATGAGCAGCACCGTCTCCCGCCGCACGCTGCTCGGGGGCGCCGCCGCCGCCCTCGGCGTGGCCGCCACCGCGCCGCTCGCGCCGCTCGGGGGCTTCGCCGCCTACGCCGGGCCCACCCGCACGGTCACCGGCCCCTACGGCGCCCTGCGCGCCCCCGACGCCAACGGCCTCCGGCTGCCCCCGGGCTTCACCTCCCGGGTGATCGGCCGGGCCGGCCAGCCCGTCCTCGGCCAGCCCGTCGGCAGCGTCCCGTGGCACGCCTTCCCCGACGGCGCCGGCACCTTCGCCACGCCCGACGGCGGGTGGATCCTCGTGTCCAACAGCGAGAACCCGCCGCCGACCGACATCCCCGGGCTGGCGACGATCGGCGACGGCCTGGGCCGGGTCACCGCCGTCCGCTTCCGCCCCAACGGCGCCATCGCCTCGGTGCGGACCATCCTCGGCCCCGAGGTTGGGGCCCGCAGCCTCTGCGCCGGCGGGCCCACGCCGTGGGGCACGTGGCTGGCCTGCGAGGAGTACGAGGAGGCGGCCACGCCCCTGACGCCGTTCCGGGCCGGGCGGGTGTTCGAGTGCGACCCCACCGGGGCGAGGGCGCCGGTCGTCCGCCCGGCGATGGGCCTGTTCAAGCACGAGATGGCGGCCTGCGACCCCGACCGGGGGCGGATCTACCTCAGCGAGGACCAGGACGACGGCTTCCTCTACCGGTTCACGCCCAAGACGTGGGGCGATCTCCGCAAGGGCACGCTGGAGGCGGCGCGGGTGCGCGACGGCGTCGTCGACTGGATCAAGGTCCCCGACCCGAGCGCGGCGACGACACCTCTCCGGTACCAGGTCCGGGCCACGCCGTTCGCCGGCGGCGAGGGCGTGCTGTACCGCGACGGCGTCGTCTACCTGGCGACCAAGGGCGACAGCCGCATCTGGGCCGTGCGCCCGGCCGAGCGCACCATCGAGGAGCTGTACGACCCGGCCGACGTCACCTCGCCGGTGCTCAACGGTGTCGACAACCTCCACATGCACCCGGGCGGCATCCTCTACGTGGCCGAGGACGGCGACGACATGCAGGTCGTCGGGATCACCCCGGACCGGCGCCTGTTCGCCTTCTGCCAGGCGACCGGGCCCGAGCACGGTGTGCAGAGCGGCAGCCCGATCCCCACCACGTCGGAGATCACCGGCATCGCCTTCGCCCCGCGCGGCGACCGGATGTACCTCTCCAGCCAGCGCGGCGCCGGGCTCGGCATCACCTACGAGGTGCGCGGTCCGTTCTGATCACGGCCGGTCCGACCCACGCGACCCGCTACAGGTGTAGCCTCCCGTCTCTCGGGTCGGCCCATGGGTGGACCGACCGTCCGGGGGCTGCGACAACATGGATCAGGAGCGAAGGCTCGTCGACCTCGCGTCGACCGTGGACGCTGCTGCGCAGGCGCGCACCGCCCTGCGCGAGCACCTCGCCGGGCTGCCCGACGACGTGGTGGAGACCGCGTGCCTGCTGGCCGACGAGCTGGTGGCCAACGTGCTGCTCCACGTCGGGCTGCCGTCGCGCCTGACGGTGGTCCGCACCGCGGACGAGGTGCGGGTCGAGGTGTGGGACCGCTCGGCCCAGGTGCCGGAGCGCCGGCGGACGCACCCCGGCCGGCTCACCGGGCGGGGCCTGCACCTGCTCGACGAGCTGGCGGACCGGTGGGGCACGACGGTCGAGCACGACGGCAAGACCGTCTGGTTCACCCTCCGGCTCGCGCCGTAGCCCGCCCCGGCTCGGCGCAGCGGACGGTGTCCCGCACCGTCTTGGCGTCGTAGAGGGCGCCGTCGGCCCGCTGGCACAGCACCTCGGCGTTGCCGTCGTCCCGCTCCAGCTCGGCCACGCCGATCGAGCACGTCATGGTGATGCCGGCGGCGAAGGACGTGGTGCGGATGGCGTCCCGGATGTCGGTCCCCAGCGCGGCCGCCGCGGCCAGCGAGGTGTCGGGGCACAGCACCGCCAGCTCGTCACCGCCCAGCCGGGCGAGGAAGTCGGTGCCCCGGAGCCGCTCGGCCAGCACCGCGGTCGTCGTCCGCAGCACGGCGTCGCCGACGGCGTGGCCGGCCCGGTCGTTGACCGCCTTGAAGTGGTCGAGGTCGCAGATCAGCACCGACAGCGGCCGGCCCGACCGCCGGGCCCGCAGCACCTCGCCGGTCAACCTCTCGTCCCACGCCCGGCGGTTGCCCACGGCGGTCAGCGGGTCCTCCCGGCTGAGCTGCTCGAGCTCCTCGACCAGGACGGCGTTGCGGTGGCGCTCGGCCTCCAGCGCCGTCTGGGTGACGTGCTGCTGCCACCGCCTCCGCTCCCGGTACACCTGGGCGGTGACGGCCAGGGCCGAGGCGGTGCCGACGTAGAAGACGACCGCGGTCAGCTCGTCGCCGTCGAGCGGCCGGCCGATCGCCGAGAGGGCGATCGACGCCGCCGTGCCGACGGTCAGCAGCACGGTCATCGGCCAGCGCCACACGAGCAGGAAGGCGGTGGCGAACAGGGGCAGCGAGAGGCCGAGGAGGTAGGCCTCGACCTGGTCGCCGGTGCGGGGCACCATCCAGCCGATGCTGGCCACCAGGCCCAGCACCATCAGGAACGACAGCGGCTCGGCCCACCGCTCCCGGGTCAGCCAGATCAGGCCCCACGTGACGAGGATCCCGGCCTCGGCCAGGAGCCGGGCGGCCAGGAAGGCGTCGGCCTGGCCGGGGACGAGGACCCGGTCGAACACGGTCCACAGCGGGAGGGCCACCAGGGCGACGGCCCCGGCGACGAGGGTGGTGTGCCGGGTCTCGGCCCGCTGGCGGGCGCGGTGGGCGGCGAGGACCGGGTCCTGGATGTCGTCCTCGCGGCCCACCCCCACCATGTCGGCCGCTGCCGCAGCGGCGTGAGGACGTCCCCCACGATGGGGGTCAGTCCTTCAGGAAGCCCGGCACCCAGAAGGCGATCGAGGAGAGGGTCGCCTTGTCGGCCACGCCGTCCTCGTCGAGGAAGCCGTCCTTGCCGCCGGCCATCTTCAGCATCCCGTTGGCCCAGACCTGGAACTCCTTCACCCGGGCCGCGGTGCGCGGGCCGAAGTCGCCGTCGGCGGCGAGCGGCTTCCGGTCGCCCAGCTTGGCCTTGGGCGTGACGATGTTCAGCTGGGTCTGGAGGAACTTCACGTCCTCGCCGTCGTCCCCCTGCTTCAGCTCGGTCCGGGTCGCTGCGCCGTCGGGCGTGATCGGGGCTCCCCCCTTCAGCACGGCGTCGGCCCGGGCCACGATCGAGGCGATCAGCGGGTAGGCCTTGTTGCCCGGGCACTCGGTGGAGCCCACGTCCTTGTGGCCCCGCAGGCGGGTCGTCCGCCACCAGCCCTGGCGCACACCGTGGGCGAGGAGCAGGGCGACCGACTCGCGCTGGGCCGCGGTCGGCTCCTTCTCGCTGTAGTTGCCCATCAGGCAGATGGCCCGGCCGGTCGTGTTGTGGCCCTTGGTGTGGGCCCCCCGCCGATCGATCGAGTGGCCCTGCCAGATCGTGCCGTCGGGCGACACCGCGAAGGTGTAGGAGATGCCCCGCTTGAAGCGCTCCTCGCCGATGGCCTCCAGGGCCTGGACGACCTCGGGCCCGTTCTTGGCGGCCCCGGTGCTGTGGTGCAGGAACGCGCCGTCGGTGGCGGGCAACGGAGCCGGACCGGCCCCGTCGTCGAACTTCGCTCCCCATGCGGAGCGTGGACGGATGGCGACCATGGTGTCCCTCCCTGGTCTCGACGCCCGAACCGCCCGGCCCGGGCCAGCGGCGATCCTACGCCGTGTCAGAGCATGCCGCGTCAGGACCGGGTGAGCGCCACCTCGGTGCCGGCCAGGACCAGCACCAGCTCGTCGCCCCGGACCTCGTAGGCCGTCGCCCCGCCCGTCGCCGCGCCGGCCGTCGGGAGCTCCAGCTCCTCCCCGTCGGCACCCCGCAGGGTGCCCGTGCCGGTCACGTCGGTCAGCACCAGGTCGGACCCCTCGGTGGCGTAGGCCCCGCTGGTCACCACCTCGACCTCGCCCTCGCCGGTGGCGAAGGCGCAGGTGCCGGCGAGGGTGCGGGTGAAGGCCCCGTCGTCGGCCAGCTCGAGGGTGAGCGTGCCGGAGCAGTCGGGGGCCTCCTCCAGGCCGTCGAGGACGGTCGCCAGCTCGTCGGCGCCGTCGGCGGTCCAGGTGCCGACGACCGACCCGTCGGCGGGCGGGCCCGGCAGGTCCACCTCGATGGTGGTCGTGGTCGTGCTGGTCGACGCCGCGGCCCCGTCGTCCCCGTCGTCGTCGCCGGAGCAGGCGGCGACGACGAGCACGACGAGCAGGGCGGCGGCGAGGCCGCGCCTCACCCCGTCACGCGGGCCTGGTCGCGGACGACGTCGGGGTTCGTCGCCTGGCGGTCGACGATGCGGGGGCCGACGCCGGTGGTGCCGCCCGTGCGGGTCGGGGTCGGCGTGC
>JBQGCF010000176.1:0-3023 GCA_052038315.1 Iamia sp.
TCTACGACCTGATCTGGAAGCGCACGCTCGCCTGCCAGATGGCCGACGCCCGCGGCCGCACCCTGTCGGTCCGCTTCGCCGCCCCGGCCGCCGAGGCCGGTCGCCCCGAGCCGACCCCCACCGAGTGGAGCGCCTCGGGCCGCACGATCACCTTCCCCGGCTACATGCGGGCCTACGTCGAGGGCGCCGACGATCCCGACGCCCAGCTCGACGACCGCGAGAGCCTCCTGCCGGCGCTGGCCGAGGGCCAGACCCTGACCGCCACCGAGATCGAGGCGCTGGGCCACAGCACCTCGCCGCCGGCCCGCTACACCGAGGCCTCGCTGGTGAAGCGGATGGAGGAGCTGGGCATCGGCCGGCCTTCGACCTACGCCTCGATCATGCAGGTCATCCAGGACCGCGGCTACGTCTGGAAGAAGGGCACCGCCCTGGTCCCGTCGTGGACCGCCTTCGCCGTGATCAAGCTCCTGGAGGAGCACTTCAGCGACCTGGTCGACTACGCCTACACGGCCCGCATGGAGGACGAGCTCGACCAGATCGCGGCCGCCTCGCTGGAGCGGGAGCCGTGGCTGCGCCAGTTCTGGTTCGGCGACGAGAAGGCCGAGGGGGCCACCGACGAGGGCCGCATCGGGCTGGAGCGACTGGTCGACGAGGGCCTGTCGAAGATCGACGCGGCGGCGATCAACTCGATCCCCATCGGCGTCGACGACGGCGGCGAGCCGATCGTCGTCAAGCCCGGTCGCTACGGCCCCTACGTGAAGCGCGGCGAGGACACCGCCTCGGTGCCCGACGACGTGGCCCCCGACGAGATGACCGTCGAGAAGGCCATCGAGCTGCTGTCGGCCCCGAAGGGCGACGTCTCGCTGGGCACCGACCCGGAGACGGGCCTGGAGGTCTACGCCAAGCCGGGTCGCTTCGGTCCCTACGTGCAGCTGGGCGAGATCGTCGACGGGTCGAAGGAGAAGCCCAAGACCTCGTCGCTGCTCAAGACCCAGACCCTCGACACCCTCACCCTGGAGGACGCCCTCCAGCTGCTGTCGCTGCCCCGGCTGGTCGGCACCGACCCGGAGACCGGGGAGCCGATCGAGGCGCTCAACGGCCGCTACGGGCCGTACCTGAAGAAGGGCACCGACTCCCGGTCGCTGGAGACCGAGGAGCAGATGTTCACCATCGATCTCGACTCCGCGCTGCGCATCTTCGCCCAGCCCAAGCAGCGCCGGGGCCAGACGTCGGCGGCGCCGCTGCGCGAGCTGGAGGGCACCGACCCGGTGTCGGGCCAGCCGGTCGTGGTCAAGGACGGCCGCTTCGGCCCCTACGTCACCGACGGCGAGACCAACGCCAGCCTCCGCAAGGGCGACACGGTCGAGAACATCACCATCGAGCGGGCCGCCGAGCTGCTCCAGATCCGCCGCGAGGCGGGCCCGAGCAAGAAGAAGAAGGCCACCAAGAAGGCGGCCAAGAAGAAGGCCCCGGCCAAGAAGAAGGCCGCCACCAAAAAGGCCGCGGCCAAGAAGAAGGCCCCCTGACCGACCCGCCCCGGTCGTTCCGTGTGCGAAAACACGCCGCATAGGTAGGAACGCGCACACGGAACGGGGGGACGGGAGGGTCGGGGGTGTCGATCTGGCAGGGTGAGGGGGTGAGCGCCGTGGACCAGGTCGACCCGTGGGCCGCGGTGCCGGGCCAGGAGCGGGCCATCGCCCAGCTCCGATCGGCGGTCGCCGACCCGGTCCACGCCTACCTGTTCCTCGGCCCGCCGGGGAGCGGCAAGGAGGCGGCCGCCCGCGTCTTCGGCGGCGAGCTGCTGGCCGCCGCCACCACCGATCCGGCCGAGGCGGCACGCCACCGCGAGCTGGCCGCGCTCGACCAGCACCCCGACATCTCGGTCGTCCGCCGCGAGGGCGCCAGCATCCGGGTCGAGCAGGCCGCCGAGATCGTGCGGCTGGCCTCGCTCAAGCCGATCGAGGGCAGCCGCAAGGTCCTGGTCCTCGACGAGTTCCACCTCGTCGCCGATGCCACCGCCGGCAAGCTGCTCAAGACGATCGAGGAGCCGCCCGGCGGGACGATCTTCCTCGTCCTGGCCGACGACCTGCCCGACGAGCTGGTCACCATCGCCTCCCGTTGCGTCCACGTCGACTTCCCCGCCCTCACCACCGCTGCGGTGGCCGAGGTGCTGGCCGCCGAGGGCCTCGAGCCCGACGCCGCCGCCCAGGTGGCCGAGGCGGCCCACGGCGACCTCGACCGGGCCCGGCTGCTCGCCTCCGACGAGCGGATCGCCCTGCGCCTCGCCGCCTGGGGCGCCATCCCGACCCGGCTCGACGGCACCGGCGCGGTGGTGGCCGAGATCGTCGCCGAGCGCCGGGCCGACATCGACGACGCCGCCGGCCCGCTCCAGGCCCAGCAGGCCCAGGAGGTCGAGGCCCTCAACGAGCGGATCGAGCGCTACGGCCAGCGGGGCTCGGGGGCTCGGGTGCTCGACGAGCGCCACAAGCGCCAGCTCCGGCGGCTCCGCACCGACGAGCTGAGGATGGGCCTGGCCGAGCTGGCCCACGCCTACCGGGCCGTGGTCGTCGGCGCTCCCGACGCGCCGGCCGGCATCGCCGTCGACGATGCCGCCGCCGCCCTCGATCGCATCTGGCTGGCCATCGACGCCCTGGTCCGCAACCCCACCGAGGAGCTCCTCCTCCAGGCCCTGCTGCTCGACCTGCCGAGCCGCTGACCGCACTCAGCCGTAGGTGATGCCCTCGCGGACGAGGCGCAGGAGCACCGGCGGCGGCACCGGCTCGGAGAACAGGTAGCCCTGGCCCCGGGCGCAAGCCAGCTCCCGCAGGGCGGCGAGCTGGGCGTCGGTCTCGATGCCCTCGGCCACCGCCTCCAGCCCCATCGCCTCGGCGATGCCCACCACGGCGGTGACGATGGCCGCCCGGTCGGCGGCCCCGACCTCGCCCAGGCCCCGCACGAAGGAGCGGTCGATCTTGATCGTGTCGATCGGGAGCCGCTGGAGGTGGGTGAGCGACGAGTAGCCG
>JBQGCF010000177.1:0-24903 GCA_052038315.1 Iamia sp.
GGCCAGGAGGAAGGCGAGGTCGGCGCCCGAGGGCGTGTCGCGGCCGGTGGCGGCGGTGAAGCGACGGGCCGACACCGGCTCCCGGCACGACCCCCGCACCGCCCGAGCGGCCCGGGCCGCCCGCACCGTCTGCGGCCCGCAGCCGGCCGGCTCGGGCCAGCTGAAGCCGACCGCGACGGCGTCGATCCCGGCCCCGGCGGCGGCCGACAGCAGGTCCCAGCGCCGGGCCGAGGTCCAGTCCGAGTAGTGGCCGTTCATCACGTCGGCCCCGAGGGCGAGGATCGCCTGCGGCCGGGCCCGGAGCAGGGCCAGCCAGCCCGCCGGCGGGAAGCCGTGGAGGGCGGCCCGGACACCGTCGCCGCCGGCCCGGGTCAGGTCGACGACCCGGACGGTGGCGTCGGCGCCCAGCTCGGCGGTGACGACCGCCTCCAGGGCGTCGTCGCCCAGGCTGCCGGGGGCGGCGGGCGGGACGACGACGATCAGCCCGGGCCGGGCCGGCCAGAGCCTCCCGCCGATGCGGCCGACGAGCGGCGCCAAGGCGGTCCAGACCCGGCCGAGGGCGGCCGAGCGCAGCGACCGGCGGGCGGTCGCCCGGAGCCGGGCCACCACCTCAGAGGCCGCGGATCAGCGCCGGCTCGGTGGCGAGGAACCAGTCGTAGGTGGTCTTGACGCCCTCGGCCAGCTCGATGCGGTGGTGCCAGCCCAGGTCGTGGAGCCGGCTGACGTCGAGGACCTTCCGGGGCATGCCGTCGGGCTTGGAGGAGTCGAAGACCAGCTCGGCGTCGGGGTGGACGACGCCCCGCACCGTCTCGGCCAGCTCCCGGATCGAGATGTCCTCGCCGGTGCCCACGTTGACGTGCATCTCGCCGTCGTAGTGGTCCATCAGGTGGAGGCAGGCGTCGGCCAGGTCGTCGACGTGGAGGAACTCGCGCATCGGACTGCCGGTGCCCCAGATCTCGACGGTGTCCTTCCCCTCCCGCTTGGCGTCGTGGAACTTGCGCATCAGCGCCGGCAGGACGTGGCTGCTGGTCAGGTCGAAGTTGTCGCCCGGGCCGTAGAGGTTGGTGGGCATGGCCGAGATGAAGTCGCAGCCGTACTGGACCCGGTACGACTGGCACAGCTTGATGCCGGCGATCTTGGCCAGGGCGTAGGCCTCGTTGGTGGGCTCGAGCGGGCCGGTGAGGAGCTGCTCCTCGGTGATCGGCATCTGCGCCTGGCGGGGGTAGATGCACGAGCTGCCCAGGTAGAGCAGCTTGCGCACCGGGAACTCGTAGGAGGCGTGGACCACGGTGCCGTGGATCATCATGTTGTCGTAGAGGAACTCGGCCGGCCGGGTGGAGTTGGCCATGATCCCGCCGACGGTGCCGGCCACGAGGAAGACGTAGTCCGGCCGGTTGGCCCGGAACCAGTGCGTGACGGCGGCCTGGTCGCGCAGGTCGAGCTGCTCGCGGGTGGCGGTGAGGATCGTGCCGACACCGGCCGCCTCCAGCCGGCGGACCAGGGCCGATCCCACCAGCCCCCGGTGGCCGGCGACGAAGACCCGGGCGTCACGATCCATCATCCCGTCGAGGCTACCGGGGTGCCGGGCGCCCGCCGGTCACGTGCCAACCTGGCGCCGTGCCCGTGAGACGACGCCTGCGCGCCGCCGCCGACCCGCTCTACAAGGCGCGCTACCTCGCCCGGGAGGCCCGGCGGGACGGCCGGCCGATCGTGGTGCTGTCGCCCGGCAAGGCGGCGTCGACCGCCGTCGAGGCCACCGTCGCCGCCCACCTCCCCGACCGGCCGGCGTACAAGGTCCACTGGCTGTCCGACGCCGCCCTGGCCCGGTCGGAGGCCGCCTACCCGGTCCGCCACGAGCACATCCTCGCCTCGCACCACCTCCGCCGGCACCGGCCCACGCCCGATGCGCCGTGGGACGTCGTCGTGCCCGTCCGCGAGCCGATCGCCCGCAACGTGGCCGCCTACTTCCAGGTCGCCGAGCGGCTGGGCCACCCGATCGACGACCCGGAGCGGGCGGTGGCCGAGATGGTCGCCCGGCCCGAGTGGCAGGTGCCCTTCACGTGGTTCGACACCGAGGTCCGCGACGTCCTCGGCATCGACGTGCTGGCCCACCCCTTCGACCCGGCGGCCGGGACGCTCGCCGTCGAGACGCCGGCGGTCCGCCTGCTCGTCATCCGCCACGAGGACCTGGCCGCCGCCCCCGCCGCCCTGTCGGCCTTCCTCGGCGTCCGCATCGACGAGCTCGTGCGGGCCAACGTCGGGGCCCAGAAGGGCTACGCCGCCGCCTACGAGCGCTTCCGTGCCGCGGCGGTGATCCCCGAGCCGGTCCTCGACGCGGCCTACGCCACGCCGATCGCCCGCCACCTCTGGTCCGCCGAGGAGATCACCCGGTTCCGGGCTCGGTGGTCCGGGCGCCCATGATCCCGGAGAGGAACGAGGCGGTGGCCAGCACCTCGTCCCGCGGCCCGAACTCCTGCTGACGGCCCCGGTCGAGCACCAGCACCCGGTCGCACGACCGCAGCGTCGAGAGCCGGTGGGTGATGATCACCATGGTCACCGTGCCCTTGAGCGAGTCGATCGTCTGCTGGAGCAGCTCCTCGGAGCGGAGGTCGAGGGCGCTGGTCGGCTCGTCGAGGACGAGCAGCTGGGGCCGGCCGACGAGGGCCCGGGCGATGGCGACGCGCTGCTTCTGCCCGCCCGACAGCCCGGCGCCGCGCGGCCCGAGCATGGTGTCCATCCCGTCGTCGAGCCGGAGGATGTCGTCGAGGACGTGGGCCGCGGCGGCCGCCCGCTCGACGTCCTCCCGGCCGACCCACGACCGGTAGAAGGCGATGTTCTCGGCGACCGTCCCCTCGAAGAGGCGGGGCTCCTGCGGCACCAGCGAGACGAGGCGCCGCCAGGCCACCGGCTCCAGCTCCTCGTAGGGCACGCCCGACACCGTGATCCGGCCCCGGGTCGGGAAGCGGAGGCGCAGGAGCAGCTGCACGAGCGTCGACTTGCCGCCGCCGGACGGGCCGATCACGCCGACGACCTCGCCGGCCTCGACGCGCAGGTCGATGCCGTCGACGCCGATGCGGCCGGGCTCGTACTCGTAGGCCACGTCGTGGAGCTCGATGGCGGTGATGCGGTCGATCACCCGGTCGCCCCAGCGCTCGCCGTCGCGGCGCAGCGACACGACCCGCTCGAGGGCCGCCTCCAGGCTGGGCGACAGCTCGCCCACCGTCTGGAGCGAGCCCTGGGCCTGCTGGGCGTAGTTGACCGAGCGCACGATCAGGAGGACGACGGCGCCCACCGCGGTGAGGTCCGGGTCGCCGGCGGCGCGGAGGGCGGCGACCGCCCCGACCAGGAAGAGCAGGGCCAGGTCCTTGTAGAGGTTGCCGCCGACCCGGCCCGCCATCCGGGTCCGGTACATGGCCTCGGCCAGCCGGTTGTTGGAGCGGCGCAGCTCGTCCCGGCGGACGTCCTCGACCCCGAAGACCCGCACGTCCATCGCCATCGACGACCAGGAGGCGACGTCCTCGGCGAAGGCCCGGCCGTAGCCCACCGACACCTTGGCCCGGCGCCGGGTGATGCCGTTGAGGGGCCGCAGCACCAGGAAGATCAGGCCGGCGAAGACGACCACGACGAGGGTGGTCAGCGGGTCGACGACGAAGGCGGTGACGAACAGCGCGCCCAGCCCGACCCCGGAGACCAGGAGGGTGGTGAAGGCCAGGGCCAGCTGCGAGCTCTGGCTGGCCAGGGTGGTCACCGTCTCCTGGAGGGCGCCCTCGCGGTCCGCGGACTGGCGCGCCCACGAGGCGTCGGCGAAGGCGTTGATCACCAGGTTGCGGACCCGGGAGCTGAGGTGGGTGGCCAGCCGGGCCGAGCGGTCGGCGATGACGACGTGGGCCCCGAGGCACAGCAGCGCCGCCACCGCCGCGACCAGCACGCCGACGCCGGGCGACAGCTCGCCGTCGACCACCGGCAGGGCCACGCCGTCCCGGCTCTCGGTGACCGCCAGCGCCGAGGCCACGACCAGCACCAGGACGGCCGCCTCCAGCACCGCCGACACGAAGCCGAGGGCGGCCATCGACGTCAGCGACCGCGACCCGTTGGGCAGCAGGGTGGCGATGCGGCGCCAGTCGGTGCGGATCACGCCGCCCCCACGACCCGGTCGAGCAGAGCGGCCAGCTGGCGGGCACCGGCGCTGCGGGCCAGCTCGGCCCGGGCCCGGGCGGTGGCCTCGGGGGCCACGGCCAGATCGCCGGCCAGGGCGGCGTCGAGGGCGGCGTCGACCTCGGGGCCGGTCGGGTCCTCGACGGCCCGCCAGCCGCCCGGGTGGTGCCGGTCGAGGAGGTCGACGTCGGCGGCCATCGGGTTCACCAGCAGGATCGGCCGCCCGGTGGCCACGTACTCGTAGAGCTTGCTGCTGAGCCCCAGCCCCTCCCGCTGGCGGGCCGGCAGCGAGGCGAGCAGGACCGACGCCGATGCGACCAGGTCGAGGACCTCGTCGTGGGGCCGGCGCCCGTGGACCACGAGGTGGTCGGGGTGCTCGGCGGCCAGCGCCACCGCTTCGGCGGCCGCCGGCCCGGCCAGGTGGACGACCAGGCCCCGGGCGGCCGCGGCGGTCACCAGGCGGGGCAGCACGGCCGGGTCGCAGCGCCCGGCGGAGACGACGATCGGGCGGACCTCGGCCGCCGCCACCCGGTCGAGCAGCCGGTCCGGGACGCCGTTGGTGATGACGTGCATCCGGTCGACCCGGTCGGGGTGGAGCGACCGCATGGCCCGATCGTGCACGACGTTGGCGTGGATCACGGCATCGGCGTCGTAGACCATCCGCTCGAAGGCCCGGTGCCGGGGCAGGGTCGCCGCCGCCAGCCCGGTCGGGCGGAAGCGGACGTCGGCCAGGTGCGGGTCCCGCAGGTCGGCGACCCAGGGGATGCCCACCGCATCGGCGACGTGGCGGCCCACGACCTGGAGCGAGTGGGGCGGCGACGTGGTCAGCACCACGTCGGCCCGGTGCCGGCGGGCGAGGGCGGCCACCTCGTCGCGGTGCGTCCGCCAGAACGGCGCCGCCCCGTCGGGGACCACGAAACGGG
Organism: Iamia sp.; assembly: GCA_052038315.1. Classification (GTDB taxonomy): domain Bacteria; phylum Actinomycetota; class Acidimicrobiia; order Acidimicrobiales; family Iamiaceae; genus Iamia. The sequence goes on from JBQGCF010000177.1 coordinate 5,079, forward strand.
AGAGGGCCCGCTTGAGCCGGCGCCGGGGGCTGCGCACCGACGCCGCCCCGAGGTCGCCGGTGGGCTCCCGGGTCCGCAGGCCGCCCACGGCGCGAGGCCCGACGTGCTCGACGACGACGCCGTCGGGCCGGGCCGTGGCCCCGGCCCCGTCGGTGCCCGGCTCCCGCTCGGTCCACCGGGTGGCCACGACGACGTCCCAGCCGTGGGCCGGGAGGTGACGGGCCCACTCGGTGGCCCGCACGGCGGCGACGACGGGGTCGGGGGCGAAGGTGGGGGCGACGAGCAGGACCCGCCGCCGCTCAGCCACGGGCGCCGGCCCGCTCGTAGAGGGCGACGGTGGCGGCGGCGATGGCCGGCCACTCCCCCAGCGCCGCGGTCGGCGGCGGGCCGGTGCCGGCCGGGGCGGCGTCGAGGGCGGCGGCCAGGTCGCCGGGACGCAGCGGTCCGGCGAGCAGCCGGAGGCGTTCGGGACCCACCGCGGCCTGCAGCTCGACGAGCGAGGGCGACGAGGCGGCCAGCACCGGGCGGCCGTAGGAGAGGGCCAGGACCACGGCCCCCGAGTTCATCACCCGGGCGAAGGGGTACACGACGACGTCGGCCGCACCCAGCAGCCGGGCCGCCTCGGCGTCCTCCAACCGGCGGGGCGTGAAGCGGATGTCGGCGCCGGCCGCCCGGGCCCGGTCGACCGCCGGGCCGACCTCCGGGTCGCCCACGTCCCCCCCGAGCAGCAGCGTCGTGTCGTCGGCCCCCAGGGTGGCGAAGGCCGAGACCAGCGCCGGCACCCCCTTGTAGGGCCGGATCCGGCCCACGTGGGCGATCACCCGTCGGTCCTCGTCGACCTCCAGGGCGGCCCGGGCCTCGGCCTTGTCGACCGGCGGCCCGACCACGCCCACCATGTGGCCGATCGGGATGACGGCGCGGGGCACGTCCGCCAGCTTCGGGTGGGCCGAGAGCAGGACCTCCTCGCTGGCCCCGGTCAGGACGACGCAGCCGTCGAGCAGGCGCACGTAGGCCCGCCAGAAGAGGCGCTCGACCCGGGGGTGGCGGCGCTCGTGGGCCACCACGTTGTGGGCGGTCCACACGATGCGGGCGCCGGCGGCCCGGTGGGCGGCGACCACCCCGAGGGTGCGGCCGAGCCGCAGCGCGGCGGCAGGGGCCGAGCCCCACTGCCCGTCGGCCGAGGGCCAGTGGTGGTGGAGGACGTCGACCGATCCCCGCCGCGGGCGGGACCGGGGTCGCTCGACGGTGACGCCGTGGGCGGGCAGCGCCTCGGCCAGCTGGACGACCGACGGGTTCTGGGTCGGCCGGTCGCCGGCCGGCACCATCGCCACGCGCATGCTCACGACGTCGCGCTCGCCCCGGTCGTGGCTGGGATCCGGCGGGCGGACGCCGGGACGGCGGGGGCCTCGGCCGGCACCCGGCGGCGGACGAACATCAGGCGCGCCAGCACCACCAGGGTGACGAAGCGGGGCACCGCCCCCAGCAACGACCCGCGCAGCAGGAACAGCTGGTAGCTGGCGATCAGCGGCACCAGGCAGCTCGATGCGGTCAGCAGGCTGATCGACTCGACCAGGCGCCGTCGCTCCAGCGAGGCGATCACGTAGCCGTAGCCGACGAAGCCGAGCACGACGAGCGGGTAGCCGCCGTCGACGAACAGCTCGACCCACAGCGGGCTCGACTGGTTGAGCCGGTCGGGGTAGCCGAGGGCGTCGTGGACCGTGTCGCCGGTGTCGCGGGGCTTGCCCGTCCAGATCGCCCGGGGCACGAAGAAGAACGTGGGCCCGGTCAGCTGCCGGCCCTCGGTGTGGCCGAACCGGTCGACGTACTGCAGGCCGTTCATCACCTGCGAGTACATGCTGTAGTCGGCCTTCTCCAGGATGTTCCGCTCGATGCCGACGGTCCGGAGCTGGGCCTCGGAGCTCCGCCGGAAGAGGTCGAGGTACGGGAACACCACGAGGAGGGTGACGAGCAGGCCGACCATCGTCACCCGGATCATCACCTTGTTGCGGGGGTGGATGGCGGCGAACAGCAGGGCGCCGTAGACCACGCCCACCAGGAAGCGGGGGCTGGCGATCGGGTTGTTGATCACCACCGCGGCGACGATCGTCGTGCCGAACAGGACCTTCGAGGCGACCGACAGATCGGCCCACCGCCGGCCGCGGGGGTGGCGGATCAGGGTGACGGCCAGGAAGGCGGCCACGAACACCGGGAACCGGAGCAGGGTCGACCAGGCCGAGCTGGCCAGCAGCGCGTCCTGGCCGTAGCCGAGGGCGTTGGCCAGGCCCCGGCGCGACGAGAACAGGGCGCCGGGCCCACCGACCCGGTACAGCCCGACCAGGCTCGCCACCAGGGCGCCCACCGACAGGAGCTGGACCCGGCGCTGCGACAGCAGGGCCCGGCTCTCGCCCGGCTTGGGCGCCGGCCCGAGCCGGACCTTGCCCCGCATGGCGATGGTGCTGCCGATCTCGAAGGCGATGACGCCGACCCAGATCAGGGTCATGCCCCGGGTCTGCTGGGCGGCGCTGAAGCTGCGGCCGAGGAGCCGCTGGGCCAGGAAGAAGCGGTCGGCGTCGATCTGGAGGAAGGGGGCCAGCCCGAACCAGATGTAGACGAACGTCCAGAACATGAAGGCGAGGAACCGGGGCCGGGCCTCGGCGATCAGGTGGCCGAGCCGGGTGCCCGAGTAGACGCACAGGGCGGCGGCCAGGGCCCCCGACGACGAGCTGATCGTGGCCATCGGCCGCTGGGCCAGGACGAAGGGGATCACCAGCGAGGCGGCCATGGCCGCGGCCAGGCAGACCCACCCCGACCCCGAGTACCGCAGCCCCCAGCGCCTCATCGGGCCGGACCCCGTCCCCGCACCACCACCACGACCGTGGTCGGCGACGCCCACGGCCGAGGCCGGGCTGTGACCCGCTCGACCACGTCGAGGCCACCCAGGTCCAGTGGGGCCGGGACGACGACGGTGCCCGTGCTCGCGACCCCGGCCGTCAGCGCGGGCAGGTCCTCCGACGGCCCGGGCCCGGCCAGGACGACCTGGTCGACCGGCCCGCCGAGGTCGCCGAGGTCGCCAGCGGCGACGTCCGCAGGGGCCGTGCCGAGGCGGGCGTCGGGCCGGGTGGCGGCCAGCTGCGCCCGCACCCCGTCGGCCGACGGGCCGACCCCGACCACGACGGCCCGGCCACCCGGGCGTAGGTGACGGGCCGCAGCGGCGGCGATGGCCTGGTGGCGGCGTCGCTCGGCCCGGGACCCGTCGCTCACCGGCGCCACCTCCTCTGCGGTCACTCGTAGCCCCACTCGGCGGCGCAGGAGGTGCCCAGCAGGGCGTCCACGGCGGCGACGTCAGGGGCCATCTCGGCCCGCAGATCCTCGCGCAGCCCCTCGTCCATGGTCGGCCCCTCGCCGGCGAAGCCCCGGTAGAGGCCCCGCTGGACCAGGGCCGAGGACTTGGCCCGGGACACCAGCCGCTCGCCGCCCCGGTCCCGCACCCACACGCCGGCGGAGCGGGCCGCCCGGGCCACGCCGAACGACCGGGGCTGCGAGATGCCGAGCTGCTTCTCGTGGAGGTCCTCGGGCACGTCGAGGGGCTCGACGCCGAGGAAGGCGAACAGGTCGGCGGCGAAGCGGTCCGGCGCCTCGACCAGCCGGTCGAACTGCGGGGTGAAGACCTGCTCCCGGGCGAAGCGGGCCAGGAAGGGCTCCAGGTGGGTGGCGTAGCGCCCGTGGTCGAGCAGCTCGGGCACGGTGCGGACCGCCTCGGCGAAGGGCTCCCGCACCCGGCCCTGGCGGACCATGAAGTGGTAGGCCGACCAGGCCCGCTCGACCGGCTCCCGCAGGGTGACCATCAGCCGCACGTCCGGCCCCAGCAGGGTGCGCATCCGGTCGGGCACCGCCGGGTCGAAGAGGTAGTCGTGGCTGACGTCGGCCAGCACGGCGGCGTCGGCCGGGGCGTCGGCGTAGTGGCCGGCGTACCAGGCCTCCCCCCGGTCGTGGTAGCGGTCGAAGAAGAACAGCTCCTTGACCGCCGGGGCGTAGACCTGCGGGTGCCAGCGCAGCACCTGGTGGAGCCACGTCGAGCCGGCCTTGTCGGGCCCGATGTAGACGAGGTCGGGCAGCCGGCTCATGCGCCGACCCCCGCGGCGGCGAGGGCGTGGCGGAGCCCGTCGACCGGGTCGCGCCCCGCCCGCCAGGCGGCCAGCACCTCGGGCGAGCGGGCGCCCATCTCCTCGGCTGCGCCGGCCACCTCGACCAGGGCCCGGCCCAGGGCGGCGGTGTCGCCGGGCGGGAAGGTGAGGCCGTTGACGCCGGGCCGGACCAGCTCGACGGCGGCGCCGACCACGTCCGACACCACCAGGGCCAGCCCGGCGGCGGCCGCCTCCAGCACCACCACGCCCCAGGGCTCGTAGCCGCTGGGCAGCACGAGGACGTCGCCGGTGCGGTAGACGGCGATCAGGTCGTCGCGGCCGGCCACGTAGCCCAGCCACCGCACCCGGTCGGCCCGATCGGCGGGGACCCGGGCGACCAGCTCGTCGCGGGCCGGGCCGTCACCGGCGACGACCAGGTCCCAGCCCTCCAGCGCGTCGGCGTGGGCGAGGAAGGCGTCGATGGCCACGTCGAGGCCCTTCTCGGGCGACAGCCGGCCGACGAACACGAAGCGGCGGCGTCCCGGCTCCAGGCCGAGGGCGGCGGCGCGGCGGTCGACGTCGGCCGCCGGGGTCCCGGTGATCGGGGCGTAGTCGGGCTCGGGCGGGAGGAAGACGGTGGGCCGGCGGGCGCCGCCGTAGCGGTGGAAGTAGCGCAGCCCGGCCCGGCTGGTCGCCCCGACGACGGCCGCGCCCCGGACGCTGGCGCCGATGACGGCCGTCTTCACCAGGCGCTTCCACCCTCGGGCCCGGTCGCCGGCCACGTTGGAGTCGCAGTACAGGACGTAGGGCACCCGGTGGCGCCGGCACCAGGCCATGGCGGCCAGGAAGGCCAGGTCGGCGTAACCGGTGAGCAGGACGACGTCGGGCCGGAGGGCGGTGAGGCGCCGGAGCAGCCGCCGGGCCAGGCCGACCTGGCGGCGCATGCCGGCGGCGGTGTGGCGACCGACGATCGAGACCCCCGGGAGGAGGACCTCGGGGTCGATCTCGGGGGGCAGGGGGTTGTCCCAGTCGTGGGCGGTCTCGCCGTAGAGGAAGAGGGACCGGAGCCGGAGGCCCGGCACTTCGCGGACGTAGCGGAGGTGCTGGGCCGTCCGGTAGGGACTGGCGGCGTTGGCGACGATGGCGAGGGTGGGGCCGACGGCAGACGGGTGCGGGGTCGTCGTCGTCATGCGGAGGAGGCGATCCTAGCGATGCCGTCGATCGCGCTCGATCACCCGAACCGGTCGTACTCTCGCCCCATGGCCGGGTCGCTGCTCCCCACCTTCGCCATCGTGGGGGCGCAGAAGGCGGGATCGACCGACCTGGCGGCCAGCCTGGCCCAGCACCCGGAGATCTTCCTCCCGGCCGACGAGGTCCCCTTCTTCGAGGACCCCTTCTTCGCGGCCAGCGACCCGGCCGAGCTGACCCGGGCCCTCGAGCCGGGCCGGCACCTCCGCCACCGGGGCATCAAGCGACCGGACTACCTCGGCCGGCCCGAGTGCGCCGACCACCTCGCCGCCACCGTGCCCGACCTGAGGGTCCTCGTCTGCCTGCGGGACCCGGTCGACCGGGCCCGCTCCGCCCACGACTGGTACGTCAAGAACCGGATGCTGCCCCTCGCCCCGGCCGACGAGGGCCTGGCCCGGCTGCTCGACGGCGACCTGCCGCCGGGGCACCCCCACGCCGCCGAGGTCCTCGACTACGGCCGCTACGCCCACCACCTCCGCCGCTACATCGACCGCTTCGGCGCCGGCAACGTCCACGTCACCCTCTACGAGGACCTGCGGGCCGGGCCCGACGCCCTGGCCGCCGTCCACCGCTTCCTCGGCGTCGCCCCCCACGTCCCCGAGCCCGACCGGGCGACCAACCCCGGCGTCTACGACCTGCGCCGGCTGCGGTGGCTGCGGGCCGGCGACCGCTGGCGCTTCGACTGGGACGACGAGGAGCGCTACGTCTGGGTGCCCCGGCGGCGCCGCCGCCCGCTGGCCCTGCTCCCCCACCTGGCGGTGGTCGGCGTCGACCGGGTCGTGCTGGCCCGGGTGCTCGGCAACGACCGGCCCCCGCTGAGCGACGAGGTCCGGGAGCGCCTGCGCGCCTTCTACGCCGACGACGTGGCCGAGCTCACGACGATCCTGGGGCGCGATCCCGGCTGGTGAGCCAGTCGGCGAGGGCGTCCAGCCGGTCGTGGGCATCGGCGGCGAGGCGGGCCGACCGCTCGGCGGCCAGGGCCGACCACCGGGCCCGCTCGGCCGGGTCGGCCAGCCGGGCGACGGCCTCGGCGGCCAGGGCGGGGAAGCCGTCGACGCCCGGCACGGTCCAGCCCAGCCCGCCCAGGTCGTCGGCCAGGCACCCCCGCTCGACGGCGACGACCGGGACGCCGGCGGCCAGCGCCTCCAGCACGGCCATGGGCTGGGCCTCGTTGCGGTAGTCGGACGGGAACAGCAGCAGGTCGCAGCGGGCCAGGAAGGCCGCCCGCCCGGCATCGTCGACCCGGCCCAGGGCCTCGAACCGGTCGCCGTGGCGGCGCTCGGCCTCGGCCACCGCGGCCCGCTCGTCGTCCCCCTGGACCGGGCCGGCCAGCACCAGGGCGACGTCCCGGCCGTCGGCCCGGGCCGCGTCCAGCACGGCGACGGCCCGGAGCAGGCCCTTGGCCGCGGTCAGGTTGCCGAGCATCCCGAGGACGACCCGGCCGCCCGCCGACGGGGTGGCCGGGGCCGGGGCCACGACGGCGGCGTTGGACACGACCACGACGTCGAGCCCGGCGCCGTAGCGGTCCCGCAGGGCGGTGGCCATGGCCGGGCCCAGGACGACGTGGCGGGCGGCCGGGCCGGCGGCCCGCACCAGCGCGGCCCTCGGGGCCGAGCGCTCGGCGAGGGGGCCCCAGTTGTGGTGGTGCACGGCCAGCCGGCGGCGCCGGGCGGCCAGGGCGACGAGGACGTCGGCGACCAGCCACGGCCCGTCGCTGGCCACCAGGGCCACGCCGGTGTCGCGGCCGGACCGGACGACCCGGCCGAGGGCGGCCAGGTAGCGGCCCAGCTTCCGGACCTGGCCGACGGCGCCGGGCGCGCCGAGGGCGACCGACGCCAGCGCCACCTCCGTCCCTCCGGCCCGCCAGGCGGCGACCTGGGCTGCGGTCACGACCGCCCGACCCGTCGTCGGCGGCGGCTCCGGCCCGACGACCAGGATCATCAGCGGGCCAGGTCGCGGACCAGGTCGTAGCCCCAGGCGGCGGCCGGCTCGGCCAGCAGCGGGGCGATGCGGTCGAGGTCGGCCGGGGCCAGCGCCCTCCAGTTGCCGCTGTTGCGGACGAAGCCGGCGGTGCCCCGGACGATCACGTCCTCGGTGCCGAAGTTGTGCTCGTGGCGGTGGTGCTCGAGCACCGCCGGGTCCCACGGCTCGTCGAGGAACGTCAGCAGCGTCCGCAGCGTGGCCTCGGGCTCGGCGACCAGGTCCTCGTAGGCGAACCGGTGGCACCCGGCGTCGGCCGCCTCGAAGGCCTGGATCCGCTCCATGCCCCGGGCGACGTAGAGGGCCGTGTTGGTCAGCAGGTCGTCGTCGAGCTCGGCCAGCCGCCAGCCCCGGGTCGAGATCGAGTGGACGACGTCGAGCGGGTGCCGGGTGATCACGACGAACTGGGCGTCCGGGCCCAGCAAGGCCCGCAGGCCCGGCAGGACCGTGTGGTACTGCGGGGTCTTGTCGGCCCAGCGGGGCTTGCCCTGGGCGATCCGGTAGGCCTCGTGCATCTCGGTGGCCCAGGCCCGGATCAGCGCCGGCTGCTCCTCGGGCGGGCAGCCCAGCCCGATCAGCCCGGCCCGCACCTCCTTGTCCTCGGCCATGGCCACGAAGTGGGAGAGGAAGTAGGTCTCGGGCGGGCAGGCGATCGCCGGGTGGCTGTCGAGCACCCGGCGCAGGAGGCTGGTGCCCGACCGGTGGATGCCGGCCACGACGATCGGCCGGGCGCAGGGCTCGTGGTCCCGGAGCGGCACCGCCGAGACCTGGCGGACCTGGCGGGGCTTGCTGATGTAGCTGCGGGCTCGCAGGGCGCCGTGGCGGGCCTTGACCGCCGCCCGTCGCGCCGTGGTGACGAGGGCGGACATCGTCGAGACCCTACCGAGCGTCACCCGGGGCCCCCGACCCCCACCGCTACAGTCGACCACTTCCCCCGGCCCCAGGAACGAGATCCCCCCTTGGACGTCGCCAACCGGCTGCGCCGCCTCCGCACCACCGCCGCGCCCCTGGTCGAGTCGGTGCCCGTCGCCGGCCCGGCCCTCCAGCGCACGTGGGCCCGCCGCCGCTTCGCCACCGAGCGGGCCCTGCTGAGAGGGGCCGACCCGAGCCCGTCGAACCACCCGAGCATCCTCCACTTCTCGCTCAACAAGGCGGCCACCCAGCACGTCCGCCGCCTGCTCGTGCGCTGCTCGGCGCCGGTCGGCCTCGTGCCCGTCCACCTCAACGGCTACGCCTTCTGGAGCGACCTGCCCTACGCCGACCACGGCACCGTCCTCGACCCGGCCCTGGCCCGGGCCTTCCACCCGGAGGGCTACCTGTACAGCAGCTTCGGCGGCTTCGTGGGTGGGATCGACGGCCTGGAGCGCTACCGCAAGCTGCTCGTCGTGCGCGACCCCCGCGACATCCTGACCTCGCAGTTCTTCTCGATCGCGGCCAGCCACCAGACGCCGGGGGCGGCCAAGCGGGCCGAGTTCCTGCAGCGCCGGGCCCGGGCCCAGGAGATCGGGATCGACGCCTTCGTGCTCGAGCGGGCCCCGGCCACCCAGGCGATCCTGCGCCGCTACGCCGACGAGCTCCTCCCGGTCCCCGGCACCCTGCTCACCACCTACGAGGAGCTGGTCACCGATCTCGGCGCCTGGCTGCGCCGCACCCTCGCCTTCCTCGACCTCCCGGCCGACGAGGAGGTCGTGGCCCGGCTCGTGACGGCCGAGCGCCCGCCGCCCCGCCAGGAGGACCAGCTGGCCAAGCGCCGCCAGGTGACGCCCGGCGATCACCGGCGCAAGCTGGCCCCCGACACCATCGCCGCCCTCGACGAGCTCCTCGCCCCCGAGCTCGAGACCTTCGGGTACGCCGCATGAGCCAAGTACGGTGCGGCCGATGACAGACGTCCAGACCCACTCGGAGGAGCTGGACCTGCGCGACTACCTGGCCGTCCTGCGCCGGCGGAAGGCCACCATCGCCATCACGGCGGGCGTCTTCATCGTCGGCGCCATCGTCCTGTCCCTGCTCCAGACCCCGCAGTACCGGGCCACCGCCGAGGTCCTGCTCGAGCGGCAGAGCACCCAGGACCTGGTCACCGGCCAGCAGCAGCAGGGCGGCAACGCCAACGACGAGGCCCAGCGGGTGCAGACCGAGGTCGAGGTCATGCGGTCCCGGTCGGTGCGCGACGCCGTGCGCGACGAGCTGGGCTACGCCCCCTCGGTCCGGATCTCGGCCAAGGGCGCCACCAGCGTGGTCAGCATCAGCGCCACCGACACCAAGCCGGCCACCGCCGCCGAGGAGGCCAACACCTACGCCTCGGTCGCCATCACCATCCGGCGCGACGCCAACATCGAGGTGCTGGAGAACGCCGTCGCGGTGCTGATGACCCAGGTCCAGGACATCGACGAGCAGGTGCTGCAGGGCGAGCAGACGGTCAACGACCTCCAGGACGAGCTGAACGCCCTGGCCCCGGAGGACCCGGCCCGGATCGGCAAGCAGCAGGAGGTCGACCAGGCGATCGCCACCCGCGACGCCCAGCGGGTCGCCCTGCAGTCCCAGCGGGACGGCTACGTCCAGCGCCTCGGCCAGCTCCAGCTGTCGATCACCGGTGCCCAGGCCGACGGTGGCGGCACCGTGGTGTCGCAGGCCATCGAGCCCCGCGAGCCCTTCGCCCCCGACCCGGTCCGCAACACCCTGATCGCCCTGGTCTTCGGCCTGCTGCTGGGCGCCGCCCTGGCCTTCCTCCGCGACTACCTCGACGACCGCATCCGCACCAAGGACGACCTCGACCTGGTCACCGGTGGGGCCGACGTCCTCGGCCTCGTCCCGCTGGTCGAGGACTGGCGGAACCGCAGCGAGGCCGAGCTGGTGTCGGTCAGCGCCCCGGCCTCCCCGGCCGCCGAGGCGTACCGCAGCCTGCGGACCTCGCTCCAGTTCGTCGGCATCGGCCGCCCGGTGCGGATCATCCAGGTCACCAGCTCCTCGGCGTCCGAGGGCAAGACCACCACGCTGTCCAACCTGGGCGTGGTCCTGGCCCGGGCCGGGCACCGGGTCGTGCTGGTCGACTGCGACCTGCGGCGGCCCCGCCTCCACCGCTTCTTCGGGTTGGAGAACCGCGTGGGCTTCTCGACGGCCATCCTCGGCGACGGGGTGGCCGACGTCATCCAGCCGGTCCCCGACATCCCCCGGCTGAGCGTGGTCGCCTCCGGCCCCACCCCGCCCAACCCGTCCGAGCTGCTCGCCACCCGGCGCGCCGGCGGCCTGCTGGAGACGCTGGCCGAGCACTTCGACTACGTGCTGGTCGACTGCCCGCCGCTGCTGCCGGTGGCCGACGCCGTCATCCTGGCCAGCTACGTCGACGCCACCCTGCTGGTCGCCACGGTGAACACCACGACCAAGCGCAGCCTGAGCCGGTCGCTGGAGCTGATCCGCCAGGTCGACGCCCCGCTGGTCGGCCTGGTCCTCAACGGCCTCGAGGCCCAGCAGGCCTACTCCTACACCTACGGCGACGCCGCCTACGCCTACGCCTACGCCCCCGACGAGGACCGCCCGAAGCGGGGTCTCCTCCGCCGGGGCTCGGGCCGCACCGACGAGGACCGCAGCGAGCGGGCCGGCGCGGTGGCCGACGCCCCCCTCCCGGCCGACGAGGACGTCGACGACGAGGACTGGGACGACGGCGACGGCGACTGGGAGGACCCGGAGGCCCGCTCCGGCTGATCGATCCCGAAATTGCGACCCTGAGCGGGCGAGGCGCCCGCTCAGGGTCGCAGTTCGCGGATGGTCAGGCCCCCGGACGGGGCCAGGTCCAGCACCGCCGCGCCCGCGGGGAGGGCGGCGAGCAGGGCGGCCCGGCGACCGGCATCCCCGGGGGCCACGAGGGTGACGCTGCCACCGGCCCCGCCGGCGCCGTTGACCTTCCATCCCGCGGCCCCGTGGGCCAGGGCCAGCTGGCCGAGGCCCCGGGCGTCATCGCCCACCAGTGCGGGGTGGAGGCGGGCCTGGGCCTCGGTGCCGGCGGTCAGCACCGCGCCCCAGCCGTCGACGTCACCGGCCACCAGCCGGTCGCGGGCCTCACCGGCCAGGCCGGCCAGCTCGGCCAGGACCCGGTGGACGTGGCCGTCGCCGGCCTCGGCCCGGGCGATCACGCCCCGGTGCAGGGCCGAGCTGTCGTGGGCCCCGCCGAGGTGGACGGTCAGCAGCCGGCCGGCCAGCCCGGGCGGGGCCGCGATCGGAGCCCGCCGCCACGCCGGGAAGGGCCCGACCTCGATCCACGAGACACCCCCGTGGGCGGCGGCCACGTGGTCCTGCACGCCGCTCTCCCGCCCGGCCACCGCCGTCTCGACGTGGTGGGCCCGGCGGGCGGCCTCGTCGGGGGCCAGGTCCTCGCCCGCCACCGCGGCCAGCGCCGCCACCAGGGCGACGAGGACCGAGGCCGAGCCGCCCAGCGACGAGCCCGGTGGCACCGCCGTCGACACGTGGACGTCGACGCCGACGACGCCGGCGTGCTCGACCGCCAGCCGCAGCAGGCTCCCGTCCTCGACCTGGGGGTGCACCAGGGCGACGGCGTGGTCGTCCCGCCGCCGCACCTCGACCCGGGCGCCGGGCCCGACGGCGATGTTGCACACCGCCCCCTCGGCCGCGAACCAGGTGTCGGTCCAGCCCCCGACGTCGGCCACCCGGACCGGGGCGGTGGCCACGACGGCAGCCCCCATCGATCCGGTGGGGCTCACCCCGTTGTGTCGGTCACGGCGAGGAAGTCCGTGAACCGCTTGTGGTCGAGGAGGTCGGCGACCAGCCGGTGCTCGGCCGCCTCCCACATCAGCCCCAGCGACTCGTCGACCGCCTTGCGGAAGATCTGCTGGCCGCCCGGCGTCGGGGTCAGCTCGCCCACCAGCGGCCCGGCCGGCCCGGCGAACATGTCGACCCGGACGAACGGCATGGGCAGCGCCTCCGAGACCCGGCGGGCGATGTCGACCATGCGGTCGAGGTCGGGGCTGGGCGGCAGGGTCGGGTCGCAGCGCTCGGGGTCGCGGATCTTGCCCAGGTCGTCGCCGGCCGGCGACCAGAACCTCAGACGTGACCGCTCGTCGGGGGTGCGCCGCATCTGGAGCACGCAGCCGATCTCACCGTAGAAGCTGTACGCCTTCCAGTCGTACGGCACCTCGCCCGTCGCCGGCGTGTCGATGCGGGCCTCGGCGAAGACCTCACGGCTGACCCGGGCCCGGTCGGCCTCGTCCCGCAGGTGGGCGACGATCGCCGCGCCGGTCATGGTGGTCGCGCGCAGCGCCTCGCGGTAGGTGCCCGGGCCCGTCCGCTCCAGCACGAGGATGCCGTGGCCGGTCGACCCGTCCGCCGCCTTGAGGCAGAAGCGGTCCGGGAGGCCGTCCAGGTCGACCTCCCGGGCGTCGGGCCAGACGCCGTAGACCTCGGGGTGGGGCACGTCGAGCCGGTCCAGCAGGGCGTAGGTGACCAGCTTCTGGTCGAGGACCCGGATCCGGGCGTCGAGCGTCCCGCCGGCCAGGCGCCGGCCACCGGCCTCGTCGAAGCGCGGCCCGACGAAGCGGCGCTGGGCGGCCAGCCCCCGCAGGTACGAGGGCGACCAGGCGTCGATGGCCCGGAACCGGTGCCCCAGGCTTCGGGTCCCGCTGTTCCACCACCGGGGCCCCTCGGGCCAGGCGTTGCGGACCGACCGGGCATCCACCGCCCGCGCCGCGCCCTCGATCAGCCGCGACGGCCGGCCTTCCCGGCCGCCCAGCAGGCGCCGGAGCCGCACGCCCCTGCCGACCGAACGTTCCATCGGAGGCGAACCTACCCGGCCCTGGTCAGCGCACCAGGGAGCGCCACCGCCGCACCAGGCGGGCCCGGTTGCGGCCGGCGTGGTGGCGGGCGCGGCGGGCGGCGTGGCGGGCCAGGGCGGCCCCGGCCCGGGCCGAGGCGACCGGCGGCGTGCGGTGCTCCAGGCCCTCCTCGCGGGTGGTGCGGCACGGGTTGCAGCGCCCGCACGGCCGGCCGAGCAGGGGCTCGTGGCAGGACCAGCTGCGCTCGAGGGCGGCGATCGTGCCCTGCTCCTCGGCCCGGCGGCGCATGGCGACCTTGGCGACGTCGAGCAGCGGGAGGACGAAGGGCCGGAAGACGTCGTACTCGGCCGGCGCCTCGGGGCCCAGCCGGACCGCCTCGGTCGGATACCCCTCGACCGGCCGGGTGTGGGGCCGGAGCGTCTCGGCGGCCCGGTCGTCCCGGTGCACGCAGAGCTCGAGGGCGTCGAGCCCGAGGGACCGGGCGAGCAGGGCCAGGTAGATGTACTGGTCGCCCATCGGGTGGGCGGCGAGCAGCCGCTGGAACGAGCGGCGCAGCGCCGGGTCGTCGGGCAGCTCGTCCTTGTCGATGATGACCGAGGGCCGGATCCGCGCCGCCGCCTCCGGCCACCGCTCCTCGAGGGCGGCCCGCACGGCGCGCCGGGCCGCCAGCTCCTGGGCCACGCTGGCCCGACCGGCGTTGTAGGCGTAGTAGGGCTGGACCTCCAGGCCGTGCTCGACGGTCAGCTCCAGGAGCCGGGAGGTCGAGTCCCAGCCGCCCGTCCAGAGGAGGTGGACCGGCTCGCTCAGCCGATCGCCACCGGCGTCTCGGCCACCGATTCGGCCGCCTGCCGAGCGTGGTAGCTGCTGCGGGTGAGGGGCGAGGCCTCGACGTGGCCGATGCCCATGGCCTCGCCGCGGGCGGCGACGTCGGCCAGCTCCTCGGGCGTCCACCAGCGGGCCACCGGGAGGTGGTGGGTGGTCGGCCGGAGGTACTGCCCGATCGTGACGATGTCGGTGCCGATGGCGGCCAGGTCGGCCAGCGCCTCGACCAGCTCGTCGACCGTCTCGCCCAGCCCGACGATCAGGCTGGCCTTGGTGGTCAGCCCCTCGGCCTTGGCCCGGGCCAGCACGCTCAGGCTGCGGGCGTAGGACGCCGACGGCCGGACCGCTCGCTGGAGCCGGGCGACCGTCTCCATGTTGTGGTTGAGGACGTCGGGACGGGCGTCGAAGATCACCTGGAGGGCGTCGGGGTCGCCCTTGCAGTCGGGGATCAGCACCTCGACGGCGGTGCCCGGCCGCCGGGCCTTGATCGCCCGCACGGTGGCGGCGAAGGCGGTCGCGCCCCCGTCGGCCAGGTCGTCACGGGCCACGGCGGTGACGACGGCGTGGGCCAGGCCCATGCGGTCGACCGCCTCGGCCACCCGGCCCGGCTCGCCCGGGTCGAGGGGCTCGGGGTGGCGGGTGTCGACCAGGCAGAAGCCGCACGCCCGGGTGCAGCGCTCGCCGTTGATCATGAAGGTGGCGGTGCCGTCGGCCCAGCACTCGAAGATGTTGGGGCAGCCGGCCTCCTCGCACACCGTGACCAGATGGAGGTCGCGCAGCGTGCGCTTCAGGCGGACGTAGTCGTCGGTGATCTTGAAGCGGGCCTTCATCCACTCCGGCTTGCGCTCGGCGATGGCCACGCCCTGGGTCACCCCGGCCTCGGCCAGCCGCCCGAGCAGCCGCACCGACGTCCCCTCGGCCGCCGCGGTCTCCAAGCCCTCCGGGATCTTCTCGCCAGGTCCTTCGCCCCGGGAGAAGGGAGCGAGGTCGGACGACCGCTCCTTCCACACGACGTCGGCCCGGTCGACCCCGCCGCTCCCCCACCGCTCGGCGGCGAGCCGGGCGACGATGTCGGTCACCTGCTTCATCGACGCGTCGACGCCCTCGGCCCGCAGCGACGTGACCGGCTTGTCGGCGATGCCGCACGGGACGATCGCCTCGAACATGGACATGTCGGGGTCGACGTTGAGGGCGAAGCCGTGCTTCGACCGGCCCCGGGTCAGGCGGATGCCGATGGCGGCGATCTTGCGGGGCTCCGGGGTGTCGAGCCCCACCCAGACGCCCGGGTACTCGGGCAGGCGGCCGGCGGGCAGGCCCAGCTCCCCGAGGGTGTCGATGACGAGCTGCTCGACCGAGGTCACGAAGGCCTTGGTGTCGGGCAGGGCCCCGCCCACGGCCGCGGTCAGGATCGGGTAGCCGACCAGCTGGCCGGGGCCGTGGTAGGTGACGTCACCACCCCGGTCGGCCTTCTCCAGCTCGGCCCCGACCGACGCCGGCGGCACGAGGACGTGCTCCATGTCGGCCCGGATGCCGAGGGTGAAGACCTTCGGGTGCTCCAGCAGGAGCAGGTGGTCGTGCCCGTGGGTGGCGTGCAGCCCGTTCTGGAGCGCCAGGGCGTCCCGGTAGCGGACGCGCCCCAGCCACCGGATGTGGAGGGGCGGGCGGTCCACTACAGCTCGGCCTCCCAGTCGCGCTGCTCCAGGATGTCGACGACCCGGCGCAGGAAGGCGGCGGCGTAGGCCCCGTCGAAGGCCCGGTGGTCCCAGGCCAGCGACAGGTTGCCGATGGAGCGGATGGCGATGGCCTCGTTGCCGGCGCTGTCGGTGACGACCACCGGCCGCCGGGTCACGCCCTCGGTGGAGAGGATGGCGACCTGCGGCTGGTTGATGATCGGCAGCTGGACGAACGTGCCCGAGGCCCCGGCGTTGGTGATGGTGAAGGTGCCACCGCTGATGTCGTCGGCCGAGAGCTTCCGCGTGCGGGCCTTGCCGGCCAGGTCGGCGATGCGCTGGGCGATGGCCGGCAGCCGCAGGTCCTGCGAGCCGTGGATCACCGGGACGATCAGGCCCTCGTAGTCGAGGTCGACGGCGATGCCCAGGTTCACCTGGTGGTGGACGACCAGCTCCCCGTCGCCGACGCTGGCGTTCATGTGGGGGAACTCGTCGATGGCGTCGACCAGGGCCCGGGAGATGAACGGCAGGTAGGTGAGGCTGATGCCCAGCTCGGACCTGAACCGGTCCTTGTGGGCCCGGCGGACCTTCTCGACGCCCTCGAGGTCGACCTCCATCACGGTGAACACGTGGGGCGAGGTGGCCTTCGAGCGGACCATGTGCTCGCCGGTCCGCTTGCGGATGTTGTTGAACGGCACCGCGGTGTCGGTCTCGCCCGGCGTGGCCGGGACGACCTTGGGCGGGGTGGGGGCCGCCTTGGCCGCCGGGGCCGGAGCCGGGGCGGGCGCTGCGGCGGCGGGCGCCGGGGCCGGGGCGGCGGGGGCCTGGGTGGCACCGCCACCGCCACCGCCCTCGACGGCGGCGAGGACGTCGTTGCGGGTGATCCGCCCGCCGGCGCCGGTCCCGCTGATGCTGGCCGGGTCGATGCCGTGCTCGTTGATCAGCCGGCGGACCACCGGCGAGAGCACCAGGCCCTCGGTGTCGCCACCGCCCTCGGCGGCGGCCGGGGCGGGGGCCGGCTCGGGCTGGGCCGGCGTCTCGGGAGCACCGCCGCCGTCACCACCGCCCGCGCCGGTGCCGGCGGAGGCGTCGGACTCGGCGCCCTGCTCGGCGGCGGGGGCGGGGGCCTCGGGCTCGGTCGGGTCACCGGCCTCGGCCTCGGCGGCGGCCTCCTGGGCCTCGGCCGCCTCGGGCTCGTCCGCGGTGGCCTGCTCGGCCGGCTCCTCGGCGGGGGCGTCGCCACCGGCGGCCGGGGCGTCGCCCACCACGGCCAGGACGGCACCGACGTCGACCGTCTCGCCCTCCTCGACCTTGATCTCGGTCAGGGTGCCGCTCACCGGCGACGGGATCTCCGAGTCGACCTTGTCGGTCGAGACCTCGACGATGGCCTCGTCCTCGGTGATCTCGTCCCCCACGGACTTGAGCCACTTGGTGATCGTGCCCTCGGTGACGGTCTCCCCGAGCTGGGGCATCTGGATCTCGGCCATGGGGGTGCTGGCTCCTCTATGTGCGCGTCGGTGCGTCTCGGGTCCGACCGTACCCGGCCGAGCGCGCTATCCGTGCAGGCCGCGGCCGGTTAGGCTGAGGACGGTCTCGCCGAAGTTCTCCGAGAGGCTCGGGTGGGGCTGGATGAACTGGGCGATCTCGTCCACCGTCGCCTCCCAGTTCACCGAGAGGTAGCCCATGCCGAGCTGCTCGGTGACCCACGGGCCGGCCATGTGGACGCCGAGGACCTGTCCGCCGGTGCCCTTCTCGTTCTTGGCCGCGATGACCTTCACCATGCCCTCGGTCTCGCCGAGGATCATGGCCCGGCCGTTGCCCGGCCAGCGGTGCTTGGAGACGACCACGTCGTGGCCGGCGGCCTTGGCCGCCTCCTCGGTGAGGCCGACGAAGGCGACCTCGGGGTGGCAGTACACGCACCACGGCACCCGGGAGTAGTCGACCGGGACGGCCGGCTCGCCCAGGATCTGCTTGATCACGAGGATCGACTCGGCGTAGGCGACGTGGGCCAGGCCCGGGGTGGCGATCAGGTCGCCCACCGCGAAGACGCCGTCGACGCCGGTGCGGCACCACTCGTCGACCTTGACGAAGCCCCGCTCGTCGACCTCGACGCCGGTGCCGTCGAGGCCCAGCGTCTCCGAGAGCGGCCGGCGGCCGACCGACACGACGACGGTGTCGGCCTCGACGCTGTCGCCGCCCTCCAGCTCGACCCGCACGCCACCGTCGACCTCGGACTGGCCGGTGACCTTGACGCCGGTCCTGATCGTGATGCCCCGCTTCTCGAGCGACTTGTGGACCAGCTTGACCACGTCGGCGTCGACGCCGGGGAGGATGGCGGGCAGGGCCTCGAGGATGGTCACCTCGCTGCCGAGGTCGACGAAGGTCGAGGCGAACTCGCAGCCGATGGCGCCACCGCCGACGACGATCACGCGGTCGGGCAGGGCCTCCAGCTGGAACACCTCGTCGGAGGTGAGGATGCGATCGCTCACGTCGAAGCCGGGGATGGTGCGGGGCACCGAGCCCGAGGCCAGGACGACGTTCTCGGCCTGGATCGTGGTCGTCTCGCCGTCGCCACCCGTGACGGTCACGACCTTGTCGGCGCCCCCCTCCGAACGACCCAGCGTGCCGGTGCCGTCGAAGACGGTGACCTTGCGCCGCTTGAGCAGCCCGCCCAGCCCGCTGACGAGCTGGTCGACCACCGACCACATGCGGTCGGTCGAGGTGCCGAAGTCGAGCTTGATCTCGCCCTCCGACGAGATGCCGAAGCGATCGGACTCGCGGACGGTGCGGGCGACCTCGGCGGTCTGCAGCAGCTCCTTGGCCGGGATGCAACCCCGGTTGAGGCACGTGCCGCCCATCTTGCGGTTCTCGATGATGGCCACGTCCAGCCCGGCGGCGGCGCCGTAGAGGGCGGCGGCGTACCCACCCGGACCACCGCCGATGATGACGAGCTCGTGCTGATCAGAGGCCATGCGGCGACCCTACCAACGCGCCCGGCATGCCCCTCCAGAGCACAGTGCGACCTATCCTCCGGGCGCCATGAGCACCCGCCGCCTGATCGCCGCCGCCCTCCTCTGCGGCCTCGCCATCCTCGTGGCCTTCGCCCTCCAGGTGGTGCTGGCCTCCCGCTAGTCACGACCGGCCGGTCGGACCATGCACCCGAACGGGTGGAGCCGTCGGTATCCTCGTTCCCGGCATGGACGGTCTGGATCAGCGGCTCCCGGACACCCCTGCGCTACGCTGCCCGTCGCCCGGGTTCCGCATGGGGGACGGCCCCCGGGAGCAGGGGGACAACCGAGATGTTGGATGACGAATCCCAGCGGCTGCGGCTGTGGACGAGGTCAGTGCTGCGCACCGTTCTGGTCGCAGCGGCGGACGCCGTCTGCGTCGCGGCCGCGGTGCAGCTGGGCCTCTGGCTGCGCTTCGACATGGACGTGCCGGCGGTGGCCACCGCCGAGGCCGACCGGGCCACGCTGTTCGCGGCCAGCGCCCAGCTGGCGATCGGTGCGCTGACCGGCATCTACGTCCGGCACTACCGGCCCGCCTCCTTCGACGAGGCGCTCGGGCTGGCCAAGACGACGGCGGCCACGGTGCTGCTGACCGCCCTGGCCAACGAGACCTTCCTCGACGCCTCCATCCCCCGCTCGGTGTCGCTCTCGTTCGGCGTCCTGGCCCTGTTCCTGATGTCGGTCGTCCGCTGGATCTGGCGGGCCGACCAGGAGCGCCGCATCCGCCAGCGCTCGTCGGGGGCGCCGCCGCTGATCGTCGTCGGCGCCGGTGAGGCCGGCACCCAGATCGTCGGCCAGCTGATGCGGACCACCGACGGCCCGTTCCGCCCGGTGGCCATCCTCGACGACGACCCCGGCAAGCGCCGGCTGCGCGTCCAGGGCCTCCCGGTGTCGGGGTCGAGCGACGACCTCGAGGCGACCGCCCGCCGCACCGGCGCCACGACGGTCCTCATCGCCGTGCCCAGCGCCAGCCCCAAGGCCCTCCGCTCGCTGAGCGCCCGGGCCGACGCCGCCGGGCTCCAGGTGCTGATCCTCCCGTCGATCGACGACCTGTTCGGCGACGACGTGGCCGTCGACGACATCCGGCCCCTCGCCGAGGAGGACCTCCTCGGCCGGGGCCAGGCCGACATCGACATCGACGCCATCGCCGACTACCTCACCGGTCGCACCGTGCTGGTCACCGGGGCCGGCGG
>JBQGCF010000178.1:0-2175 GCA_052038315.1 Iamia sp.
CCTTGGGGGCCACCTATCCGCCCGGCGGCACGCTGACCAGCCGGGCCCGGGTCGACCTCGACGGGCTGGACCAGCTGGTCGTGGGCGACCTGCTGCCGGTCTGGATCCAGCTGACCGCGGCCGAGGCCGGCGCCCCCGACCCGTCGCCGCAGCTCCTCGACCCGCCGGTGGTCAACGACGAGGGCCCGCACCTCAGCTACGCCGTGCAGTGGGCCATCTTCACGATCATCGCCGTGGGCGGCTACCCGCTGATCCTGCGGCGGGCGGCCCGGGAGCGGGGCCAGCGCCACCCCGACGACGCCCCCGGCCTCGACGATCCCGATCCCGACGACGAGCCCGCCCCCGGCGACCCCCGGCTCGACACCCCGGCCCGGTAGGTGCCGGTCCAGGGCGACGAGGTCCGGACCCGGATCCTGGCCGCCGCCGTCGAGGAGGCGGGGGAGGTGGGGCTGGGCCGGCTGAGCGTCGAGGAGGTGGCCCGCCGCGCCGGGGTCGGCCGGGCCACGATCTACCGCCACTTCCCGGGGGGCAAGGAGCAGCTGACCGCCGAGGCGGTGACCTGGGAGGTCGCCCGCTACTTCATCGTCCTGGTCGGCGAGCTGGAGGGGATCGACGACCTGCCGACCCGGCTGGAGCAGGGGATCATCCGGGGCCGGGCCCTGATGGCCGAGCACGCCGTGCTCCAGAAGGTCGTCGACACCGAGCCCGAGCGGCTCCTCCCGCACCTCAGCCAGAGCGCCCCGCTGGTCCAGGCGACCGTCCGCGACCACCTCCGGCCCTACATCGAGACCGCCGACCTGGTCCCGGGCACCGACCCCGACGACGCCGCCGACTTCCTGGCCCGCAACGTCCTGTCCCTCCTGATGGCCGGCGGCTCCTGGGACCTGGCCGACCCCACCCAGGTCCGCCGTCTCGTCCGCCACCACCTCCTCGCCGGGATCGTCCTCCCCCCGCCCACCCCCTGACCCCCCGCTCGCCCGCCCACCCGAACTTTGTACGGCATCTACCTCATATAGGTAGATGCCGTACAAGGTTCGGGGGTGGGATCGTTGCAGTGAGACACGGATCGTCGTAGTGTCTCGCTGGTGACCGAGACCGCGGTGGTGACGACGGCGGCCCAGGAGCGGGCCCTCGACGCCGCCGTCGAGCTGGTCGCCCGCTGGGGCGTGGCCAAGACCACCCTCGGCGACGTGGCCAAGACGGCCGGGATGAGCCGGGCCACGCTGTACCGCACCTTCCCGGGCGGGAAGGACGAGCTGTTCGGGCTGCTGGCGCACCGGGAGGTGGCCCGCTTCCTCGCCGTGGCCACCGACGCCTGCGACGCCGCCGACGACCTGCCCACCGCCCTGACCGATGCCCTCCACGCCGCCGCGGTCCACCTCGCCGGGCACGGCGCCATCCGCTTCGTGCTCGACCACGAACCCGAGCTGGCCGTCCCCGTCCTCGGCTTCGGCGCCATGGACCACCTGCTGCGCCTGGTCAGCCGGGCCGTCGCCCCTCACCTCGTCCGCTTCCTGGCCGACGGTCACCCCGACGACGCCAGCTGGGCGGCCGAGTGGTGCGCCCGCCTGTTCCTCTCCGCCCTGGTCAACCCCACGCCGGCGTGGGACCTGACCGACCGGGCCGTCTGCGCCCGCCTGATCGACCGCTACCTCGCCCCCGCCCTCGTGCCGACCCCTGCACCTGCACCTCAGGAGATCCACCGATGACCACCACCGAGCCCACCCCGGACGCTGTCGAGATGTCCTCGATGCAGGAGATCATCGGCCGGGCCGACGCCAACGACCTGGCCGAGATCCTGGCGATCAGCAACACCGACGTGCACGCCACGATCCGCTCGGTCACCGACAACGCCGACGCCATCTTCACGTGGAACTACACCAAGGGCGAGCGCAAGCCGCTCGACAAGCTCTACGAGAAGGCCAAGACCTCGCAGTGGAACGGCCAGACCGATCTCGACTGGTCGATCGACGTCGACCAGGAGGCCGTGGTGGCCGCCAACGCGGCGGCCGGTCTCGGCCTCGACCCGAACGCCGACCTGAGCGACACGCCGTTCGCCACGTGGGGCGACAAGGAGTGGATGGAGCTGGGCGTCCAGAGCCAGAACTGGATGCTGTCGCAGTTCCTCCACGGCGAGCAGGGCGCCCTGCTGTGCACGGCCAAGATCGTCGAGAC
>JBQGCF010000179.1:0-11164 GCA_052038315.1 Iamia sp.
GGTGCTTGAAGCCCACGGGGTGGTTGTCCTGCCAGCCCTTGTGGCTCGGGTCCCTTTTGAGCCCGAACGACTCCCGGTGGCCGATCGCCTCCAGCGTGGCCTCGGTGCTGTAGAAGTCGTAGGCGATCTCGGACGGGTGGACCTCGAGGGCGAAGCGCACGCCGCACTCCTCGAAGACGTCCATGATCGGGTTCCAGCGGTCGGCGAAGTCCTGGTAGCCGGCGGCGATCATGTCCGGCGTGGCCGGCGGGAACATGGCGACGTACTTCCAGATCGACGATCCGGTGAAGCCGACGACGGTGTCGACGCCGAGCCGCTGGGCGGCCCGGGCCGTCACCTTCATCTCCTCGGCGGCCCGCTGGCGGACGCCCTCCGGGCCCCCGTCGCCCCAGATGCGGTCGGGGAGCATGTCGCGGTGGCGGGCGTCGATCGGGTCGTCGCACACCGCCTGGCCCTTGAGGTGGTTGGAGATGGCCCAGAGGCCGAGCCCGTTCTCCTCCAGGATCGACAGGCGCGAGGCGACGTAGTCGTCGTCCTCGGCGGCCCGCCAGACGTCGAGGTGGTCGCCCCAGCAGGCGACCTCGAGGCCGTCGTAGCCCCACTCCCCCGCCAGCCGGGCCACCTCGGTGAAGGGCAGGTCGGCCCACTGGCCGGTGAACAGGGTGACGGGGCGGGTCATGAGCAGAACCTCTTCAGGAAGGCGAGCCCGTCCACTGCGAGCGCGTCTTGGGTCGGGGCCAGCGGCCGCCAGATGGATGCTGCCGTGGCGATGGTGGCGTTGTCACCGGTGAACGACTCGATGCAGACCGGGCCGTCGTAGCCGGTGCCGTCGAGGGCGGCGAAGATCGCCGGCCAGTCGAGGTGGTCGTCGCCCGGCGTGCCCCGGTGGTTGCCGCACACCTGGACGTGGACGATGCGCTCGCCGGCCCGCTCGATGGCCGCCGGGACCGACGTCTCCTCGATGTTCATGTGGTACACGTCGAGCATCAGGCCGCAGCCCTCGGCCGGCAGCGGGGCGATGGCCTCCAGCGCCTGGTCGACGGTGTTGAGCAGGCTGGTCTCGTAGCGGTTGAGCGCCTCGACGCCGACCCGCACCCCTCGTTCCGCCGCATACGAGCAGACCGGCGCGAGGTTCGTCGCCAGCTCGGCGTAGGCCGCGGCCCGCTCGGAGTCGGACATCCGCCAGGTCCGCCCGACCGAGGCGTAGGCCGGGCCGCCGATCACCGTCGCCCCGACACGAGCGGCGGCGTCGACGACCCGGCGGAGGTAGGCCTGGGTGGCGGCCACCGCCGCAGCATCGGTGGCCACCAGCTCGCGCCCGTGGCCCATGACCAGCGAGACGGTCGCACCCAGCCCGAGCTCGCCGAGCAGGTCGGCGGCCCGGGCCGGGTCCCAGTCGTCGGGGTCCTCGACCGGGAGCTCGATCACGTCGAACCCCCAGTCGCGGACCCGCGGGGCCAGCGTGCCCAGCCGCTCGTCGGTGAGCGGTGACGTCCACACCCAGGTGTTGACGCCGATGGGGCGGGCCACGCTGATCCCCCTCCTACCGGTCCTGCCAGGCCTCGGGGAAGCCGGGGAGGTCCTCGCCACCGAACTTGGCGTAGTGGAGCGACGGCATGTCCTCGTTGCGCTCCAGGTACTCGGCCAGGTCGTCCTCGGTGATGGGCGACTGGGGCAGGACCCACTCGCTCGGCACCGGCTCGCCGGCCCAGATCTTCTGGGCGGCCAGGATCGGCGTGCGCCACTGGAAGTTGGAGTACACGGGGGCGATGGCGGTGATGCCGGTCTCCTCCCACTTGCGGAGGAAGCTCAGCTCGTCCTCGCCCACGAACACCGGGTAGTCGGCGCCGGCGTCCTCGAAGGCCTCGAGGGCCGAGACGGCGCCGTCACCGGCGTCCATCCAGATGCCGTCGACGTCGCCCCGCTCCAGGTACTGGGTGACGATGTCCTTGATGTTGGCGCCGTCGCCCTCGGTGAACTCGTCACCCAGGATCTCCAGCTCGCTGTCGGCGAAGATCTCCTGGGCCGCGGCCCAGCGGTTCTCCAGCACGTCCACGCCGGGGAGGATGCGCAGGGCCAGCACCGTCGAGCCCGGCTCGAGGTTCTCGACGAGGAACTCGGCGCCGTCGGCCCCGTAGGCGTAGCCGCCGATCGGGTGGATGAAGGTGACCATGCAGTCGGTGTTGACGCCGCGGTCGAAGACGATGACCGGGATGCCCGACTCGCAGGCGGCCTCGACGGCCGGGGTCAGCGTGGCCGTGGTCGACGGCGAGATGATCAGGGCATCGCACTCGCCGGAGTCGACGAACGCCTCGATGTCCGAGATCTGCTTGTTGTCGTCGTCGGCCGCGTCGGCGACCTGGAAGTCACCGATCACGCCCTCCTCGGTCAGGACCTCGACCTGCTGCTGCATCGTGATCCAGCCGGTCTGGCGCCACGGGTTCGACACCGAGGCGTTGGAGAAGCAGAGGTCGCCGGGACCGTCCAGGGCGAAGTCGGTGGTCTCGACCTCCTCGGGCTCGATCGCCTGGAGCCAGGGCTCCTCGGCGTCGCCCTCGGGCTCGACGTCGCGCTGGGCCAGCTGGGCCTCGTAGTCGGCCTGGACGAAGAACTCGCCCTCGGCCGCGCCCTCCGAGCCTCCGTCGGAGCCGCCCTCGGACCCCTCGGTGCTCTCGGTGCCCTGCTCGCTGTCGGCGTCGACGGCGTCGTCGGGGTCGTCGGACGTGCACGCTCCCAGCACCAGGGCGGCAGCGGCCAGGACCGCGCAGAAGCGGGTGGTTCGTCTCATCGTTCTCCTCCTGCGGGGTCGCCCCCTGGGTTGGTTCGCCGCGTCCAGGACGGCACGCGGAGCGAGGGGCGCCAGCTGGCGTAGGCGACGGCAGCGACGATGATCACGCCCTGCACGGTCGGCTGCCAGGTGGTCTCCCACTCGAGCTGTCGGAAGAGGCGGAAGACCGCCTCCAGGGTGAGGCCCCCGGCCATGGCGGCGAGGACCGAGCCCCGCCCGCCGCCGAGGACCACCCCGCCGAGGACCACCGCCGTGATCGCCGTGAACTCCAGGCCGTCGCCCACCCGGGCGGTCAGCCCGCCGAAGCCGCCGATGAGGATGCCGGCCACCGTGGCCGAGAGGCTGGAGAGGACGAAGGCGGCGATGCGGGTGCGCTCGACCTTGACCGCCGAGAAGCGGGCCGCCACCGGGTTGTCGCCCAGGGCGACGAGGGTGCGGCCGAACGACGAGCGCATGACCAAGATGGCGATCACCCCGACGGCGATGGCGATCAGCACCGACCACGGCACCTGGCGCACGCCGAGCACCTCGGTCTCGATCCCGCCCCGGCCCCACCTCCGGAAGCTCTCCGAGAGCTCGCCGGTGGGGGCGCCGCCGGTCCAGCGCCGGATGGCGCCGAAGAGGACGAGCATCATGCCGAGCGTCGTGATGAACGACGGGACCTTGAACACGGTGACGATCAGCCCGTTGACCAGGCCGATCAGCAGGCCGAAGAGGACCATCACGCCCATGACCCACCAGGTGCGCGAGTCCTCGCCGTCGAGCAGCTGGGCGGCGATCACCACCTGGGCGCCGACCAGCGAGCCGACGGACAGGTCGAACTCGCCGGCGACGATCACGAAGTACTGGCCGGCGGCCAGGATCAGCAGCGGCGCCGCCTTCTTGACGAAGGCCATCAGGGTGACGGGCTCGACGAAGTCGTGGTCGAGGAACCAGATCCAGCCGAGGATGACCCCGAGCAGGACGTAGACCGTCCACGTGCCGGCCGCACGGCGCTCGCGGCCCGGCGGCGCCACCGCGGCCAACGAAGTGTCCGGGGCCGGCACGTGGGTGGGGGGGACCTTGGCCAGCGACGGCGAGGGCTGGGTGGTGTCGCTCATCGCGCCTCCCCGGCCTTGGTGAAGCGCTGGCGCGCCGAGCGGCGGTCGATCTGGCGCCGGGCGTAGAGGGCGACGGCGACGATGATCACCGTGCCCCGGAGGACGTCCTTGAAGAACGGGTCGACCTGGAGGGCGTCGAACACGGTGTCGAGCACGGCGAGGATGCCGACCCCGGCGACGGTGCCGGCGACCGAGCCCCGTCCGCCCATCAGGAGCGTGCCGCCGAGGACGACGGCGGCGATCGAGTCGAGGTCGAGCCCGTCGTCGTAGACCCGGGCGTCGCCGGTGCCGTAGCGGGCGGCGATCAGCAGCCCGGCCACCCCGGCGGCCAGCGAGCACAGGACATGGGCGGCGATCAGGGTCCGGTGCGTCCGGATGCCCGAGTAGGTGGCCACCTCGTCGTTGCCGCCGACGGCGAACATCCGGTAGCCGAGGCCGGTCTTGCGCAGGATCACCGTGGCCGCCACGGCCAGGCCGATCATCACGACCGTCGACACCGGCACGACGCCGAAGCGGGTGTAGCCGAACTGCTGGAAGGAGTCGGGCACCGAGCCGGCCGGGCCCTTGTACCGGGTGTCGAGGTAGCCCTTGATCATCAGCCCGGTGCCGAGGGTGGCGATGAACGGGTTGACCCGGAGCTTGGTGATGATCACCCCGTTGGCCAGCCCGACCAGCACCGCCATGCCGAGGGCGAGGGCGACGGCGGGGACGAGACGGCCGTCGTCGCCCTTCATCTGGGTGGCGACCACCAGGCTCGACCAGGCGACGACGTAGCCCACCGACAGGTCGAGCGAACGGCACAGGATGGCGAGCGTCTGCCCGATGGCCACGAAGCCCAGCAGGCTCATGCCCGTGAGCATCTTGACCAGGTTCGCCTGCGACATCAGGTTGCCGCCGTCCCGGTTCACGAGGATCGCCCCGATCACGAAGGTGGCGATCCAGGCGAGGAAGACGATCTTGGTGGCGTCGAGCTGGACGCGCCGGCGGGCCGGAGGGGCATCGAGGGCGACGGTCATGCCGGCACCTCCTCGGGGCTCGGCGAGGCGTGGCCGGTGGCCAGGGCCATGACGTCCTCCTCGGACGTGTCGAGGCCACCGGGCAGCTCGCCGGCGATGCGCCCCTCGTGGAGCACGACGATGCGGTCGGCCATGCCGATCAGCTCGGGGAGCTCGGAGGAGATCATCAGGATGGCGGCACCCCCGGCGACCAGGTCCCGCATGACCTCGTAGATGGCTCGGCGGGCACCGACGTCGATGCCACGGGTCGGCTCGTCGAGCACGATCACCGACGGCTCGGTGGCCAGCCACTTGGCCAGCACGACCTTCTGCTGGTTGCCGCCGGACAGGAAGCGGACCTCGGGGTCCCGGCTGCGGGCGACCAGCTGGACCGACTCCAGGACCTCGGGGATCGCCTTGGACCGGCGGCGGGCGGAGCGGCCGAAGGCGCCGTCGAGCACCAGCCGGGCGTTGGCCGAGACGCGCTGGTTGAGGGCCAGCCCCTCGGCCTTGCGGTCCTCCGACACGAGCGCCACGCCGGCCCGGGCCGACCGCGACGGGCTGGGCCGGTGGACCTTGCCGCCGACCTCGACCGTGCCCCGGGTGAAGGGGGCGACGCCGAAGGTGCCGAGCCCGATCTCGCTGCGCCCGCTGCCCTGCAGCCCGGCCAGCCCGACGATCTCGCCGGCCCGGACCTCGAGGTCGATGCCGTCGACCGTCTCGTTGCCGGCGCCGCTCAGGCGCAGCAGCACGTCGCCCGGCGCCGTGCCGGGAGCCGGCGGCGGGAAGTACTGGCCCAGGTCGCGCCCGACCATCAGCCGCACCAGCTCGGTGCTGTCGATCGAGGCGGTCTCGACGGTGGTGACCAGGCGCCCGTCCTTCAGGACCGTCGTGCGATCGCTCAGGTCGAAGATCTCCCGCAGGCGGTGCGAGACGTACAGGACGGCGACGCCCCGCTCCGCCAGCCCACGGACGAGGCGGTAGAGCAGCTCGACCTCGGCGTCGGCCAGGGCCGCGGTGGGCTCGTCCATCGAGACGACCTGCGCGTCGGTCGAGACGGCCTTGGCGATCTCGACCACCTGCTGGTGGGCGACGGTGAGGGTGCCGACCTTGGCCCGGGGCGAGAGGCCGTGGACGCCGAGCCCGTCGAGGACCTCGGCGGTGCGGCGGACCATCGCCTTCCCGTCGACCAGGCCGAACCGCCGGGGCTCGCGCCCGAGGAAGACGTTCTCGGCCACGGTCCGCTCGGGGAGGAGGTTGAACTCCTGGAAGACGGTGGCGATGCCGGCCTTCTGGGCCTGCTGCGGGTGGGCGAAGGAGACGGGCCGGCCGGCCAGCTCGACCGTGCCGGTGTCGGCCTGGTGGACGCCGGCCAGGATCTTCATCAGCGTCGACTTGCCGGCGCCGTTCTCACCGACGAGGGCGTGGACCTCGCCGGCCCGCAGCTCCAGGTCGATCCCGGTCAGCACGGGCACGCCGGAGAACGACTTGCCCACGCCGCGCAGGGCGACCAGCGGCGTGCTCATGAGGGGACCTCGACCCACGTGCCGGCCCTGGCCGAGGCCACCACCGCCTCGGCCCGGGCGGCGGCCCGCCGACCGTCGGCGAACGTCGGGAGGCCATCCACGTCCGAACCGGCGATGGCGGACGCCGTGTCCCGCACGAAGTGCGTGAAGCAGTCCTGGTAGCCCTGCGGGTGCCCGGCCGGCAGCGACGAGTAGGGCTTGGCCGCGGCGCTGGCGGTGGCCGGGTCGCGCAGCAGGACCTGGTTGGCCTCCAGCCCGCCGACCCACAGCCGCTCCGGCTCCTCCTGGTCGAAGGCCAGCGAGCCCTCCAGCCCGGAGACCTCGATGGCCAGACGGTTCTTGCGCCCGGGCGACACCTGGCTGACGACCGCGGTGCCGACCAGCCCGCCGGTGGCCTCGAAGGAGAGGGTGGCGATGTCGTCGGTGGCGACCGGCCCCGAGGCGCGGTCGGCGATGGCGGTGACGAGCCGGGCCGAGAGGGCGGTGATGCGGGCGCCGGTCAGGAACTCGAGCAGGTCGCACCAGTGGGAGCCGACGTCGCCGAAGGCCCGGGTGGCGCCGCCCTGCTCGGGGTCGACCCGCCAGCTGTCGTCGCTCGGCCGGGCCAGCCAGTCCTGGAAGTAGCCGCCGTGGGCCAGGGTCACCCGCCCGAGGTCACCGGCCGCGATGCGCGCCCGGGCCTCCCGCACCATCGGGTGGAAGCGGTAGACGAACGGGACGGTGGCGACCACGCCGGCCCCGTCGGCGTCGGCCTCCATGGCGGTGGCGTCGGCGAGGGTCGTGGCGAGGGGCTTCTCGCAGACGACGTGCTTGCCGGCGGCGATGGCGGCCGTGGCCGCGGTGGCGTGCAGGTGGTTGGGCGTGCAGACGTGGACGACGGTGATCGACGGATCGGCGAGCAGGGCGTCGAGGTCGTCGTAGGCCTTGGTCCCCATCTCGGCGGCGGCCGCCGCCCCCCGCTCGGGGCTCGACCCCACCAGACCGGCGACCTCGCCGCCGCTGGCCCGCACCGCCCGGCTGTGGACGGTGCCCATGAAGCCGGTGCCGACGATCCCGGCGCGGTACGGCGTGGAGGTGACGGACGGCACGGGGGCAGATGGTGCCCGATCTTCTGCCGTTTGTAAAGCGTAAGTTCTCCGAAGATCGGCAGAAGCCTGGTCACAGGCTCGCGAAAGTGTGGTTCACTGGCCGGGTGGCGACGGTCCGCCCCGGCGACGGCGCCGGCTCCCTCCTCCAGATCCTCCGCGACGGCGTCCCCCGGACCCGGAGCGAGCTGGCCGCCATGACCGGCCTCGGCCGCTCGGCGGTGGCCCAGCGGGTCGACGCCCTGGTGGCCGCCTCGTTGGTCGGCTCGGTGGGCGAGGCCGCCTCCACCGGCGGGCGGCCCCCCGCCCAGCTGGCCTTCAACCCCGGCGCCCGGGTCGCCCTGGCCGTCGACGTGGGCGCCACCCACATCCGCCTCGGCCTCACCGACCTGGCCGCCACCGTGCTGGTCGAGGACCGCCACGAGATGGACATCTCGCTCGGCCCCGAGGCGGTGCTCACCTGGGCCGTCGAGCGGGGCCGGTCGCTGCTCGGCGAGCTGGGCCGCCAGCCGGGCGACCTGGTCGGTGTGGGCATCGGCCTGCCCGGCCCGGTCGAGTTCGCCACCGGCACGCCCCGGAACCCGCCGATCATGCCCGGGTGGGACGGCTTCGACGTGCCGGCCTACGTCGGCGCCGCGCTGGGCGCCGTCGTCGTGGTCGACAACGACGTGAACGTGATGGCCCTGGGCGAGCGCTTCCTCGGCTTCCCCGCCGTCGACCAGCTGCTGTTCGTCAAGGTCGCCACCGGCATCGGCTCGGGCATCGTCAGCCACGGCGCCCTCCACCGCGGCGCCGACGGGGCCGCCGGCGACATGGGCCACATCCAGGTCCCCGGCGGCGCCGACGTCCTCTGCCGCTGTGGCAACCACGGCTGCCTGGAGGCCATCGCCAGCGGGGCCGCGGTCGCCGCCCGGCTGCGGTCGCCGGGGTCCGACGGGGCCGGCCCGACCGGGAGCCGCGAGGTGGTGGAGCTGGTCCGGTCCGGGTCGGTCGAGGCCCTCCAGGAGGTGCGCCAGGCCGGCCGGGTGATCGGCGAGGTGCTGGCCTCGGCGGTGAGCCTGCTCAACCCGAGCGTGATCGTGATCGGCGGTTCGCTGGCCGACGCCGGTGACCCGCTCCTCGCCGGCGTGCGGGAGGTCGTCTACCGCCGCTCGCTCCCCCTGGCCACGGCCAACCTGCGCATCGTCCCGGCCGTGGGCGGCGAACGGGCCGGGATCATCGGCGCCGCCTGCCTGGTGATCGATGAGGTCCTCGCCCCCGACGCCGTCGACCGCCTCGTCTCCGTGGCCTGAGGCTCCTCACCGCCGAACTTTGAGCGGCTGACCTCGCCATTCGATGTCAGGCGCTCAAAGTTCGGGGGTTGGGCGAGGGCGGGACCAGGATGGGGCGGTGACCGCCCCCTCCGCCGCGCCCGTCGCCGCGCCGGTGGACCGGAGGTGGGTCGTCGCCGGGGTGGTCGTGGCCGTGGCCGCGGCGCCGATGGCCCTCCTCGGGCCCGGGACCGACCTCGACGTGGGGGCGGTGATCCGCTCCGGACGGTCGATCGTGCGGGACGGGCGGTACATGCCGAGCCGGGCCCCGGGTGCACCGGTCCACGAGACGCTGGTCGGCGTGCTCGAGCGGATCGCCGGCACCGTCGGGCCCAACCTCGGCTCGCTGGCCGCGGCCGCCGCCCTGGTCGTCGTGCTCGTCGCCCTGCTCCGGCGGGAGGGGGTCCGCCGGGCCGAGCTGGCGGTCGCCGTGGTCGTGGCCAACCCCTGGTTCCTCGTCGCCGCCACCTCCACCGTCGACTTCCTGTGGGCCCTCGCCCTGTGGGCCGGCGCCGCCCTCGTGCTGCGGGCCCGGCCGTCGTGGGGTGGGGCGGTCGCCGCCGGGGCCCTGGCCGGGCTGGCCATCGGGTGCCGCTCGTCGACCGCCTTCCTCGTCGTCGGGCTGGTGCTGGCCCACCTCCTCGAACCCGGACGCGAGCGACGCCTCCACGCCCTCGCCGCCGGGGCCACGGCCGCCGTCGTCGGCGGGCTGCTCTACGTCCCGTCCTACCGGGCGGCCGACTCGTCGCTGGCCTTCGCCCAGAACGACGTGCCCACCTCGTCCTTCTTCGTCCAGGTCGGCCGCTTCCTGGTGAAGGACCTCTACTTCGTCGGCCCCTTCGCCGCCGCCGTCCTGCTGCTCGCCCTCCCCGCCCTGGGCCGGGCGCTGCTGCGGTGGCGGTCCGACTGGCTGGTGCGGCTGGGGCTGGCGACCGTCGTCGTCTCGCAGGTCCTCTTCCTCCGCTTCCCGTGGAAGATGGGCCACCTGCTGCCGACCCTCGTCGGCCTCGCCCTCCTCCTCGCCCGGGCCCTGGCCGACGTGCCCCGGCCCCGGCTGCTCGCCGCCGTGGTCGCCGCCCAGCTGCTCTACGCCGGGGTCAGCGTGACCCTGATCGAGCCCGACAACCCCAACGCCGCCACCGGCGGCGAGCTCACCTTCGAGCCGGCGTGGGGAGCCCTGGTGACCGACGTGCGCTGCCGGGCCGACGACCCCGACGCCTGGGAGTCCGGCGTCGACGCCCTCAGCGCCGTCTGGGACTGCGCCAAGCCCTGGGCGAAGTAGCTACGGCGCCCGCCGGGGTCGCGTTCAGCGGCTGCGGTAGGTGGCCCTGGGGCCGACAGCGTCCTTGTTGAGGCGCTTGGAGAGGTGGAGGCCCTCGAGGACCAGCTCGGTGGCGCTGGCCCGCTCGGCGGGAGTGGCGCCCTCGCCGGCCAGCTCGTCGACGATCTCGGCCAGCCCGGGCCGCTCGGCGAGACGGGCCTCGTAGTCGGCGACGGTGACGTCCTCGCCGGTGTGCAGCACCTCGCCGTCGTCGAAGGAGTCGACGACCGGACCGGCCACGCCGGTGCCGACCCGGTCGCGGAAGACGGTCAGCACGGCCTGCTTGAGCAGCTTGCCGACGATGTCGCCCTCGCGTCCCTCCTCGAAGGACTCGACCTCGACCTTGCCCATGGTGGAGGCGGCCAGGGCGTCGAGGTCGCTGACCCGGGGGGCCACCACGTCCTCGCCGAGCCGGAGCGACCGGCGCACGGCGTTGGCCACCATCGTCTCCCGGTTGGTGACCGTGAGGCGGACCGACACGCCCGAGCGCTGGCTGATGTTGCTCGACCCCCGGGCCATGTGGCTGAAGGTGGCGACGATCTCGTCCATCCACGCGGGCACCCGCACGTCGACCCCCTCGACCTCGAAGGGCCGGGCCTCCTGCTGGGCGATGGTGACCTCGGTGTCGACCTCGAGCGGGTAGTGGGTGCGGATCTGGGCGCCGAAGCGGTCCTTGAGCGGGGTGATGATGCGACCCCGGTTCGTGTAGTCCTCGGGGTTGGCCGAGGCGACGAGCAGCACGTCGAGCGGGAGCCGGACCTTGTAGCCCCGGATCTGGATGTCCCGCTCCTCCAGCACGTTGAGCAGGCCGACCTGGATCCGCTCGGAGAGGTCGGGCAGCTCGTTGATGGCGAAGATGCCGCGGTTGGTGCGGGGCACCAGGCCGTAGTGCAGCGTGAGCTCGTCGGCCAGGTAGCGGCCCTCGGCCACCTTGATGGGGTCGACCTCGCCGATCAGGTCGGCGATCGAGGTGTCGGGCGTGGCCAGCTTCTCGCCGAAGCGGTCGTCGCGGTGGACCCACTCGATCGGGGCGTCGTCG
>JBQGCF010000180.1:0-10167 GCA_052038315.1 Iamia sp.
GGCAAGGGCCTGTCGACGGCCGAGAAGTCGATGCTCGAGCGGGCCCGGGGCATCCTCGTGTCCGAGCTCAGCTTCGCCCTCGACGTCACCGAGGAGCAGGCCCTCGACAAGCTCAACGCCGGCCTGCAGTAGGAGACTCGGCCTCGGTCGCGAGCTTTGAGCGAATGACCACGACTGTGGTGGTCAATCGCTCAAAGCTGGAGGCGGCGGGGTCGGCGGTGGGCGCTAGCGGGCGCCGGCGCGTTGCTTGCGGTGGAGCTGGGCGAGCTCTTCGGCGGCCTGCATGGCGTTGCGGACGGACTCCTCCAACGCCTCACGGCTGGCGTGGACCTGGTCGGCCAGCGCTTCGCGGCGGGTGAGCTCCTCGGCGTCCTCGACGGACGACGACGTCTTGCGGGTGTGGGCCGAGACGGCCGCGGTGGCCTTGCCCCAGTGGGCCTTGAACATGCCCACGTCGAAGCTGCCCTCGCGGACCTTGGCGCCGTTGAGCACCCGGGCCGGCGGCGTCTTGAGGTCCCGCACGATGCCGAACCACGACAGCACCTTGAGGGCGTAGTAGGTCGGGTCGTACTCCCACCAGAAGAAGCCGTTGCGGGCCGACGCCTGGTAGTAGTGGTGGTTGTTGTGCCAGCCCTCGCCGCCGGTCCACAGTGCGATCAGGGCCGAGTTCCGGCTGGTGTCGGTGGTGGCGTAGCGGCGCCGGCCCATCACGTGGGCGAGCGAGTTCACCGTGAAGGTGCCGTGCCACAGCAGGACGGTCGACCACAGGAACCCGACCACGACGCCCGGCCAGCCGGCGATGAAGTACGAGGCCACGCCGAGGGTCCACGGCGGGATCCAGTCGTGCTTGGTGAGGAACCGCAGCTCGGGGAACTTGTTGAAGTCCTTGATCGAGTCCGGGTCCCAGCCCTTGTGCTTGTCGCAGAGGATCCAGCCGATGTGGCTCCACCAGAAGCCCTTGAGCGGCGAGTGGACGTCGCGCTCGGTGTCGCTGAAGCGGTGGTGGTCGCGGTGGTGGCTGGCCCACCAGAGGGCGCCCTTCTGGGCCGACATCCCGCCGCCGAAGGCGAGCACGAACTGGAACCAGCGGCTCGTCTTGTACGACCGGTGCGAGAAGTACCGGTGGTAGCCGGCGGTGATGAACCACATCCGGCCGTAGTAGAGGACGAAGCACAGGACCAGCGACTGCCAGGTCACACCGGTGACGATGGCCAGCAGGCAGGCGGCGTGGACCAGGAACATCGGGATCGACGCAGGCCAGTTGACCCGCTCGTCGGTATCCCGCTCGAGGGCGCGGGCGGTGCTCACGGGGAGCAGCCTACCTACCGGTAGGTAGTTCAAACGAGGCGGGGTCGAGGTGCCGTGCGGCACAGCCGCGCCCGCATCTGTGGCTAAGGTCCCGACCCAACACCTTGCAGTATGCGTGCAACCTTCCTCACGGCCCTCGCGGCCGCCGTCCTCATCACCATCCCCCGGGCCTTCGAGGAGCCTCGATCGGCCGTCGTGTGGTTGGCCGTCGTCGCCCTGGCGGCCGTCGGCCACCTGCAGGGCCGGGCCGCCCTGGTCCGGGCGGCGGCCCCGGCGGCCGGCGTGCTCTGGGTCCAGGTCGCCTTCTTCCCGCTGCCGCCCGGGCAGTGGACCTTCGGTCTCGTGCTGGGGGCCATCGGGTCCCTGGTGGCCCTGGGCATGGCCCTCGTCTACCGGGCCAACCGGGTCCTGAACTTCGCCCAGGCCGAGCTGGGCACGGCCCCCGCCGTGCTGGTCGTCGGGCTGGTGACGGTGTGGGGCTGGAGCTGGTGGGTGTCGGTGCCGGCCGGGCTGGCGGTGGCCCTGGCCCTGGGCGCGGTGGTCGAGCTGGCGATCATCCGCCGCTTCACCCGCTCGCCCCGGCTGATCCTGACCGTCGCCACGATCGGCCTGTCGCAGCTCCTCACCTTCGTGTCGATCCTGCTGCCGCGGCTGTTCGACGTGAACCTGCTCGACCAGAGCCTCGACGTGCCCTGGTCGGTGCGCATCTCCGACGGCCCCCCGGCCCTGACCGGCGACCACCTGCTCGCCCTGGTCGTGGTGCCGGTGCTGATCGGCGCCCTGGCCGCCTTCATCCGCTTCACCGACGTCGGCGTGGCCATCCGGGCCGCCTCCGAGAGCGGCGACCGGGCCGCCCTGCTCGGCATCCCCGTCCGCCGGCTCCAGACCGCGGTGTGGGTCATCGCCACCGGGCTCAGCTTCGTCGGCGTCCTGCTCCGGGCCAGCGTCATCTCGCTCCCGGTCGCCTCCACCCTCAGCTTCGGCATCCTCCTCTCGGCCCTGGCCGCCCTGGTGCTGGGCGACCTGACCGACCTCGTCGCGGTGGCCGCCTCGGCTGTCGCCGTCGGCATCCTCGAGCAGGGCGTGGTCCACAACACCGCCGACGAGATGGTCGCCCCGGTGCTGGGCGGTGTGATCGTCGTGGTGATGCTCGTCCGCCGGCTGGGCACCACCCGGGCCGCGGCCGATGCCACCACGGCGTGGCGCTCGGCCGACGAGGTCCGGCCCGTCCCGGCCGAGATGCGGGGCCTGCCCGAGGTCCGGGCCCTGCGGGCCGGTGGCCTGGCCCTGGCCGCCGTGGTGGTGCTCGGCTTCCCGCTCCTGGTCGGGTCGAGCGACCAGCTCAAGGGCGTCTTCGTGGCCTGCTTCGTGCTCGTGGCGGTGTCGATCGTCGTGCTGACCGGGTGGTCCGGCCAGGTCTCGCTGGGCCAGATGTCGTTCGTCGCCGTCGGGGCGGTCGTCGGCGCCCAGTCGGTGGGGGAGTGGCGGCTCGACCTGTCGCTGGCCCTGCTGCTGGCCGGTGCCGCCGGCGCTCTGGTCGCGGTGGTCGTGGGCCTGCCCGCCCTGCGCCTCAAGGGCCCCCTGCTCGGGGTGACCACCCTCGCCTTCGCGGTGGCCTCCACCCAGTACCTGCTCAACCGGACCCGCGTGTCGTTCCTCCCGAACGAGCGCTTCGACCGGCCCCGCCTGTTCGCCCTGGTCGAGCTGGACTCGCAGCAGAGCCTCTACTACCTGTGCGTCGCCGTGGCCGTCCTCGGCATCGTCGCCGTCCGGGGCGTCCGGGCCAGCCGCACCGGCCGGGCCCTGCTGGCCCAGCGCGACAACGAGAGGGCCACCACCGCCTACGGGATCAGCGTCGTGCGGGCCAAGCTCTCGGCCTTCGCCCTGTCGGGGGCGCTGTCGGGGGTGGCCGGCTGCCTCTACGTCGTGGCCCTGCGCTCCTACAGCGAGCAGCCCTTCGCCCCGGCGGTCAGCTTCAACATCTTCACCGCCTCGGTGGTCGGCGGCTTGGGGTCGATCACCGGTGCGGTCATCGGCGCCCTCTTCCTCAACGCCGGCCGCTGGTTCCTGGGCGCCGACTGGCAGCTGCTCCCGTCGGCGGTCGGCGTGCTGCTGGTGCTGACGATGCTGCCCGGCGGCCTGGGCGAGCTGCTGTTCCGGGCCCGGGACGGCGCCCTGCGCCGGATCGCCGCCCGCCGCGGGCTGGTGGTGCCCAGCCTGGTGGCGGACGTGCGCACCGAGGAGGACGAGGACCCGGACGACGTCACGGACGTCGTGCGGGCCGCCGACGAGGTCCCCGAGGCCGTCGAGGAGACGGTGCGATGACGGCCACCGCCGAGGCACCGGCACCGCCGCAGAGGTCCGGGCTGGCCGAGCGGATCGCCGGGGGCAGCCCGCTCACCCCGCTGGCCGTGCTGTTCGGGCTCAACGTGGCCGACGAGCTCGATCGCAGCGCCTTCGCCGTGCTGCTGCCCGACATCCGCGACCACTTCGACCTGGGCAACAGCGGCGTCCTCGGCCTGGTCGCGGTGGCCACCGCCGCCGCCCTGTTCCTCACCGTGCCCATCGCCAGCTGGGCCGACCGCGGCAACCGGGTCCACATCGCCCTGATCGGCGCCGCCGCGTGGGGCGTCTTCTCGCTGGGGACCGGTCTGGCCCCGGTGATCTGGGTGCTGGTCGCGGTGCGCTGCGGCTCCGCCATCGGCAACGCCGTCATCTTCCCCACCCACAACTCGCTGCTGTCGGACTCCTACCGCCCGGAGGTCCGGCCCCGGATCTTCTCGATCCACCGGGCCGCCAACGCGGTCGGCGTCGCCCTGGGCACGATCCTCGGCGCCGGGCTGGCCCAGATCGGCGGCTGGCGGACGCCGTTCTTCGTCTTCGCCGTCCCGACCTTCCTGCTCGTCGTGTACGGCCTGCGGCTGACGGACCCCGGCCGCGGCCACTTCGAGCGGGAGGCGATGGGCGCCGGCGCCGACCTGGTCGACGTGGACGAGCCGCCGCCGTCGTTCGCCGAGGCCTACCGCATGGTGTGGAAGATCGAGAGCCTGCGGCGGATCTTCGTGGCCCTGCCGTTCCTGGCCGCCTCGATCGCCGGCTTCGTGTCGATCGCCTCGCTCTACTACGAGCAGGTCTGGGACCTCGACGAGCTGGGCCGGGCATGGATCGCGGTGCCGGTGCAGCTGGTCGAGCTGGCCGGGCTGGCGGTCGGCTCCCGCTGGGGCGTGAAGCTGCTGGCCAAGGGCCCGCACCTGGTCTTCCGCTTCCTCGCCGTGTCCGCGGTGTTCTCGGCCGCCGTCGCCCTGCTGCTGGCGTGGGCACCGTGGCTGGGCCTGGCCATCGTGGCCAACGCCGGCGTGGTGGCCGGCCTGGCCATCGTCGGCCCCGGGGTCCTGGCCAGCCTGTCGCTCGCCATCCCGCCCCGGGCCCGGTCGGTCGGCTTCTCGATCGGCGCCCTGTTCGTGCTGCCCGGCCTGGTGATCCTCCCGGTGATCGGCTGGGTCGGCACCGAGTGGGGGTTCCGCTGGGGCATCGTCCTGCTCGCCCCGGTCTTCGTCGTCGGCGGGTTCATCCTGGCCAGCGCCGGCTCGGTCATCGGTCGCGACATCCAGCAGGTGTGGGCCGGCGCCGCGGCCCGGGCCGAACTGCTCCGCGAGCGCCAGGCCGGTCGCCAGAAGCTGCTGCTCGTGCGGGGCCTCGACGTCCGCTACGGCGACGTCCGCATCCTCTTCGGGGTCGACATCGAGGTCGAGGAGGGTGAGGTCGTCGCCCTGCTGGGCACCAACGGCGCCGGCAAGTCGACCCTGCTCAACGCCATCTCGGGCGTGACCCAGGCCAGCCGGGGCGCCGTCATCTTCGACGGGCGGGACATCACCCACGCGCCGCCGGAGGAGATCGCCGCCCTCGGCATCAGCCAGGTGCCCGGTGGCAAGGGGGTCTTCCCGGGGCTGACCGTGGCCGAGAACCTGCGGGTCGCCGGGTGGATGGCCCGGGACGACAAGCCCGCGCTGGCCGCCCGGCGCGAGCGGGTCCACGAGATGTTCCCGATCCTGGTCGACCGGCGGGACGACCCGGCCGCCGACCTCTCGGGTGGCCAGCAGCAGATGCTCGCCCTGTCGATGGCCTTCCTCACCAAGCCGCAGCTGCTGGTGATCGACGAGCTCTCGCTGGGGCTGGCGCCGGTGATCGTCGACCAGCTGCTCGACGTGGTGCGGGCCCTGCGGGACGAGGGGACGACGATCCTGCTCGTCGAGCAGTCGGTCAACGTGGCCCTGTCCGTCGCCGACCGGGCCTACTTCCTGGAGAAGGGCGAGGTCCGCTACGACGGGCCGACCGCCGACCTGCTCGACCGCCCCGACGTGCTCCGCTCGGTGTTCCTCGAGGGCGCGGCCAAGGGCCTCGGGCTGGCCGAGGAGGGCGATGACGGGGTCGCGAGCGACGAGGTCGACCTCCCGCTCGGCGCCCTGCTGGCCGGGACGCCGCAGGGCAACGGCCACCACGAGCCGGTCGGCTTGGTCGCCGAGGGGCTGTCGGTGCGCTTCGGCGGCGTGGTGGCGGTCGACGGCGTCTCGTTCACCGTCGCCCCCGGCGAGGTCGTCGGGCTGATCGGGCCCAACGGCGCCGGCAAGACCACGCTCTTCGACCTGCTCTCGGGGCACACCCCGGCCGACGAGGGCACCGTCACCCTCGGCGACGTCGTGCTGTCCGGCCGGTCGCCGGCCGCTCGGGCCCGGGCCGGGCTGGGCCGTTCGTTCCAGGACTCCCGCCTCTTCCCGTCGCTCACCGTCGAGGAGGCCATCGCCGTCGCCCTCGAGCGCTGGCTCGACGTCCGCGACCCGCTCAACGCCATCGTCCGCACCCCGGCGTTCGTGGCCAGCGAGGCGGCGGTGGCGGTCGAGGTCGAGCGGCTCGTCGACCTGCTCGGCCTGGGCGCCTTCCGCAGCAAGTTCGTGGGGGAGCTGTCGACCGGCTCCCGCCGCATCGTCGACCTGGCCTGCGTGCTGGCCCACCGGCCGTCGGTCGTGCTGCTCGACGAGCCCTCCTCCGGCATCGCCCAGCGGGAGGCCGAGGCCCTCGGCCCCCTGCTGCTCCGCATCCGGGAGGCGCTCGGCGCCTCGATGGTCGTGATCGAGCACGACATGCCCCTGATCACCTCGGTGTCCGACCGCCTCGTCGCCCTCGACCAGGGCCGGGTCGTCACCGAGGGCCCGCCCGACGACGTCCTCGCCCACACCGACGTCGTCGCCTCGTACCTCGGCACCGGCACCGCCGCCGCCCGCAGCGGCGCCGCCCCAGGAGGATCTGATGAGTGAGACCGCAGCCCGTCCCGGGCTCGTCCGCCGCTTCGGCCCCATCTCGGTGGTGGTCGTGGCCCTCGTGCTGGTGGCCGTGCTGGCCACGGTCAAGGGCCGGGGCGACGACACCGAGGTCGTCGCCGCCCCGATCACCCAGGACGAGTGCGGCGACCCGGCCAGCGATCCGACGCTCAACCCCGAGCTGCCCGTCTACTTCCAGGAGGCTGCGCTGGGACTCGACGACGACTGCGACGGCGAGGTCGACCGCAGCCTGGGCGACTTCGACTGGGGCGACCGCTGCGACAAGGTCACCGGTCGGGTCCGGCTGCCCAGCGTCTACGCCCCGCCGTGCGTGCCCGTCTTCGAGGGCGACAACGGGGGCGCCACGAGCAGTGGCGTCACCGCCGACAGCGTGAAGGTCGTCGTCTACCAGCCGATGCCCGGCGGCGACATCACCGCCGCCCTGTCGGGCCTGCTCGACCCCGAGGACGTCCAGCAGCGCACCCGTGAGGCCTACGTCGAGATGCTGTCGGGCGTCTTCGAGACCTACGGGCGGACGATCGACCTCGAGGTGATCGTCGGCTCGGGTGGCGCCGACGACGCCGCCGCGGCCACCGCCGACGCCATCAAGGTGTCGGAGGAGATCAAGCCCTTCGCCGTCATCGGCGCCCCGCCGCTGACCACCGCCTTCGCCGACACGCTGGCCGAGGAGGGGATCCTCTGCATCGGCTGCGGCCTCTCGGTGCCCGACTCCCGGTACCAGGCCAACGCCCCCTACATGTGGGGCACCTCGCCCACGCCCGAGCAGTTCCTGATCAACTTCGGCGACTACCTCGTCAAGCGGCTCTTCCAGCGGCCGGCCGAGTTCGCCGGCGGCGATCTCCAGGGCAAGGAGCGGGTCTTCGGCGTCATCAGCTTCGAGCAGGACCCGCCGGTGTTCGGCGACGTGGCCGCCGAGGTCTTCGAGCGGGGCCGCCAGCGGGGCTACGACCCGGCGGTGCGGGAGACCTACCTCCTCGACATCCCCAAGCTGCCCGAGCGGGCCGCCGCCCTGATCGCCCGGATGAAGGACGCCGGCGTCACCACCGTCGTCTTCCTCGGCGACCCGATCATGCCGATCTACCTGACCCAGGCGGCCACCGCCGAGGACTACTACCCGGAGTGGGTCATCGCCGGCACCGTGCTGACCGACACCACCGCCCTGGGGCGCCAGTACGACAACACCCAGTGGGCCCACGCCTTCGGCGTCTCCAACCTGGCCGGGCGCAAGCCGCTCGAGACCCAGGACCAGTGGCGCCTGCACGAGTGGTGGTTCGGCGAGGAGCCGGAGGCGAAGCTCACGAGCGGCGTCGTCTACCCCTACGTCCAGCTGCTGATGCTCGGCATCCACATGGCCGGCCCGAACCTGACGCCGGAGACCTTCCAGGGCGGCATGTTCAGCTACCCGCCGAGCGGCGGCGGGCCGACCACGCCGCAGATCTCCTTCGGGGACCACGGCTTCTTCGAGGCGCCCGACTACATCAGCGTCGACGACGTCACCGAGATCTGGTGGGACCCGGAGGCCGAGGGCAAGGACGAGCAGAACAAGGAGGAGAAGCCGGGCATGTGGCGCTACACGAACGGCGGCGTCCGCATCGCCCCCGGTCGCATGCCGAGCGGCCCGCCGGCCCCCCACGACCCGGCGACCTCACCGGCCCTGTTCGACCAGGTCCCGCCGCAGGACCAGTTCCCCGACTACCCGCCCCCGCCCGGGTCGCCCGCCGCCGGCTGATCGTCGCCCGCACCGCGGGCCTCGGCCAGCTCGTCGACGGTGTCGACGCGGTGGGGGATGCCCTCGGCCAGGTAGGTCGAGCGGGCGATCAGGTTGGCCGCCACCGGCAGGGTGAGGATCTGCAGCCCGGCGGCCAGCAGGGCGGACGTGATGTCGTTCGCCGTACGCAGCTCGGCGGCCGCGCCCACGGCGACGAGGACGAAGCCGAGCGTCGACGCCTTGGTCAGGGCGTGCATCCGGCTGAGGACGTCGGGGAACCGGAGCACCCCGACCGCCGCCAGCAGCGTGAGGACCGCGCCCCCGAGCGCCAGCACCTGGCCGACCACTACTCACCCCTCCCTTCGATGAAGCGGGCGATGACCGAGGTGCTGATGAAGCCGACGAGGGCGAGCAGCACGGCCACCTGGAGGAAGGCGCCCCGGCCGGTGTCCATGGCGTTGACGAGCAGGACGCCGATGCCGGCGACGAGCATCCCGTCCATGGCGATCACCCGGTCGGCCAGCGTCGGGCCCTTGGCCATGCGCACGCCGAAGAGGACGAAGGCCAGCACCAGCACGGCGTAGGTCACGGCGATCACGGGCGGGCCTCCGCCGGTCCGAAGGCGGCGTAGGCCAGGTCGGCGAGGTGGGCCACCTCGCGCCGGGCGTCCTCGACGTCGCCGAGCAGCAGGGCGTGGACGTACAGCACGGTCGGGTCGTGGGTGACCTCGACCGGCATCGTCCCCGGCGTCACCGCCATCACGTTGGTGATCAGCGTCAGCAGCCCGTCCGAGCACGGTCGCAGGGGCACGGCGATGACCGCGGTCCGGAGCCGGGCGTCCTTGCTGAGGATGGCCCGGGTCAGCTGGACGTTGGCCGTCACCACCTGGGCCAGCACGTGGCCGGTGAAGCGGAGGATGGCCACGGGACGAAGAGAGGCCGCGTCCCAGCGGGCCGGGCGGGTGTCGGGCGAGGCCCAGAGCAGGAGGGCGGCCACGAGGAGTCCGCCGAGGATGTTGGCCGGCGTCGGCGTGCCCCACGCCAGGACCCAGATCAGGGCCAGCCCGATGCCGTAGGCGACGACGGCCATCAGCGATCCCCCAGCACGGTGGCGACGTAGGCGGTCGGGTCGACCAGGTCGGCGGCGGCCCGGGTGCTCAGGTCGTAGAGCGGGCCCGACGCCAGCCCCAGCACGACGGTGCCGAGGGCGAGCACGGCGGTCGGCACCACCATCAGGGCCGGGCCGCCCAGCCGGGAGCGGGCCTCGGCCTTGACCGGGACGGCGTGGGGCTCGTCGTCCTCCTCGGCCACCTCGACCGGGGCCCAGAAGACGTTCGTCCAGATCTTCATCAGGGCGAAGACGGTGAGGAGCGACACCCCGACGCTCACCCCGACCATGGCCCACTGGCGCTGCTCGGCCGCCGCGTCGACCAGCGACAGCTTGGCCACGAAGCCGCTCATCGGGGGGATGCCGGCCAGCGACAGGGCGGGGAGGAGAAACAGCACGGCGATCGTCGGCGCGGTCCGCACCATGTCGCCCAGCTTCGACAGCCGGCTGGACCCGCCGCTGTGCTCGATCAGCCCCCCGGTCAGGAACAGCGTGGTCTTCACCAGGATGTGGTGCACCGTGTAGAAGACGGCGCCGGCCAGCCCGGCCACGGTGGCCAGGCCGAGGCCCATCAGCATGTAGCCGATGTGGCTGATGATGTGGAACGAGAGGATCCGCTTCACGTCGTCCTGGGCGATGGCGCCGAGCACGCCGACCACCATCGTCGCCCCGGCGACCGTCATCACGAGCCAGGTGGGCAGGACGCCC
>JBQGCF010000181.1:0-6023 GCA_052038315.1 Iamia sp.
AAGCTGCGCGAGCGCTACAGCGGCAAGCCCGAGTTCGTCGAGACCTTCTTCGAGTTCGTGGCCGACGAGGTGCGCGAGATCCTCGCCTCGCTCGGGCTGCGGTCGCTGGAGGAGGCGATCGGCCACGTCGAGCTGCTCGACACCCGCGCCGCCGTCGACCACTGGAAGGCCTCCGGGCTCGACCTGTCG
Source organism: Iamia sp. (assembly GCA_052038315.1). GTDB lineage: Bacteria > Actinomycetota > Acidimicrobiia > Acidimicrobiales > Iamiaceae > Iamia. The sequence goes on from JBQGCF010000181.1 coordinate 190, forward strand.
CCGATCCTCGAGCAGGTCTCCTCGGACCTGTTCCCCGACCAGGACCTGTACTGCACCGGCAGCCAGGACCACGGGCTGGACAAGGCCCTCGACGTCGAGCTGATCGCGGCCGCCCAGCCCGCCATCACGGCGGGCGAGGCGGTGGTGCTGGAGCGGGAGATCCGCAACGTGAACCGCACGGTCGGCACCATGCTCGGCCACGAGGTCACCAAGGCGACGGCGGGCGAGGGACTGCCCGACGACACCATCGACATCACCTTCACCGGCTCGGCCGGCCAGAGCTTCGGCGCCTTCGTCCCGAAGGGCATCACGCTGCGGCTGGACGGCGACGCCAACGACTACGTCGGCAAGGGCCTGTCGGGCGGCCGGATCATCGTCCGCCCGCCGGCCGAGGTCCACGACGACTTCGTCGCCGAGGACAACATCATCGCCGGCAACGTCATCCTCTACGGGGCGACCGGTGGCGAGGTCTTCCTCCGGGGCGTGGTGGGGGAGCGGTTCTGCGTCCGCAACTCCGGTGCCATCGCCGTGGTCGAGGGCGTGGGCGACCACGCCTGCGAGTACATGACCGGCGGTCGCGTCGTCGTGCTCGGCCCCACCGGGCGCAACTTCGGCGCCGGCATGTCGGGTGGCATCGCCTACGTCTGGGACCCCGACCGGGTCTTCGGCGGGCTGCTCAACCGGGAGATGGTGGAGCTCGAGCCGCTCGACGAGCTCGACCGCAACTGGCTGGTCGGCGCCGTGTTCCGGCACCAGGAGGCCACCGGGTCCGAGGTCGCCGGCCGGCTGCTGGCCGACTGGCAGTTCAGCGTCGACCAGTTCGTGAAGGTCATGCCCCGCGACTACAAGCGGGTGCTGGCGGCCATCAAGGCGGCCGAGGAGTCCGGCCGTGACATCGACGAGGCCATCATGGCCGCGGCAAAGGGTTAGCGATGGGTGACGTCCAAGGGTTCCTGAAGCACGGTCGCGAGCTGCCCACCCGGCGGCCCGTCCCGGTCCGGCTGCGCGACTGGAAGGAGGTCTACGAGCCGTTCCCCGAGGAGCACCTCCAGACCCAGGCCAGCCGGTGCATGGACTGCGGCATCCCGTTCTGCAACCAGGGCTGCCCGCTCGGCAACCTGATCCCGGACTGGAACGACCTCGTCTACCGCGACCGCTGGCGCGAGGCGATCGACCGGCTCCACGCCACCAACAACTTCCCGGAGTTCACCGGGCGGCTGTGCCCGGCGCCGTGCGAGTCGGCCTGCGTCCTCGGCATCAACCAGGACCCGGTCACGATCAAGCAGGTCGAGGTCACGATCATCGACCACGCCTGGGAGGAGGGCTGGGTCACCCCGGTCAAGGCCACCGTCGAGACGGGGAAGACGGTCGCCGTCGTCGGCTCCGGTCCGGCCGGCCTGGCCGCCGCCCAGCAGCTGACCCGGGCCGGCCACGAGGTCACCGTCTTCGAGCGGGCCGACCGCATCGGCGGCCTCCTCCGCTACGGCATCCCCGAGTTCAAGATGGAGAAGCGCCACCTCGACCGGCGCATCGCCCAGATGGAGGCCGAGGGCACGGTGTTCAGGGCCGGCGTCGACGTCGGCACCGACATCACCGTGGCCGAGCTGCGGGAGACCTTCGACGCCATCGTCCTCGCCGGCGGCGCCACCCAGGCCCGCGACCTGCCGATCCCCGGGCGTGAGCTCGACGGCATCCACCAGGCGATGGAGTTCCTGCCCCTCGCCAACCGGGTGCAGGAGGGCGACACCTTCGACTCGCCCATCTCGGCCAAGGGCCGCAAGGTCGTCATCATCGGCGGTGGCGACACCGGCGCCGACTGCCTGGGCACCTCGCACCGCCACGGCGCCGAGAGCGTCCACCAGTTCGAGATCATGCCCCGGCCCCCGGACGCCCGGTCCGACACCACGCCGTGGCCCACCTGGCCGCTGATGTTCCGCACCTCCTCGGCCCACGAGGAGGGTGGCGAGCGCCTCTTCTCGGTCAACACCGAGGAGTTCGTGGGCGACGAGGACGGCCGGGTGAAGGGCCTCCGCCTCCACGAGGTCGAGATGGTCGACGGCCGCTTCCAGAAGGTCGAGGGCACCGACCGCGAGCTGGAGACCGACCTGGTCCTCCTGGCCATGGGCTTCACCGGCCCGGAGAAGGGCCCGCTGCTCGACGACCTCGGCGTCGACCTCGACGCCCGCTCCAACGTGGCCCGGGGTGACGACTGGTCGACCAACGTCCCCGGCGTCTTCGTGGCCGGCGACATGGGCCGGGGCCAGAGCCTGATCGTGTGGGCCATCGCCGAGGGCCGCTCGGCGGCCGCCGCCGTCGACCGCTACCTGGTGGGCGACACCCTCCTGCCCGCCCCCGTCGTCCCCACCGACCGCCCCCTCGCCTAGAACGCAAACTGCGACCCTGAGCGGGCTGCTCGCCCGCTCAGGGTCGCAGTTTCGAGGTTTGCCTAGGCCTTGACGACGACCGACTTGGCGATCTTGTCGCGCAGCGTCTGCTTCTTGGGGTCCCAGAGCGGGAACAGGTTGTCGACCAGGCCGAAGAGGCCGCAGCAGCAACCGGTGACGATGAACAGCAGGTTCCGGATCAGGCCCTGGCTGCCCCCGATGTTCTGGCCGGTCTGCTCGCCCACCAGGCGGAGCCCGGTCTGCTTCATGCCGAAGCTCTGACCGGTCTGGCCGGCCTGGTAGCCGTTGAACAGGGCCCAGCCCACGGCGGCGACCTGGAGCAGCGAGCCGAGCAGCCACAGGAAGCCGGCGTCGCTGGAGTAGCCGAACGAGAAGCCGTTGCCGACGGTCGACAGCAGGTAGCCCACGAACCAGAGGCCGAAGAAGTCGATCACCCCGGAGAGCAGGCGGTCCTGCCACTCGGCCAGCGGACCCGGGTAGCCGGGGGGACCGCCGCCGAAGCCGCCGCCCGGGGGCTGGTAGCCACCGCCACCGAAGCCGCCACCGGGGGGCGGGGGGAAGCCACCGCCGCCGGGCGGGGGTGGGAAGCCGCCGCCGGGCGGGGGCGGGTAGCCGCCGCCGGGGGGTGGGCCGCTGGGCGGCGGGGGGAAGCCACCGCCGGGGGGAACGTTGGACATGCGCGACCTCCTTGGGGTCGGCCGCAGCGTAGATCCTGCCGCTGACCGGGTGGACCATGCCGCGGGCCGGGGCGCCGGCCGTCACAGGTACCGGCGCCCGATGCCTTGAACCCGGCGCCGACCTGCCGACGAGTGCCGGGACGAACGGGCGTGGCTGGGGCCGCCTCCGCTCCTACTTCGCCGCCCACGACTGGATCGCCGCAGGTGTTCGACAGGCTCAGCATCCGGACCAAGCTCATCGCCATCGTCGCCGCCCCGCTGGCGGTGATCATCGGCCTCGCCGGCTTGGGCTACACCCAGCGCAGCGACGAGGCCTCGGGGACACGGGCCGACGCGGTCCGCCTCGAGGCGATCGTCGCCGCCCAGGCCCTGCAGGGCGAGCTCCAGCTGGAGGCCCTCTACAGCGTGGCCTTCCTCGCCGGCAACGGCACGGAGCCCGACAAGACCCTCACCGACCAGCAGGCCGCCGTCGACGCCGCCACCGCCGACCTGCAGACCGCCCTGGCCGAGGTCGGCGACGACCCCGCCGTCCAGACCGCCGGCGCCTCCGCGGTGCGAGCCGCCCAGCAGGTCGGCACGACCCTCCGGCCCCAGGTCGCGGATCGTGACCTGGACTGGACCTGGGTCGAGAACCTCTACCGCAACGCCCTCAACGCCATGCCGACGGTCAGCGACCGGCTGGTGGCCGCCATCGACGACCGGGACCTGGCCCAGGGCGCCCGCAGCGTGGTGTCGCTGGGCGAGTACGCCACCTCCCAGGCCCGGATCGGCGTGATCCTGGCCGGCGCCGCCCCCGGCGGGGCCTTCCCCGACGTCGACGTCAACACCGAGCCGACCCAGGAGGAGACCGGCGTCAGCACCCGCTCGGTCTTCGCCGACGCCGTCGACCGGGCCGAGATCGAGCTGGCCGTGGTCAGCTCGCAGGCCGGCAGCAAGGTCCGGGCGTCGCTCCGCAACCGCATGGTCGGTGGCGACCTCTCCTACTTCTCCGACACCGTCACCCGGGTCCGGGACCAGGCGGCCGCCGCCGAGCTGGACATCGACCCGGAGCGCTGGACGCCCGCCGTCGAGGCCACTCTGGAGCAGCTGCGGGCCATCGCCGACGCCGAGGCCGAGACCGTGCTCGTCGCCGCCGCAGACCGGGTGACCGCCGCCGATCGGGCCGCCCGCCTCTTCCTCGGCGGCGCCCTCGTCGCCGTGCTCGCCGCCCTCGTCCTGGCCATCTCGGTGGCCACCTCGATCGCCCGCCCGGTCCTCAACCTGACCCGGGCCGCCGACCGGGTCGCCAACGAGCAGCTGCCCAAGCTGGTCGACGCCCTGAAGGACCCCTCCGACGACGACATCGAGGCCTTGCGCCCCGACATCGAGGACATCGACGTGAGGGGTGGCAAGGAGCTGGCCAAGCTGAGCGCCTCGGTCAGCCAGATCCAGGAGGTGGCCGTGAACGTGGCCACCGAGCAGGCGACGATGCTCCGCAAGGGCATCGGCGACATGTTCATCAACCTGGCCCGCCGCAACCAGGGCCTCCTCGACCGCCAGCTCGAGTACATCGACGAGCTGGAGGCCCAGGAGGAGGACCCGGACCAGCTCGAGCACCTGTTCAAGCTCGACCACATGGCCACCCGGATGCGCCGCAACGCCGAGTCGCTGCTGGTGCTGGCCGGCGCCGAGCCCGGGCGCCGCCGGGGCAAGCCGGTGCCGCTGACCAAGGTCGCCCTGGCCGCCGTGGGCGAGATCGAGCACTTCGCCCGGGTCGACCTGCTCGACGTGGACGAGACCGAGATCGTGTCCTCGGCCGCCGCCGACCTGGCGCACCTCCTGTCGGAGCTGATGGAGAACGCGACGCAGTTCTCGCCGCCCGACTCGCGGGTCGAGGTCGTCGGCCACGCCGCCAGCGGCGGTGGCTACACGCTCTCGATCACCGACCAGGGCATCGGCATGTCCGGCGAGCAGATCGCCGACGCCAACGCCCTCCTGGCCCGGCCGCCGCTGCTCGGCCTGACGCTGGCCCGCACCCTCGGCTTCATCGTGGTCGGCCGGCTCGCCGCCCGTCACGGGATCTCGGTCCGCCTCGTGCCCTCGCCGGCCGGCGGCGTGACGTCGATCGTCAGCATCCCCTCGACGGTCCTCGTCCCGCAGATCGACACCCTCGACCTGAGCGACGGCGCCCCGGTCGGCGCCGGCCCGGCCCCCTCGGCGACCGTCGAGACGGTCGGTTCGCCGTCGTCGATCCTGCCGCCGTTCGAGTTCTACAGCGGTGGTGCGGACGGCCCGGCCGACGACGTGGCCGAGCCGGCGGCGTTCGAGCCGCTGAGCTTCGAGCCGACGTCGTTCGACGCCCCCGCCAGCCTGGAGGAGGCGGTGCCCACCGGCCCGGCCTTCGACGAGGGCCTGAGCACGGTGCAGGACGGGCCCGAGCCGCTGATCGGCACCGCCCCGGCACCGGCCGCCGACGTTCGCGCCGAGGAGACCGGCGTGGCCCGGTCGAGCCCGCTGTTCGGCCCCCCGCCCGCCGCCGGCGCCAACCCCCTCGACGCCACCGCCGGCGCCCCGGTCGCCGACGGTGCCGCCCCGGCCGCCGCCGGCCCACGCCTGTTCGGGAGCGGCCCCCGCCCGCCGGCGGCCCCCGCCGCCCCGGCCGGTGGCACCCACCTGTTCCGCCCGCCGCCCGCCCCCGTCCCGATGCCGCCCTCGGCCCCGGGCTCGTCGGCCCCGGCGCCCACCGAGGCCCGGTCGGCCCCGGGCGGGCCCT
>JBQGCF010000182.1:0-14751 GCA_052038315.1 Iamia sp.
CCCTACTTCGTGCTGGTCGACGGGCGCACCGGCGACGTCCAGGGCGAGGGCACCGGGATCGACTGGGACCAGGTGAAGGGGCTGCTCACCCAGGTCCAGGACGACGCCACCTACGCCGAGGACCTCGAGACCCGCCGGGTGGCCAAGTACAAGGCCGACGACGAGCGCGAGCGCCGGGTCGACGCCGAGCTCCAGGCCGCCGGCATCGGCCCCGGCGACCCGAGCCTCTACGGCGACGGCCCCGACGACCCGCGCCTTCTGGACCGCAGCGACCGAGGATCGGGGCTGCCGCCGGGCGCACCGGGCTCGCAGGACCACCAGCACCCCCACGATCACGACGAGCCCGACGAGAGGACCCCCGCATGAGGATCGAGGCCCACGGCATCCGGGCCGAGCTGCCCAACGGCTGGGAGGGGCGGATCGGCCGCCGCCAGCCCGGGACCATGACCGGTCGCCGGGGGGCGGCCGGCACCGGCGAGGTGCTCGGCGAGGACACCGGCCCCATCCTCCACATGGGCAACTTCGCCCTCCCCGAGGAGCGGGGCGACTTCGGCAGCGGCGCCGTCGACCTGATGGGCACCGGCCACCTGCTGGTGGTGCTGGTCGAGTACGGCGCCGACAGCGTCGGCACCGCCCTCTTCCCCACGATGAGCAACGTGCCCCGGCTCACCGGCCGGATGTTCAGCAGCCAGGGCCTCCAGCGCGTCCAGAAGGGCCAGGCCGGCGCCCAGCGCTTCTTCACCCTGAACGACCGGGCCTTCTGCCTCTACACCGTCGTCGGCGACCAGCGCGAGGTCGGCTCCATGGTCACCACGGCCAACGACGTCACCCGTCAGATCCAGGTCACCGCGCCGTGACCGCCCCCGCCCTCGAGAGGACCCCCGCATGAGCCCGCTCGACCTCGTCCGTCGCCGCGACGCGGCCCCGGCCACCGAGCCCTCGGCCCCCCGACCGACCGTTGCTGAGCGGGTCGTGGCCCGCACGGCCGGCTTCCTGTCGGGCGGCACCAGCCGGCGCCGGTTCCTGGCCCGCACCGCCGTGGTCGGCTCGGCCCTGGCCGTCAACCCGGTCACCTACCTGCTCAAGCCGGGCACCGCCTACGGCGCCGTCTGCGGCACCTGCTCCGACGGCTGGACCGCCTTCTGCTGCACGATCAACAACGGCAGCAACTCGTGCCCGCCGGCCACCTTCGTCGCCGGCTGGTGGAAGGCCGACGGCTCGGCCTACTGCGGCGGCGGCCCCCGCTACATCATCGACTGCAACGCCACCTGCCCCACCCAGTGCTCGTGCCGCTGCGCCGGCGCCGCCTGCGACGGCCGCCGCACCTGCTGCAACCAGTTCCGCTACGGCCAGTGCAACCAGCAGATCAGCTGCTACGGCCCAGTCGCCTGCCGCGTCGCCATCTGCATCACGCCGTGGACCTACGACCCGGCCTGCTCGACCCGGACCCTCACCGACAACCGCACCGCCGACCACGGCGCCGCCTGCCTCACCCACGAGGTCGACACCCCGATCTCCCGCAAGTACCGGGCCCTCGGCGGTGCGTCCGGCTTCCTCGGCAAGGTCACCCAGACCGAGCGGGCCACGCCCGACGGCACCGGCCGCTACGCCATCTACGAGGGCGGGCGGATCTACGACGGCCCGGCGACCAACGCCCAGGAGGTCCACGGCTCGCTGCTCGACCTGTGGCTGGCCAACGGCTCGACCGGCGACCCCTACAAGTACCCGGCCAGCGACACGCTGACGATGCCCGACGGCGTCCGCTAACAGCGCTTCCAGGGCGGCGAGATCTTCCGCCTCAACAGCGGCACCTTCGGCGTGCCCCAGCCCTACTACGACGTCTTCCTCGCCTACGGCGGGGCCAGCCCGGACGCCGCCCTCGGCTACCCGACCGCCGCCCCCAAGCGCAGCAGCGACAGCCGCTCCGTCTACATCGACTTCCAGCGGGGCCGGATCTACCGCCGCAGCCAGGTGACGGTGGAGATCCACGGGGCGATCTTCGACAAGCACGAGGCCCTCGGCGGCATCGTCGGTGCCCTCGGCCACGTCCAGACCAACGTCCTCACCGTCCCCAACAGCACCGGCCGGGTGTCGCGCTTCGAGAACGGCGGCGCCATCTACTTCACGGCCGGCACCGGGGCCCGCGGCGTGTGGGGCGACCTCCACGACGCGTACCTCGCCGACGGCGGACCGACCGGCCGCATGGGCTACCCCACCAGCGACCGCCAGCAGGTCGGCGATGGCAAGGGCGTGCGCTTCACCACCCAGCACGGCGCCGTCTACTCGAGCCCGGGCAACGGGGCCCACGTCGTCCCGCCCGGCATCTTCGCCAAGCACCAGGAGGCCGGCGGCGTCGGCGGCAGCCTCGGCTACCCGACCGGCGACCCCGAGCGGCTGCCCGGCAACGGAATCCGCCAGACCTTCGAGGGCGGCACGCTCACCGCCGTCTCGCCCTACGTCCCCTTCGTCAAGGCGACCTACGAGGACTTCCTCGACCGGGCCCCGACCGACGACGAGCTCGACTGGCAGGCCACCGCCCTGTCCGGGGGCGCCAGCCGGCCCGCCTACGTCAAGGGCCTGGCCGCCTCCGACGAGTACGTGTCGGCCCTCGTCCAGCGCTTCTACCAGGACACCCTCGGCCGCGAGGGCAGCCAGCAGGACGTCGCCTACTGGGTCGGCCGCCTGCGCGCCGGCATGTCGGTGGCCAAGGTGGCGTCGTTCTTCTACTCGAGCCAGGAGTACTTCGACGGCGTCGGCGGCGGCACCGTCCGGAGCTGGATCGAGGACCTGTACACGACACTGCTCGACCGCCCGGCCTCCGAGGACGACGTCGACTACTGGGAGGGCGAGGTGGCCAGCCGAGGCCGCACCCGGGTGGCGCTCGACTTCTACCAGTCCGGCGAGTCCCGGGCCGAGCGGGTCCAGCGGCTCTACCAGGCGCTGCTCGGCCGCCCGGCCAGCGATGCCGACGCCACCTACTGGGCCGGCCGGATCAAGACGCAGGGCGACCTCGTCCTGGCCAGCACCCTCGCCTCGATGCAGGAGTACTTCGACCGGGCCCAGACCCGCTTCCCGAGCTGAGGGCCGCCCCGCTAGGTTCGGCTCCGGCCTCCGGGCCGTTCGCGGGTGTAGCTCAATGGCTAGAGCCCCTGCCTTCCAAGCAGGCTATGCGGGTTCGATTCCCGTCACCCGCTCCGATCCACCCGCGTTGGTTGTCCGAGCCGAGCGGTGTGGGCCAGACTGTCGCCGGGAGGGCGGCGCTGCGGACCACGATGATCCTGCCCCCCGATCGGAGGCGGCCCACCCGGGGTCGCCCCGCGGACGAGGGGAAGCACCCGTGACCGATCAGAGCTCCAACCCGCCCGGGTGGTACCCGGATCCCGAGCAGCCGGGCAACCAGCGCGAGTGGGACGGCCAGGCCTGGACCGGGCCGTCCGTCCCGAGCGGCGCCGGTGCCGGCGTGGCCGGTGCCGGGGTGGCCGGTGCGCCGCCGGCGGCCCGCAAGGGCGTGCCGACCTGGGTCGTGCCCGTCGTGGCCTGCCTCGCCCTCGCCGTCGGCCTCGTCATCGGCGGCGCCATCGGTGGCGGCAGCGACGACGAGGGCGACGAGGTCGTCGCCCAGGAGTCGACCACCACGGCGGCCCCGGCCGACGAGGAGGAGCCGAGCAGCACCACGACCGACGGTGAGGAGGAGGAGGAGCCGACGACCACGACCACGTCGACGACCACCACCACCGAGGCCCCGACCACGACGGCGGCGGCCGCCGAGCCCATCGTCGTCAGCGGCCCGGGCGTGCAGCTGACCCCGCCGTTCGAGGTGCCCGCCGGCGACTACGCCGTCCACTACAACTTCAGCGCCGACTGCTACTACTCGACCAACCTGGTCCCGGTGGGTGGCGAGACCTACGACGGCTTCGACCTCGGGTCCGGCACCGGTCCGGTCGAGGGCGACACCTACGCCTACGGCGTCGAGAGCGGCGAGTACTACATCGACCTCAACACCGGCCCCGCCCCGAACTGCCCCTGGGAGATCACCCTCACCAAGCAGTGAGCCCTGCCGCCCAGGGTGGTCCTCGGAGGGCCACCCTGGGCGGGTCCCACGTCCGGGGACCGTCGGTACGGTGGCCCGATGCCCTCGATGAAGCTGCGGAACGCGCCCGGCCGGATCGCCGCCGGCGCCTTCACCCTCCACGCCGGTCTCGAGAAGCTCAAGGCCGGCCCCGAGCACGCCGCCGGGGTGCACGGCATGGCGGCCGGCACCTACCCGGTGCTGAAGGACGTGCCGCCGGAGCGCTTCGTCAAGGGCCTGGCGGTCTCGGAAATCGCCCTGGGCGGTGCGCTGCTGACGCCGTTCGTGTCCGACGGGGTGGCCGGGGCCGGGCTGGCCGCCTTCGGGGCCGGGCTGATGGGGCTCTACGCCCGCACCCCGGGCATGCGCAAGGAAGGCTCGGTCTGGCCGACCCCGCAGGGCATGGGCCTGAGCAAGGACGTCTGGTACACCGCCATCGGCCTCGGCCTGGTGGTCGACGCCCTCGTCGAGCGGCGGTCCCGGGCCTAGCCGCTCCCCTCGCGGGCCGCCTTGCGACCCCGCGCCAGCTCGGTGCCCAGCGCGGCGAGGCGGTTCGTCCAGAAGCCCCGGAACTGCTCGAGCCAGGCGTCGACCTCCTGCATCCCGGCCGGGTCGACGGCGTAGAGCCGGCGCGCCCCCTCGGGCCGGACCGTGGCGAAGCCGTGCTCGCGCAGGACCTTCAGGTGCTGGGACACCGCCGGCTGGCTGATGCCGAACTCCTCCCGCACCACCGCGGTGAGGTCGCCGGCCGACGTCTCGCCCTCGGCCAGCAGCTCGAGGAGCCGCCGCCGCACCGGGTCGCCGAGGACGTCGAAGGCGTGCACTACGCCTCTTCGGACGGGACGGTCGTGTAGAAGGTCGCCACCTCGTCGGCCCGGCGAGCGGCCACCTCCGGGTCCTCGCCCCCGGCGGTGTCGGCCGCGCCCCAGGCCGCCGCGCTCGACGCCATCAGCCGAAGGCCCTCGGGGCTCATCGTCCAGGCCTCCACGGCCGCCCGGTCGGGGGTCTCGCCGGAGGCCAGGTGGAGCGAGAGGCCGACCATGCCCGACTCCCAGCCGACGCCGGTGGCCCCGGGGCCGAACTGGTCCCAGAAGGGGTTCTCGGCCTGGCAGGTGTGGGCCAGCCGCATCCGGGTGCCGTCGCCCTCGGGGGTCAGCGTGACCTCGACCCAGCTGACGTTGCCGTCGAACACCCACGTCACGAGGAAGCGCTCCTCCGGCTCGCACTCCAGCACCTCGCCCCCGGCGTTGCCCTCCAGCTGGTAGCTCCCACCGAGCCGCAGGTCGCCGGTGACCGGGAGGAACCAGCGCGAGAGCCGCTCGGCGTCGGTCAGCGCGTCCCAGACGTCGGCCACCGGCGACGGGTAGACCTCGCTGGCCACGACCGCCTTGTACGGCCCCTCGTGACGGGGATCGGGCTCGACCGAGCGGGTGACGGCGGCGAGTCGGGCATCGGTGTCGATCGTGATGTCGGCCATGCCGCTTGTCTATCGATCAATACTTATAGAAGTCAAGCCTTATCTAATGGCGACGCGTCCTCGAACTTTGAGCGCCTGACACCGCTATCCGGTGTGAGCCGCTCAAAGTTCGGACCGAGCGAGGAGCAGCCGGAGCTCCAGCGAGGGCGGGGGCTCGGGAACCGGTCAGCCGGCGGTGCGGGTGAGCCACCTGTTGCCCTTGTCGAGGCGGGTGCGGAGCTGGGCGGTGGTGGCCTCGGTGACCCGGGTGACCCCGGCCAGCCGGTTGAGCTCCTTGTTGACCTGGGCGTGCGACATGCCGGTGGTCCGGACGAGGTCCCGGGCCAGCTGGGCGTTGAGGTCGCGGAGGCGCTTCTTGTCCTCCTTGCGGGTCAGAGGGAGGCCGTCCTCCCCCATCACCACCGGTCCGACGCCACCGGCCAGCGGGGGCGGCGGGGCCAGCTCCAGCTCGAAGCCGGGACCGTCGTCGGCGTCGTCGTCGAAGTCGGCGTCGTCGTCCGGCCCACCGGCGGAGTCCTCGGAGGAGGCGTCGGTGGCCCCGGCCGAGATGACGGCGAACAGCGACATCTGCTCCTCGTCGGGCGGGACCTGGTCGAGCTCGGCGTCGTCGAAGCCGGCCAGCCCGTCCTCCTCCTTCTCCCGCTTCTGGAGCGAGTGGCGCCGCTGCTCGGCGATGCCGCCGGCCAGCCGGCGCAGGCGGGGGTCGTCGGGGATGAAGAGCCACGCCTTCTGCTTGGGCACGCCCCGGGTCCAGCGGACCAGACGGCCGACGGCCTGGCGGAAGAACAGCTCGGTCGAGGTGGTGGTGGCGTAGACGCCGACGCGCAGCCGGGGGATGTCGACCCCCTCGGACACCATCCGCACCGCCACCAGCCACGGCTCCTTGCCCGCCGCGTACATGGCGATGTGGCTCGACGCCCGGGGGTCGTCGGACGTGACGACCGTGGCCCGGGTGCCGAAGCGGGTGCGGAGCAGCTCGGCGATGCCCCGGGCGTGGTCCTGGTCGATGGCGATGACCAGCCCGCCGGCGTCGGGCTGGACCATCCGCACCTCGGTCAGCCGCTGGTTGGCCTCCCGCAGCACGGTGGGCAGCCACTCGCCGTCGAGCGACAGGGCGGTGCGCAGCCGCTGGCTGGACCGGGCCGCGTCGAGGGCGTCGTCGAAGGTGGCCGAGTGCTCGGTGCCATCGGGCGCCGACCACTCCATCTGGCCGCCGGTGCGGGGGAAGTAGACGGGACGGACGACCCGGCGGTCGGCCAGGGCGTCGCCGTAGCCGTACTCGTAGTCGGGCCGAGCCTCGTCGAGGTGGTAGTCGACGAAGGGGATCGCCCGGGTGTCGGACCGGAACGGCGTGCCCGACAGGGCGAGACGCCGGTCGGCGGGCTCGAAGGCGGCCCGGATCGAATCACCCCAGGCCCGGTCGTCGGCGGCGTGGTGGAGCTCGTCGAAGACGACGAAGGCGCCGGGGCTGAGCGCCCGCAGGGCCGCCGCGCTGGTGGCGACCTGCTGGTAGGTGGTGACGATGCCGTGCATGTCGCCGGCCAGGGCGCCGTCGGCGGCCGACCACGACGGGTCGAGGTGGAGGGCGAAGCGCCCGGCGGCCTGGGCCCACTGGTGCTTGAGGTGGGCGGTGGGGGCGACGACGATCAGCCGGCCGGGGTGCGACGCCAGGCGGTGGCGGGCGGCGGTCAGGGCGAAGGTGGTCTTGCCGGCGCCGGGCGTGGCCACGGCCAGGAAGTCCGGGCGGTCGCTGGCCACGAACCGGTCGAGGGCGGCCTTCTGCCAGGGTCGGAGTCGGATCGAGCGCGTCATGGGGGGACCGTCGAGTGTGGCACGGCCGCTCCCCCGCTCCGCACACCGTCACCAGGTGTTCACCGGGTCGGGTGGACGCGCAGGCGGTAGCCCATGTTGCGGACGGTCTCGATGACCTCGGGGCCGAGCTTCTTCCGCAGGTAGCGGACGTAGACCTCGACGACGTTGGAGCCGGGGTCGAAGTCGTAGCCCCAGACGATCGAGAGCAGCTGCTCCCGCGACAGCACCTGGTCGGGGTGGCGGAGGAACGTCTCCAGCAGGCCGTACTCGCGGGCGGTCAGCTCGACGGTGCGGTCGCCGACCGACGCCCGCCGGGTGCGCACGTCGAGGCTGAGGGCCCCGGCCCGCAGCACCGTCGGCTCGTCGGTGGGCTCGCTCCGCAGCCGGACCCGGATCCGGGCGAGCAGCTCCTCGAAGCGGAACGGCTTGGTGACGTAGTCGTCGGCCCCGGTCTCCAGCCCGGCCACGGTCGTGTGGAGCTCGGAGCGGGCGGTGAGGATGATCACGGGCATCCGCTCGCCCCGCTTGCGCATCCGGGCCAGGGCCTCGATCCCGTCGATGGTCGGGAGGCCGAGGTCGAGGATCAGGAGGTCGAAGTCGGTGTCCCTGGCGAGCGACGCCGCCACCGCCCCGTCGTCGACGGTGACCGTCGTGTAGCCGCTGGCCCGCAGACCCTTCTCCAGGAACTCGGCGATCCGGGGCTCGTCCTCGGCGATCAGGATGCGGGCCACGGCAGCTCCAGTGCGAAGGTGGCGCCCTCGCCGGGCGCGCTGTCCAGGACGACCCGCCCGTCGTGACCGGCCGCCACGGCGGTGACGATGGCCAGGCCGAGGCCGGCCCCGTCGGAGCGGCGGCGGGCGTGGGCGCCACGGGAGAAGCGGTCGAAGATCCGCTCCTGGTCCTCGGGGGCCACGCCGGCGCCGTCGTCGCGCACCCAGATCCGCAGCCGGTCGCCGTCGTGGGCGCTGCCGACGGCCACGGCCGTGCCCGGGTCGGTGTGCTCGACGGCGTTGCGGGCCAGGTTGAGCACGGCCTGGGTGATGCGCTGCGGGTCGAGGTCGGCCGTCCCGGTGGCACAGGCGTCGAGGCTCCACTCCCGGTCGCCCAGCGAGCGGGCCTTCATCAGCAGCTCGGTGGTGAGGTCGGCCAGCTCGACCGGCTCCCGGCGCACGAAGTCGGTCTGCTCGGCCTTGGCCAGCAGCAGCAGGTCCTCGACGATGCGGGCCATGCGGTCGAGCTCGTCGGTGACGACGGCCAGGGTCGCGGCCCGGTCGGCGGGGTCGTCGCCCATCAGCTCCAGCTGCCCCATCACGACGGTGATCGGCGTGCGCAGCTCGTGCCCGGCGTCGTCGACGAAGGCCCGCTGGGTGGCGAAGGCGGTCTCCAGCCGGTCGAGCATCTGGTTGAAGGTGCGGGCCAGCACGGCGACCTCGTCGCCACCGTCGACGGGGATGCGCCGGGAGAGGTCGGTCTCGCTGATCGTCCGGGCCGTCTCGGTGACCTCCCGCAGCGGGCGCAGCAGCCGGCCGGCGGTCGACCAGGCGATGCCGAGGGCCACGGCCACGACGACGGCGGCGACCAGGGCGAGGACGCGGATCTCGTCGTCGATCGCCCGGCGCCCGTCCTCCAGCAGGTTCATGACGACGAAGACGCCGCGGGTCTCGCCGTCGTCGGCCAGCGGCACGGCCAGGTCGCGGACGGGCCCGACGCCGGTCTCGACCTCGCCCCGCTGGCCCTCGTCCAGCGCCGCCCACCGCTCGACCAGCTCGGGGTGGGCCTCGGCCACCAGCCGGGCCGCCGGCGTCTGCTCGACCAGCTCGCCGTCGACGAAGGCCAGGAACCCCTCGTTCGGGCTGGGGACGTTGCGGTCGACGAAGGTCTCGAAGATGGCGTCGACGTCGCCGGCGAAGGGCTCGGCGGTCTGCGGGTTGCGGCCGTCGGCGGCGAGGGTCCGCAGCTCCTCGGCCTCCTGCTCCAGCGAGGCGGTCACGCTGCGGTCGAGCCGCTCGAGCAGCACGGCGCGCTGGACGAGCAGGCCGACGCCGACCGCGCCGATCAGCAGCACGCCGGCGAACCCGAGGACGCGCGTGCGGAAGCCGAGCCGCAGGCGGCGCCGGCCATCAGTCGTCGCCGTCATCGTCGTCGGATCCCCCGTCATCGTCGTCGTCGCCCGGGGGTGGCTGGGGCGGGACGGTCGTCGGCGACGGGGGTGGGGGCGGCGGCGGGGCCGCGGTGGTGGGCGGGGGCGGCGGCGCGGTCGACGGCGGGGGCGCGGTCGACGTCGTGGTGGTCGTGGAGGTGGTCGTCGTCGACGTCGAGGTGGATGTGGACGACGAGGACGGTGACCCGGTGGTGGCGGTGCCCGGCGCCAGGTCGATGACCGGCACCGGACCCGGCTCGGAGGGGGCCAGCCAGGAGCCGATCAGCCACCCGAGGGCCACCGCGACCAGCGCCGCCGCGCCGATGGCGGTGGCGCGACGGGACCGGGTCATGCCGGCACCGTGGCCGCTCCCCCGGGGACGGAGATGAGGTCAGGATGAGGATCCTCTCATCATCCGGCCTGGACACCTGTCTGGGGTACGGTGCCGGCCATGACGACCGAGACCGCCCGCATCGACATCGCCAAGCCCGCCGACGAGGTCTGGGCCCTGGTCGGGGAGTTCGGGGGGCTGGACGGTTGGATGGCCGGCGTCGACTCCTGCACCGTCGAGGGCGACATCCGCACCATCTCCACCATGGGCATGACCCTGACCGAGCAGCTGGTGTCCCGCGACGCCGAGGCCCGCACCATCACCTACTCGATCGTGGGCGAGGGGGCGCCGGTGGCCAAGCACGAGGCCACCATCACCGTCCACGACAAGGGCGACGGCGCCAGCGAGGTCACCTGGGACGTGGCCGTCGAGCCGGCCGAGGCCACCCCGATGTTCAAGGACATCTACCAGGGCGCCCTCGTCCAGGTGAAGGACACGCTCGAGGGCTGACCTCAGGCCGGCGCAGCGCTCGACAGGGCGAAGCTGTCGGCCCGGAACCACTGGCCGGCGGCCAGGGTGGCGTGGACCGAGAACGACAGCGTGTTGCCGGCCTGCTTGGCCACGTAGGCGGCCGTGATCGGCTGCCACGCCGTGCTGGTCGGGACGATCGTGACCGACGTGTAGCCGTTGGCCGGGGCCGTCCCGTCGGGGCGCGCCTCCCGGAGCAGCAACGTGATCGGGCGACCGACCACGTCGGGCTTCACGTAGACCCGGCCGGTGTAGGTCCGCCCGACGACGGTGGCCTGCACCGGGCGGGGGTTGAGGTTGAGCCCGTAGGCGGCGACCGGCGACGAGGTGTTGCGGACCTGGACCGAGGCCGTGCCCTGATGGGCCGACGAGGTGATCCGGGTCGGGCTCACCGGGCTCCGGTAGGTCCCGCCGAAGCACGACAGGGAGGTCTCGCCGCCCTTGTCGCAGGACGCCAGGTGGTCGACCGGCGCCGGCGGCTCGACCCGCCCGGTCGGGTCGGTGAAGACCGGCGAGCGGGCGAAGGCGTTGTAGCGGGCCTGCTCGCCCGGGTCGGCGACGCCCTTGCCGTCGTAGCCGACCCGCACGTCGGTGCCGGCGTTGATCGTGTCGTAGATCTCCCACAGCTTCAGCCGCGGGTAGCGGTTCGACTCGAGCGCCGCCTTGGCGTCGTCGTACATCCGGTAGGCGTCGGCCTGCGAGGC
This sequence comes from Iamia sp., assembly GCA_052038315.1. GTDB lineage: Bacteria > Actinomycetota > Acidimicrobiia > Acidimicrobiales > Iamiaceae > Iamia. Next base: position 11,062 of record JBQGCF010000182.1, read on the forward strand.
GCCCCGCCAGGAGCCGTACTCGGCCAGCCCCCAGGGCTTGGAGGTGAAGGCGTGGGCGGCGTCGGTCTTGGCCTCCAGGGCCCGGTAGAAGTACCCGATCTCGGTGTCGAACCGCATGCCCGACTGCAGGTACGGGTCCCAGGTGATCCAGTCGACCCGGTCGTTGCCGGGCCACAGCTCGGGGAACAGGCAGTCCCAGCCCTGGTAGCCGAGGTAGTTCATCACCCACACCACGTTGGTGGCGCCGAGGGCGTCGAAGCGGGCCTGGACGTTGGCCCACATGGCCCGGTACTCGGCCGGCGTCCCGGTGTCGCCCTTGAGGCCGCCACAGGCCGAGGAGCCCTTGCTGGTCACCCGTTCAGGCTCGCCGTGGATCGAGAGCATCACCTTGCGGCTGCTGCCCAGCGCCTTGATCTGGTTGGCGAGGGTGTCGATCTGGGCGTTGACCGTGGCGTTGCCACCGGTGGCCTGGGCCCAGAACCGGGCCGGCTTCCAGTTGATGTAGAGGATCGTCCCCCGGTTGGCGAAGTAGCGCTCGTCGGAGGTGAGCGTCACCTGGCCCACGTTCTTGTAGGTGTGGACGACGTCGACCTTGCGGCCGATCCGGCCCTCGTGGGCCTCGTACTGGGCCCGCACCGTGCCGGAGACCCCGGGGTACTCGCCGGCCACCACGCCGAGCCAGGGCCGGCACGGGTTGACCAGCGTCGCCGTCACGGTGCAGTCCGGCGCCGCGGCCACGGCCGGTGGCGTCGCCGGCGTGGTCAGGCCGCCGGCCAGGGTGGCCGCCGCCACGATCCCCGCCGCCAGCACCCGGATGACTCGTCCCCGCTCCCTCATCATGCTCACGGAGAGTAGCAGAACCTCAGCCGTCACGCCTCTCCGTGGTCGCCGGAGGGTCCTCAGCCCTCGTGCTCGCCCTCCTCGGGGCTCTCCTGGTCGTCGTCGCCAGCGTCCTGCTCGACGAACGAGAAGGTGCCGTCGGTCTCGACGATGCCGTAGGCCACACCGGCCAGGTCGCCGATGCCTCGCTTCCGGGCCGCCTCGTCCAGCTCGGCCCGGGGGATGCGCAGCATCCGCAGCACGTCGTCGAGCACCTCGCCGTCCCGCACCACCAGCGACGGGCGTCCCTCGAGCGCCGGGCGGGCCCGGGCGAAGCGCAGGCCGATCACCGAGCTGGCCACCGCCAGCAGCCCCATGGTCGACACGGCCAGGGCGGCCCCGGTGACCGACATGTCCTCCTGGGTCACGCCCTGCTGGATGATGTCGCCGACCACGACGAGGATCACCAGCTCGAAGGCGGTCACCTCGGCCAGCTCCCGCTTGCCCATGGCTCGCAGGACGACCCAGAGGATCCCGTAGACGGCGGCGGCCCGCAGCACGATCTCCATGGCTAGGGCAGCACCCACATGGTGTGGTCGAGAGCGATCGTCTCGGACCCGATGCGGACGAGCGTCCGGCCGTGGCGCCGCCACTGCACGCCGGGCTCGACCCGGGTGTCGAGCGACAGGGTGAGGTCCTGGCCCGGCGGCGGGTCGAAGGTCCACACCACGTCGCCGCCGTCGGTGGTGGCCTCGGCCGGCTCGGGGTTGACGCCGTTCTCGTCGAAGGAGTCGAGGAAGGCGTGGGTGATCCGCACCTCGATCCGCTCGTCGAAGCCCTCCCGGCGGATGATCGTCAGCTGGTAGGGCACGGCCAGCGCCGGCCGGGTCACCTGCGGGTAGGTCAGCCGGACCTCGGTGCCCTCCGAGCCGGTGGCGGTGACCGTGCGGGCCCGGACCCCGAGCACCCCGCCCAGGCCCAGGAGGACGAACACGGTGAGGGCCGCCAGGGCGATCCGGCGGCCCCGGTGGGCCCGCCGCTCCTGCGTGGGGGTCGCGACGTCGGGGACGGTCGCGGTCGTGTCCGGCACGGGGCTCCTGCTCCCCCGTTCGGGTGGGGGGAAACCGCCGGACCAGGACCGACCCAGGTCAGAGCCGGGGCAGGACCTCGTCCCGGTAGAAGGCGAACATCTCGGCCTGGTCGCGGCCCACCTGGTGGACGTGGACCTCGTCGGCGCCGGCCTCGAAGAAGCCGCGCAGCGACTCGGCGTGGACCTCGGGGTCGGGGCCGCACGGCATCGAGCCGGCCGCCCCCTCCTCGTCGACCAGCTCGGAGGCCTGCTCGAAGTGGGCCGGCGTCTTGAGCTCCTGGGCCAGCTCGCCGGGGAGGCCGGCGTTGGGCCACAGGCGGTGGACGAGCTCCCTGCAGGCCGCCTCGTCGGGTCCGTAGCAGGCCTTGGGGAAGGCGATCACGGGCCCGGTGCCGCCGGCGTCCCGGAAGGTCGAGATGACGTCGGCGTCGGGCGAGGTGGTGGCCATGCCGTCACCGATGCGGGCCGCCACCTCGGCCGCCTTGGGCCCGAAGGCGGAGACGATCACCGGCGGCGGCTCGTCGGGGACCGAGAACAGGCGGGCGTTCTCGACCCGGTAGTGCGTCCACTCACGGGTGACCTCGTCGCCGGTCCACAGCGCCCGCATCACCTCGACCGCCTCCTCCAGCATCTCGAGGCGGACCGCGGTCGGGGGCCAGCGATCGCCCAGGACGTGCTCGTTGAGGTTCTCGCCCGAGCCCACGCCGAGGAAGAAGCTCCCGGCCATCAGCGTCGTGGTGGCCGCGGCCTGGGCGATGACGGCGGGGTGGATGCGGATCGTCGGACAGGTCACGCCGGTGCCCAGCCGGGCGTCGGGGGCGGCGGTGGCCAGGCCCCCGAGCACGCTCCAGACGAACGGGCTGTTGCCCTGCTCGCCGACCCACGGGTGGTAGTGGTCCGACACGCTGATGTCGGAGAAGCCGTGCTCGGCGGCGGCGGCGCCGAAGCGGACGAGGTCCGCCGGGCCGTGCTCCTCGGCGGACAGGAAGATGCCGACGCGTGGTGCGCTCATCGCCGTCGCCTCCCCGGCCACGGGAGGCGGAAACGCCGGCCACCCGCCCGGTCGAGCAGGGCGAGGGCCCGGGCCGCCTCCATGTGGGTCCAGAGCAGAGGCGTGTTGCCCAGCGCCTCGGAGCGGGCCGGGTCCCACTCCTCGGGCATCAGCCGGGGCAGCTGCTCGCACAGCCCGTCGGCCACGTCCCGGGCGTCGTCGACCCGCCCGGTGAGGGCCAGGGCCGACACCAGCCACCACGACACCGGGACGAAGGCGCCCTCGCGCCCGGCGAAGCCGTCGTCGACCGAGGTCGGGTAGCGGTGGACGAACGGTCCGGCGCCGAGGTCGCGACGCACCGCGTCGACGAGCCGCCGGGCCTCGTCGGACCGGGCCGGCAGGAGGCCGAGCACGACGAGCAGGAGGCACGACGCATCGGGGACGTCGTCGTCGTAGGCCTGGGGCAGGCGGCCGTCGGGGCGGAGGGCCCCGAGGACGCGGCGGCGGGCTCGGTCCCTCCCCCGCCGCCAGCGCCGGGCCGCCCCGCGCCGCCACGGCCGGCGCCGGCGGGCGATGCGCACCGCCCGGTCGAGGGTGATCCAGCGACCGATGTCGGCGGCGACCAGGTCGGCCGGGTCACGCCGCTCCCAGATGCCGGACGTGGGCTCGCCCCACGACTCGAGGCAGCGGTCGGCCAGGGCCTCGACGATCGACCACAGCCGCCGGTCGATCCGGCCACCCGCCCGGTCGAGCAGGGCGAGGGCCCGGGCCGCCTCCATGTGGGTCCAGA
>JBQGCF010000183.1:0-2677 GCA_052038315.1 Iamia sp.
AGGAGGTCCTCGAGCGCACCGGTGGCGACCAGCAGCCGCCCGGCGAGGGGGTCGAAGACGGCCATGGCCACGCCGCCCTCGCCCGCGGTGAGCGACGAGCGGACGAGGTCGCGGTGCCACTCCTCGGCGTCGCCGGGGTACCGCCGGTGCCACATCGACCGGACCGTACCGACCCGGGACGGCACCGAGCGCCCAGGGCGGCTCATCGACGGATCCCCTCGATCAGGATGCGGGTCGTGGCGTCGACCCAACGATCGTCGAGGCGGTCGGGCCCCCGCACGAGGGTCGCGGCCAGGACCGCGCCGATGACGATCTCGAGGAGGGTGGCGGCGTCGACGGCGGGGTCGAGCTCGCCCCGGTCGACGGCATCGGCGAGGACGGCGTCGAGGCCGCGCCAGCCGTGCTCGGCGAACCGGTCGAGCAGCCGCCGGTGGAGCACCGGATCGGTCGCCGCCTCGGCGATCAGCCCCGGGACCGCGGCCCGGGCGAGGGGGCTGGTCAGCAGCTCGGCGGTCCGGCGGACGAGAGCGCGGACGTCGTCGGCCAGCACGCCCGTGCCGGCCAGGCCGCCCGTCGTGCTGTCGCGGAAGGCGGCCTCGTGGGCGAGGTGGGCCTTGGTCGGCCAGCGCCGGTAGACGGCCGGTCGGGAGGTGCCGGCCCGGTCGGCCACGGCGGCGATGGTCAGCCCGGCGTAGCCGACCTCGAGGAGGAGCTCGGCGGCGACGTCGAGCACGGCGGCGTCGATGCGCTCGTCGCGGGGTCGACCGCTCGGCACCGTCATCCGTGACGAGTGTAACGTAAGCCCTCGTGACGCCGAGCGGGATCGTCGAGCTGAGCGCCATCGCCGACGAGCGCTACGGCGGCAAGGCCCTCGGCCTGGCCGAGCTGGTGGCCGCCGGCTTCCCGGTCCCGGCCGCCTTCGTGATCCCGACCGCCGACCCCGATGCCCTCCCACCGGAGCTGGCCGAGCGCTTCGACCGGCTCGTCGCCGACGGGGCCGGCGCCGGGGTGGCGGTGCGCTCGTCGGCCACCGGCGAGGACGGCGGCGAGAGCTCCTTCGCCGGCCAGTACGAGACGGTCCTCGGCGTGCGGTCCTACGACGAGCTGGTCGCCGCCGTGCGCCGCTGCGTGGCGTCCACCGGCTCGGAGCGGGCGACGGCCTACCGGGCCGGCGCCCCCGACGACGGCGGCCCGGCCATGCACGTCGTCGTCCAGGAGATGGTGCCGGCCCGCGCCGCGGGCGTCGTGTTCACCGCCGACCCGGCCAGCGCCCGGCGGGACGTGGCCGTGGTCGACTCGGTCGTCGGGCTCGGCGAGGCGCTGGTCGACGGGTCGGCCAGCTCGGACCACCACGAGGTCGAGGTCGACGGCACCATCGCGGTCCGCCCCGACGACCCGGTGCTCCCCGACGACGTGGTGCGGGAGATCGTGGCCGGCGCCCGGCGGGCCGAGGAGGTCTGGGGTCGGCCCCTCGACCTGGAGTGGGCGATCGACGGCGACGGGCGGCTGCGCTGGCTCCAGGCCCGGCCGATCACCACGCTGCCCGGCGCCCTCGACGAGGTGGACACCGGCATCGCCGGCGCCGACCACGTCTACACCCGGTGCAACATCGGCGAGATGATGCCGGGCGCCTTCTGCCCGCTCACGGTGGCGGTCAGCGGGCGGGCGATCGAGTACGCCATGCAGCACGTCCAGATCGCCGCCGGGGCGCAGCGGTCCTACGAGGCCGACCGCTGGCTCCAGGTCGGGTCGTTCTCCGGCCAACTCTTCCACGAAATGACAGAGGGGACGAAGCTGAGCTCGGCGATCCTGGGCCGGTCGGCGGAGAGCTACTCGCTGTCGATCGCCGGGCGGGTCGTCGAGGAGCTGGAGCCGCGGCCGCCGCAGTCCTTCCCCCGGCGCATCGTCGGGACCGCCCGCCTCCTGGCCTTCGTGCTCACCGCCGGCCCGGCGATCCGTCGCCTCGATCGGCGACTGGCCGCCTTCTCCACACCGGCGGCGGCCACCCCGGAGGCCCTGCTGGCCGAGCTCGACGCCGGCTGCGACCTCTACGACGAGACGACGTTGGTCCACGTCCGCTCGTCGTCCCGCTCGGCCATGGCCGCCAACATGCTCGAGGACGCGGTGGGGGACCGGGCCTCGGCGCTGATGGCCGGGGCGACCGGTGTCGAGAGCGCGGTGATGCTCGAGCAGCTCGACGACGTGGTCGACCGGCTCGCCCGCGACCGGGCCCGGGCCGACGACGTCCTCGCCCGGGAGCCGGCCGGCGCGGTGGAGGCGCTGCGGGACGGCCGGGACGGGATCGCCCGGGCCTTCGCCGCCTTCCTCCGCGACCACGGCCACCGGGGCTACCGTGAGCCCTGCCTGCGCGACCCGTCTTGGGCCGACGACCCCGAGGGCCTGGGCACGATGGTCCAGGGGATGCTGCGGGCCCGGCTGGCCGCCGGCGGATCGACCCGGCCGGCGGTGCCGGAGCGGGCCGTGGAGCCCTCCCGCGCCGTGCGGGCGATGGCCCGGCTGGCCCGGGCCGGGGCCCGGGGTCGGGAGGCCACCAAGTCCCGGATGGTCCTGGTCGCCCCCCACCTCGGCCGCGGGTACCGGCGGCTGGGGGCGCCGCGCGCCGAGCGGGGGCCGCTGCCCGACGCCGACCTCGTCGTCTGCCGCGACCGGGCCGAGC
>JBQGCF010000184.1:0-1832 GCA_052038315.1 Iamia sp.
GCCGAGGGCCAGGGCGGCGCCGGCGCCGAGGACGACCACGACCAGGGCGGCGACCGCCGCGACCAGCGCGCCCCGCCGTCGGCTCCTGGCGGGGAGCGGCGCCGGGGTCATGGTCAGCTCGGGCGCCGGGGCGGTCGGGACCGGGTCCGGTGTCGTCGTCGCCGGCGGTCCGGGAGCCGCGGTGGCCGGCGCGGCCGGGGGCGGGGGGATCGGCGGTCCGTCGACGGTCCACGTCGGCGGGGGAGGCATCGGCCGATCGGCGCCGCCGCCCGGCGACGGTGGGGTCGGCGTCGGGGTGCCCGGCGGGGGTGGTGGCGACGGCGGCGAGCCGGGGGCCGCAGCGGCGGCCGACGGTGGTGGGCCCGGGGTCGCCGACGTTGGGGGCGGGGCCGGGGTGGCGGTGGACAGGGGGGTCAGGGCGGAGGCGATGGCGGCCGCCGAGGCGGGACGGTCGGCCGGGTCCTTGGCCAGGCAGGCGGCGATCAGGGCGCGCAGCGGGGCCGGGACGGCGTCGGGGAGCGGTGGCGGGTCCTCGGACATGACCCGCCACATCACCGCGGCCGCCGTCTCGTCGTCCTCGCCGACGAAGGGCGACCGGCCGGCCAGGAAGGCGTGGAGGGTGGCCCCGACCGAGAAGGCGTCGGAGCGGACGTCGGCCCGGCCGCCCTTCAGCAGCTCCGGGGCCGAGTAGGCGACGGTGCCGATGAAGGCGCCGGTGGCCGAGCGGGTCGAGTCGGCCAGCGTGGCGATGCCGAAGTCGGCCAGCTGGGCGTCGCCCCGGCGCCCGACCATCAGGTTCTCGGGCTTGACGTCGCGGTGGACGATGCCGGCCTCGTGGGCCACCTCCAGGGCGTCGCACAGCTGGCGGCCGACGGCGATCGCCTCGGCGACGGGCAACCGGCCGTCGCGGCGGAGCCGGTCGGCGAAGGTGCCGTCGGGCAGGAAGTCCATGGCCAGGAAGGCGACGTCGCCGTCGAGGACGCCGGCGTCGTAGACGGACACGACGTGGGGGTGCCACGACAGCGAGCCGACGGCCCGGGTCTCGGCGCGGAAGCGGCGCAGGGCGGTCTCGCCGAGCCCGGCCGTGTCGATCAGCTTGACCGCCACCACCCGGTCGACCGAGAGCTGCGTGGCCCGGTGGACGACGGCGAAGCCGCCCCGCCCCACGACCTCGTGCAGGGCGAACCCCGGCACCTCGACCGCTGCTCTGGCCACCCGCACCTCCCTCGTGCCCCCGGCGGGGCGGGATGGTAGCGGTGTGCCGTTACCGGCGGGCGACCCAGCGCTCGGCCTGGTCCGCCGCCACGGGCGGCAACCCTAGGTGGGGACCTCCAGGGCGGTGAGGAGGAAGGCCAGGGTCTCGGCCTCGCGGCGCCAGGCGTCGTAGCGGCCGCTCGGGCCCCCGTGGCCGGCCCCCAGCTCGACCCGGAACACCACCGGTCGGTCGGCGCCGGCCTCGGTCCGCTCCCGCAGCCGCTGGACCCAGATGGCCGGCTCGTGGACCCCGACCCGGGGGTCGTGGAGCCCGCCGGTGGCCAGCACGATCGGGTAGGCGCCGGTGCCGACGTTCTCGGTCGGGCTGTAGGACCGCATGGCGGCGAACACCTCGGGGTCGGTGATCGGGTTGCCCCACTCCTCCCACTCGGTGGCGGTGAGCGGGGCGTCGGGGTCGAGGATCGTCTGCAGGGCGTCGACGAAGGGGACCTCGGCGACCACCGCCCGGAACCGCTCGGGAGCCAGGTTGGTGGCCGCCCCGACGAGCAGCCCGCCGGCCGAGCCACCCCGGATGGCGATGCGGTCGCCGGCGCACCAGCCCGTGTCCGCCAGGTGGT
>JBQGCF010000185.1:0-7031 GCA_052038315.1 Iamia sp.
GCCGCCGGCGCGTACCGGTGCGCGGTGGGGCCCCGGGCCCTCAAGGACGCCCCGTCCTCCACCCCGACGGCCCGGGCCGACGGCTCTACAACCACCCCCCCGGCCTAGGGGGCCACCACGCCGGGGCCGGCCGACGGGGCCACGACCACGGCGCCGGCCGAGACCCCCACCACGGCGGCCACCGCCACCACCGGCGAGGAGGGCGCGGCCCGCCCGGTGCCCGCCGCCCCGGCCACCCCGGTCGACGGCGAGTACGCGGCCCCGCCGCTCGGTCGCCAGGAGAGCACCACCACGACGGCCGCCGAGGGCGAGACGACCACGACGGCCCCGGCCGACGGTTCGACGACCACGGCCCCGGCCGACGGCTCGACCACGACGGCCCCGGCCGACGGTGCGACCACGACCACCACGGCGCCGGCCGACGAGTCGGACCCGGCGGCCGAGGCGGCCAACACGATCATCATCCCGGACCGCCCCGACCCCGAGGGCGAGCCCGTCGGCTGCACCCAGGTCGGCCCGGTCGGCTTCGAGGGCGGCGCCCTCAGCAAGTCCCAGGCCCAGCTCGGCGGCCAGACCGGCAGCGAGTGGGTCGTCGCCGTCAACGTCAAGGGCAGCGAGCGGAGCCGGGCCAACGAGCTGATCAACGCCTGCAACGCCCAGCAGCCCACCTGCCCGACCAAGCAGATGGCGATCGTCCTCGACGGCGAGGTCATCTCGGCCCCGCAGGTCAACGAGCCGAACCTGGCCGACCAGGAGTTCGTCATCAGCGGTGGCGAGGGCGGCTTCCCCGAGGGCTCGGCCAAGGACCTGGCCCTCAAGCTCCGCTACGGCGCCCTGCCGGTCGAGTTCACCCGCAGCGCCGAGCGCCAGGTGTCCCCGACGCTGGGCGAGGACTCGCTCCAGGCCGGCCTCCTGGCCGGCGCCATCGGCCTGATCGCCGTGGCCCTCTACCTGATCGTCTACTACCGGGCCCTCGGCGTCGTCGTGGTCCTCGGCCTCGGCGTGTGGAGCGCCCTCATGTACGGCACGATCTGCTGGCTCTCGGCCAGCCGGGGCCTGACCCTGTCGCTCTCCGGGGTGGTGGGCATCGTGGTCTCGTTGGGCACGACGGTGGACTCCTACGTCGTGCACTTCGAGAGGCTCAAGGACGAGGTCCGCCTGGGCAAGAGCGTCCGGGCGTCGACGGAGAAGGGCTTCCAGAAGGCCTTCAAGACGATCCTCACGGCCGACCTGGCCTCGCTGATGGGTGCCGCCCTGCTCTGGTACCTCACCGTCGGCGCGGTGCGTGGGTTCGCCTTCTTCCTCGGCCTGTCGGTGGTGCTCGACCTGCTGGTCGCCTACTGCTTCGACCGCCCGATGGTCGCCCTGCTGGCCCGCAGCCGGTTCTTCACCGAGCACCGGGTGTTCGGCGTGGCCCGGGGCCTCGGCCGCAGCAGCGACGACGGCGCCCGACAGACCAAGACCACGGCAGGAGCGGCGTCATGAGCGACACCCTGGACACGCCGGCCTCCGCCCCGGCCCCGAGCGGCCAGGCCGGGCCGAAGCGCAGCATCTGGCGCAAGCTGTACCACGGCGAGACGGACTACACGTTCGTCCCCCGCTGGCGGATCTGGTTCGGCGTCTCGGCCGCCTTCATCCTGATCGGGCTGGCCGCCTTCGGCGTCCGGGGCGGGCTCAACCTCGGCATCGACTTCACCGGTGGCAACCAGTGGGAGGTGCCGGCCAACGGCGCCACGGTCGCCGAGGTCGAGGACGCCATCGGCGGGCTGGGCTTCGACGAGGTCGAGGTCCAGGAGCTGGGCGACGACCTCCGCATCCAGACCGAGACGATCGAGGGCACCGACGAGGAGCGCCGCGAGCGCGGTGGCGAGGTCGTCGACGCCCTGGTCGAGCTGACCGGGGCCGAGCAGAACGAGGTCGTGGTCAACGAGGTCGGGCCCTCGTGGGGCGAGGAGATCAGCCGCAAGGCCCTCCAGGCCCTCGTCGTCTTCCTCATCGCCATCGTCATCTACATCACGATCCGGTTCGAGTTCCGGATGGCGCTGGCCACGTTGGGCGCCCTGCTCCACGACATCCTCGTCGTGATCGGCACCTACGCCATCCTCCAGCTCCCGGTCACACCGGCCACGGTGGTGGCGATCCTGACGATCCTCGGCTTCTCGATCTACGACGGCATCGTCGTGTTCGACCGCGTCGACGAGAACACGCGCCTGCTGACCCAGAACGCCCGGATGACCTACAGCGGCATGGTCGACCGGTCGCTCAACGAGGTCCTGATGCGGTCGCTGAACACGCAGATCACGGCCATCATCCCGATCCTGTCCGTGCTGCTGGTCGGCTCGCTGGCCCTCGGCGCCTCGACGCTCCAGGAGTTCGGCCTGGCCCTGTTCATCGGCCAGCTCTCCGGCGCCTACTCGTCGATCTTCATCGCCTCGCCGCTGCTGGCCCTCCTCAAGGAGCGCGAGCCCCGCTACAAGGCGCTGCGCGAGCGGCTCGGCAGGGCCGGTGCGGTGGCCCCGGCGGCCGCCCCGGTCGCGGCCGGTGCCGCCGACGAGGTCAGCCTGGCCAAGACGCCGGGCCCGACCACCACCAAGGCGGCGACGCCGCCGGCGCGGCCCAAGGGCACCCCGCCCCCGCGGCCGCGCAAGAAGGGCAAGAAGCGGTGAGCGCCGGGCCGGGCGCCACGTCCGACCCCGCCGACCTGGCCGCCCACATCCGCGACATCCCGGACTTCCCCGAGCCCGGCGTCCTGTTCCGCGACATCACCCCGCTGCTCGGCGACGCCGCCGCCCTGGCCCGGGCGGTCACCGCGCTGGCCGACGCCGTGCGCCACGACATCGGGTCGGTCGACCGGGTCCTGGGCATGGAGGCGCGGGGCTTCCTGCTCGGCCCGCCCGTCGCCCTGGCCCTCGGGGTCGGCTTCGCACCGGTGCGCAAGCCCGGGAAGCTGCCGTGGGAGGTCGAGTCGGAGACCTACACCCTCGAGTACCGCTCCGACACCCTCGAGGTGCACCGCGACGCGGTGGTGGCCGGGGAGCGGGTGCTGGTGGTCGATGACGTCATCGCCACCGGCGGCACCGCGGCGGCCACCGCCCGGCTGGTCGACCGGCTCGGTGCCCAGGTCGCCGGGTTCGCCTTCCTGGTCGAGCTGGGCTTCCTCGACGGCCGGTCGGTCCTCGGCGACCTCCCCGTCACCAGCCTCGTCACCTACTGACCCCCGAGGTCAGGCGACGGCGAACCAGTCGGAGCGGAGGCCGAGGGCGAAGCGGACCTGGTCGCCGGTCTGGACCAGGTCGCCGCCGCGGAAGCGGAGGGTGACCCGGGTGACCCGGCCGCCCTGGTCGCCGAGGCCGTTGCGGACGAAGCCGGTGAAGCCGAGGAAGTCGCCCCGGCCCGGGTAGGCCGTCTCGACCTTGGCCGCGCTGATCGTCGTCGACCAGGAGTGGTAGGCGTTGCCGGAGTGGTCGTCGCCCTCGTCGATCACGGCGGGGAAGACGCCGCCGGCGGTCCAGCCGCCGCTCGACGAGCCGAACTCGGTGCGGGCCACGGCGCCGCTGCCCGTCCGGCGGACCTGTCCGGCGGTGGCGGCGACGGCGGCGTCGGTCCGGTCGTCCTCGACGCCGAAGCCCTCGTAGACCTGGCAGGTGGCGGTGTCGCAGGTGGTGGCCCACGTGCCCCAGCGGGTGTCGCCGGCCATCACGTAGGAGCGGGCGGCGACTGCCTGGGCCCGGACCGCGGCGGCGCCCTGGCCCCCGCCGAGACCGGCCCAGTAGGGCGAGACCTCCTTGGGCACGATGCCCCGGAGCAGCGACTCGGTGGCGACCTCGTTGACCACCGCGCTGCCGACCTGGCCGCCGGTCCGCAGGTTGTGGAGGGCGCCTCGGTAGGTGCGCCCGGACCGGCAGTCGCGCAGCATCCGGGCCGCGTCCTCGCCCTGGGGGACGGTCGACCGCACGGCGACGTCGGTGGCGGTGGTGTCGCCCAGCAGCGTCCAGGCCGGGGCGCAGCTGGCCGTGGCCGAGGCGTAGACCCGGAACGTCGTGGCGCTGAGCCGGCGCACGCTGACCGCCCCCCACTCGCCGCTCCAGCCGTCGACCCGGAGCCGGGCGGCGGGCTGGTAGGTGGTCAGGTCGGTGCCGGCGCTGCCCACCAGGTACACCCGCTGGGTGGCGTCGGCCGCCGTGCCCATCGTCGTGCCGCCGTAGTAGTGGGCCAGGATCTGCTCGGTGGCCCAGCCGTGGTCGACGGCGTAGCCCAGCGAGCCCCACTGGCTCATGCCCCGGCCGTGGCCCCAGCCGTGGCCCCGCAGCGTGTAGCTGTCCTGCGGGACGTTCGGGCGGGTCGTGGTCGTCGTCGAGCTGGTCGTCGTCGATGTCGACGTGGTCGACGTGGTCGTGGTGGTCGACGTCGTGGTGGGGACCGGGTCGGTGCAGCCGACCTGGGCCCGCTCGAAGAACTCGGGGCTGGCGGCCAGGTCGACGGCCAGGCGCACGTCGTTGACCGTGCGGAGCCGGTCGATCCAGTAGTCGAGGCCGCCGGGGTCCGGCTCCCGGTCGAGGACCGAGCGGTGCAGGGCGGTCACCCGGTCGGTGCGGGACTCGGGGGAGAAGACCATGTCGGCGGCCAGCGAGCCGTTGGTCCGGGCCGCGGCCTGCTCGAGCCACCAGGCCAGCTCGCCGTCGGCCGGGGCCCGGTGGAGCAGCCGGTCGTAGAGGCTGCGGATCACGCCCTCGTCGGTGCCGCCGGCGTTGGCCTCGAACTCGGGGGCGCCGTAGATCAGGCTGGCGATGCGGGTGACCATCGCCCCGGCCCGCAGCTCGCCGGTCCAGTAGGCCAGGCCGTCGGCGTCGGGGTCCCGGTCGAGGGCCTGCCGGTAGATCTTGGTGACCTCGACCGAGAGCCACTCGTCGCTGGCCGCCAGGGACTGCGGGAGCTGCCAGCGGGGCGTGCCGGCATCGAGGTCGGCGGTCCACCGGGCCAGCTCGGCGTCGGTCGGCGCCCGGCCCAGGAACACCTGGTGGGCCTGCACGACCAGGCAGTGGTCACCCGGGGCGGCGGCGGCCGGCGTCCGGCTCGCCATCCCCGCTCCGACGACGCCGACGAGCGCCAGGAGCACCACCGCCAGTGACCACAGCCGTCGATGCATGGGGTTACCGTCGGTCCGCTGCGCCGACCCATGAGCGCGGCCGCTACGGTCCGGGCACCAAGGTGGGAAGACGGAGGGTCGGGGATGCGGGGTTCGGTGGGCCGTTGGGCCGCGGTGTTCGGGCTGGGCGCGTGCGCCCTGGTGGCCGGGTCGTCCCTGGCCAGGGCGGTGTTGGACGACGGCGGCGAGGCCCCGAGGGACCCGTCGACGGCGGCCCCGGCCGCGGTGGCCCCCGAGGCGCCCGGTTCGGTCGCCGTGCGGCCGACGGGTGCGTCGGGCGAGCTGGCGGTGACGTGGTCGGCCCCGGCGGAGGGCGAGGTCACGGGCTACCGGGTCGCGGCCGAGGACGGACGGGTCGTCGAGGTCCCGGCCGACGCCACCGAGGCCGTGGTCGAGGGGCTGGAGGACGAGGAGGCCGCCGCGGTCGTGGTCACCGCCCTGGTCGACGGGGCCCCGGTGGCGGCCGAGCCGGTCCGGGGGACGCCCCGCTCGCTGGGCGCCGGCGGGTGCTCGGGAGCGACCATCACCTGGGACGGCAGCGCCGGGACCGTCCTCTGGACCACCGCGACCAACTGGGACCTCGACCGGGTCCCGACCACCACCGACCACGTCTGCATCCCCGACGGTGCCGTGGTGGACGCCCCGTGGACGCGCCCGACCGTCCTCAGCCTGGCCTCCGGTGGCGACCTCTCGCTGCCGGGCGGCATCGCCCTGACCGACACCGCCACCCCGTCCCTGCTGTCGGTGACGGACTGGTCGTCGGGCGCGATCACCGGCTCGGTCGTCGTCGTGGCCGACGGCGAGCTGCTGGCCCTCACCAGCTCGAGCAAGCCCCTCGAGGCCCACCTCGTCGTGGACGGCACCTTGCGGGTCGAGGGCACCGGCCTGGCGGTGGCCTGCACCCCCGGGTCGCCGTCGGGCGTCGACGTGGCCGGTGTGCTCGAGCTGGCCACCAACGGCGTGCTGCTCACGGGCACCGGCACCGCCTGCACGCCCACCGTGAAGGTCCGGTCCACCGGCGTCCTGGACAAGGTCGCCGGCACGGGCACCTCCACCGTGCGCACCGCCGTGGACGTGGCCGGCGCCGCCCGGGCGACCACGGGCACCCTCGCCCTCCAGGGCGGCACCCAGCACACGGACTGGGACGGCACCGCAGCCGGCACCTCGTCGGGCGCCACCACGGGCACGATCGGGGCGACGGGCGGCTCGGTCCAGCTCGGCGGCAACGGCGGGCGGCAGACCTGGCACCTGGCGACGGGCAGCGTCCTCGCCGGCAGCGTGGCCGTCACCTCGGACGGCACCCTCGCCGGCCAGGGCGCGATCGACGCCGCCGGCACGGTGCAGGTGTGGGGCGGGGGCATCCTCGACGCCGACCTGAGCGGTGGGGCGATCACGCTGAACGGCGGCGAGTGGCACGCCGACGTGCTCCCGGGGGTGGCCCGCACCTGGCAGTCCGGCACGCTGGCCGGCCCCGGCATCACCGTCGCGGCCACGGCCGCGGTCCAGGTGACCGGCACCATCCCGCTCCAGACCTCGCTGCTGAGCCACGGCACCGTCCAGGTGACCAGCACCGGCAGCCTGGGCGTGACCTGCCAGCCGGGCCGGCCGTCCGGGTACGACAACCGCGGCATCCTCGACCTCGATCGCAACGGCATCGCCGTCACCGGTCCGACCGACACCGGCACCGGGCTGTGCACGGCGACGGTCTGGAACCGGAGCACGGGCACGATCCGCAAGGCGGTGGGGACGGGCACGACCACGGTGCAGCCGGCGGTGGTCAACGCCGGCCTGGTCGAGGCGACCACCGGATCGCTCGTGCTGACTGGTTCGTTGCCGTCGTTCGACATTCTGGCGGATGAAGAGATCAGCGACATCAGCGTCTGGG
>JBQGCF010000186.1:0-6349 GCA_052038315.1 Iamia sp.
CTGCTCGACCTCGGCCACGCCCGGGTGGGCGACCGCCGGGCCGACGACGTTCTGGCCCCGCACGGCGTAGACGGGCACGTACCACCGCGGACCCCCGTCGGCGGCGTCGTAGGCGGTGCCCCCCGAGCCGGCCAGGGAGCCGCCGAGGGCGCGCCGGGCCCCGTCGTCGCGCAGGCTTCCCGGGGCGACGGCGGGGGCCGCGCCGGCCCGCAGCACCACGACCTCGACGCCGGGGTCCGACGCCGGGACGGTCACGGTGATCGAGCGGCCCTGAGGGCTGACGGTGGGGACGGGGGGCGCGCCCGGGAGGGAGAAGGCGACGGCCTCGACCGACGCCCCCTCGGAGCGGGCGACGCCCGACGTGGCGGTGGCCGGGTACTCGACGACGACGTCGTAGCGGTAGCGGGTCCCGCTGCGCACCGCGCTGTCGAGGACGCCCGTCGGCCCGCCCCGGAGCTTGCGGGTCATGGCCCCGGGGTCGTCGGGCTGGGACCGCTCGACCCACACGTCGCCGGTCCGCACGGCCCGCCAGCGCAGCTCGACGGCGCCGTCGTGCTCGACGGTCTCGAGGTCGGCGACGTCGGGGGTGGCGACGACGGCGTCGGAGCGCGCCTCGGGGGCGGTGATGCCCAGCCGGGCGGCGACCACGGCGTAGGTGACGGGTTCACCGGGCGGGGCCTGGGCGTCGTGGAGCTCGGTCTCGGTCGTGCGGCCCAGGGGGGTGGAGGCGCCGCCCGAGCGGTCGACCGTGCGCACGACCCGGTACTCGACCGGTCCGGGCGAGGCCGACGGCGACCAGCGCACGGTCACGCCGCCGCCGGTGCGCTCGGCGGTCACCGCGCCGGCCGGCTGCACGCCGACGTCGGCCAGCGCCTCGGCCACGACGGAGGCCCCGGGGAACCGTTCCAGCACGGCCAGCAGCCGGGTCTCCCGGTCGGCGCCGACGCCGGTGCCGGCCGCCGCATCGGTGTCGGCCGTCGTCGCCTCGGCCACCGCCGTCGCCACCGACGCCTCCAGCGCCTCGACCCGCGTCGTGGCGTCCTCCAGCGTCGTGCCGTCGGGGCCGGGGCGGTCGGAGGCGATCCGGCCCAGCGACGTGAGGTAGCGGCGGGCGTCGTCGGGCCGGGAGGCGCCGAGGGCGTAGGCGAGGTTGTCCCAGGCGTCGGCCGCGGTCCGCGAGGCCGAGTCGATCCGCTCCCGCAACCGCACCAGGTCGGGCATCTCGTCGCCCCAGGCGGCGGCCCGCTCGACCCGCTCGGCGGCGGCGCCCAGCCGGCCGGCGTCGAGGTCGTCGGCCGCCCCGGCCAGCTCGTCGGCGGCCTCGTCGTAGGCGCGCAGGTCGAAGGCGCACGACGAGCAGCGAACGTCGCTCCGGGCCGCCGTCGTCCCGCACCGCGGGCAGCTGCGGTAGAGGTCGGACCCACAGCGGCTGCACGTGGCGGAGCTGTCCGGCGAGCGCGTGTTGGTGGCGTTGCAGACGGCGCAGACGACGTAGTCGGCGACCGAGCCCACGTCGATCGGGGCGTGGAGCTCGCGAGCCACCTCGACGACCAGGTCGCGGGCGACGTCGGGGGCGAGGCCGGCCGACACCGCCTCCCGGGTCAGCCGCTCGGACTCGGCCGCGCTGACCCGGTCCTCCAGCAGGACGGCGGTCTCGATGGCCGGCCGGATCTCGTCCTTCACGCCCTCCTCGATGCCGGCGAGGTAGCGACGGGGGTCCCCGGTGACGAGCAGCGTCTCGCTGAGGGCGAGGAGCTCGTCGACGACGGTGCGCAGCCGGTCGTGGCGGCGCTGCCGGTTGCGGGCGTCGATCGCCTCCCGGCGGGCCTGGACGGCGGTGGCGTCGGCCCCGACGGGCAGGCCGAGGAAGCCGTAGAGGGTGCGGTGGGCACCGGCCTCGCGGTCGAGCCGCTCCAGCTCGGTGAGCAGGGCGACCACCTGCTTGCGCTGCGCCGCCGAGATGGGCTCGACGACCTCCGCCCGCTCGTCGATGAGCGTGCGGCCCTCCAGTCGGGCGTCGATCTGGGCGTCGGTGATGCCCTCGCGGGCCGCCAGCGACCGGAGCCGGTCGAGCCGGTCGCGGGGGATCCCGCCGTGGCGGCGCTCGAGGGCGTCGAGCAGCTCGTCGACCCGGGCCGCCGCCGCGGCGTCGGAGGCGGCCGACGCGCCCTGGACGCGCGCCCGGGCCTCGGCCCGGCGACCCCCGTCGAGCAGCTGGGCGGAGATCAGGTCCTGCTGCTTGAGCAGCGACGAGACCAGGCCCTTGTACCGCGGGCTCGACTGCTCCTTGCGCCAGAACGCCACCACCTCGCCCATGCGCCGGCGGATGAGGTCCTCGTCGTCGACCGACGGGTCGAGGCCGACCACGGCGAAGGGGTCGCTGACGTCGTGCTCGCCCCGGTCGAGCAGCGGCTTCAGGACCTCCTTGCGGTAGGCGTTGGCATCGAACATCTACATCGAGGGCTTGCGCAGGTCGACGTCGCCCTTCTCGGCCGCGATCGTGTCGGGGCTGAGGGCGGCGCCGGTCTCGACCCGGAGGTGGAGCGGCTCGTCCATGGCCACGTGGCGACCGGTGACGTCGAGCGTGCCGTCGGACCCCATGGCGAAGGTGATCTCCACCGCGGCGCCCTTCTTGTGGCCCGGCGGGATGCCGGTGATCGAGCCCGAGATCAGCAGCGTGTTGTCCGCCGGGTCGGTGGACTCCTCGCTGCCGCCCTGCTCGAAGACGTCGAGCTGCACCTCCGACTGGTCGTCGACCACCGTGTAGAAGGTGTCGGTGATCACCAGCGGCAGGGTGTCGTTGCGGTGGGTCAGGAACGACGCCTCGGTCGTGCCGTCGGAGCCGGTGATGAAGAGGCCGAAGCCGCGCGAGCAGACGTTCTGGACCTGGGTGCCGACCAGGTCGGACACCACGTCGGTCGGCAGGCCGTAGCTCTCGGCCGCATCGCCGAGGACCTTCTCCAGGTCGACGAGCGTGGCGTCGTCGAGCGACTGGCCCTCGGCCAGCTTCCCCTGGGCCACCAGGTCGTCGATCACGACCTGCTCGATCTCCTTCTTCTGGCCGTAGATGGCGGCGCCCTTGGCCACGGCCAGGTCGGGGTCGGCCAGCTGCGGGTCGAAGCCGAAGTCCGTCCGCAGCCGCTCGGCGACGGCCGGCATCTTCGACGACCCGCCGACGAGCAGGACGCGATCGATCTTGGTGACGTTCCGCGCCTCGGCGGCCTTGGTGACCGCCCGGGTCAGCTGCATGGTGCGGGTCAGGAGGCTGGCGGTGAGCTGCTCCAGCTCCTCCCGGGTGACCGTGATGTTGGCCCGGTGCCCGGCGTGGACCACGAGGACGTCGGTGGTGTCCCGGTTGGTCAGGTTCTGCTTGGCCTCCTCGGCCGCCGAGATCAGGTCCTGGGCGCCGTAGGAGTCGTCGAGCGGGTCCTCGGCGCCGGGGCACTCCTCGAGGAAGCGCTCCGAGAGGTGGGTGGCCAGGCGGGCGTCCCAGTCGGCGCCGCCCAGCTCGTGGTCGCCGTCGGTGGTGATCACCTTGATCTTCCGCTCGGACAGCTCGATCACGGTGACGTCGAAGGTGCCGCCGCCCAGGTCGTAGACGAGGACCGTCTCGGTCTCGGTGCCCTGGCTGGCGAACCCGTAGGCGAAGGCGGCGGCCGTCGGCTCGTTGATGATGTCGACGACGTTCATCCCGGCGTACTCGCCGGCC
Source organism: Iamia sp. (assembly GCA_052038315.1). Taxonomy (GTDB): domain Bacteria; phylum Actinomycetota; class Acidimicrobiia; order Acidimicrobiales; family Iamiaceae; genus Iamia. Next base: position 3,710 of record JBQGCF010000186.1, read on the forward strand.
AGCTTGGTGGCCTTGCGCTCCTCGTCGCCGAAGTAGGCGGGGACGGTGATGACGACGTCGGTGACCGGCTCGCCGGTCTGGCGCTCGACGTCGGCGGCCAGGGCCTTGAGGATGAAGGCGCTGATGGCGGGGGCGGACCACTCCTTGCCCTGCGCCGAGAAGCGCCACTCGTGGTCGCCCATGCTCCGCTTGACCAGGCTGGCCACGTTGTCGGGGTTGATGCGGGCCTGGCGCTTGGCCTGCTTGCCCACGACCACCTGGTCCTCGCCGTCGAAGAGGACGACCGAGGGGGTGGTCGGCTCGTTGTCGAGGTTGGTCAGGACCTCGGGCCGGCCGAAGCGGTCGACCCGCGAGATGCACGAGTAGGTCGTGCCCAGGTCGATGCCGTACACGGTGTTGGCCATCAGGACTCCTCGACGGGTGGGGGAGGGGGCGGGGCGACGACCTCGACCTCGGCGGCGCGGAAGGTGCGGCCGTCGTCGTGGGCGAAGCCGATGCGGCGGACGGTGGCGACGGTGCCGGGCTCGCCGTCGGACGACGGGACCCGGCCCACGCCCTGGTGCCGGGTCGTGTCGAGCCTCTCGCCGGGCTCGGGGGCGAACGGGCTGAGGCCCCAGCGGGCGAGGGTGTCGAGCAGGCGGGTCGCGACCAGCTCCAGGTCGGACCGGGCCTCGGGGTGGCCGGCCTCGGCCAGCCGGGTGACCTCGTCGTGGAGGCGGACGAGGTCGCGGATCATCGGCTGGGTGGCGCCGGCCAGCTCGCCGGCGCGCAGCCGCTGGTTCTCGGCGTGGAGCTCGGCGACGTGGTCGTCGGCCCGGCGGGTGAGGCGGGCCACCTCGTCGAGGCTGCGCTGGATGCCGGCCAGCCCGGTGGCGACGGTCTCCTCCCGGGCCGTGGCGGCCAGGTCCGGCAGCATCGCCTCCACCCCCGCCCGCACCTCGGCGAGCTCGGCGAGCACCGGATCGGGCTCCGGCTCCGCCTCGGGCTGGGGGTCCGCCTCGGCGGTGGGCTCCGGCTCCGGTGCGGCCTTGGGGTCGACCGAGGGCTCCTCGGCGGCGACCTCGGGCTCGGGGTCGGGCTCGACCGACGGCTCCCCGGGCTCGTCCCCGTCGTCGGGCCCGGGGATCGGGTCGGGGTCCGGCGAGGGGTCCTCGGGCGCGGCCTCGACCTCGTCCTCGGGCTGCCCGGCGTCCGACACGGGCCGCAGTGTACGCAGCCCCCCGGACGGCTCGTCCGGCGCCGTCGGGGTGGGGTGCCCGCGACCAACGGGGCCCGGAGGCCGCTAGGGTCCGCCACCGCGCCGCTCGATGGCCGGGCGGTCACAACGAGTGCACCCCTTCGGAGGGCATGGACCATGGCTGTTTCGCTGAGCAAGGGCGGGAACGTCTCGCTGTCCAAGGAGGCCCCGGGCCTCACCGACATCGTCGTCGGGCTGGGCTGGGACGTCCGGGCCACCGATGGCACGGACTTCGACCTCGACGGCAGCGTCTTCCTGGTCAACGCCGAGGGCAAGGTCCGCTCGGACGCGGACTTCATCTTCTACAACAACCTCAAGTCGGCCGACGGCTCGGTCGAGCACACCGGTGACAACCGCACCGGCGCCGGCGAGGGCGACGACGAGCAGGTGAAGATCAACCTGGTCGGCGTGCCCGCCGACGTCGACAAGATCGTCGTGGGCGTCACCATCGACCAGGCCGATGCCCGCAGCCAGAACTTCGGCCAGGTGTCGAACGCCTTCATCCGGGTCCTCAACGGCGCCGACCAGAGCGAGATCGCCCGCTACGACCTCTCCGAGGACGCCTCGATCGAGACCGCCATGGTCTTCGGCGAGGTGTACCGCAACGGCGCCGAGTGGAAGTTCCGGGCCGTGGGCCAGGGCTTCGCCGGTGGCCTGGGCCCGCTGGCCCAGAGCTACGGCGTCAACGTCTGATCGACCGGATCCCCGGTCCGTGACCCTGACCCGCGGCCAGCGCGTCCGGGTCACGGACCTGGGTGTCGGCGACACCCTCGCGCTCGGCCTCGGGACCCGGCCCGCCGGCTTCGAGGTGGTGGTGGCCGGGCTCGAGGAGGACGAGACGCTCGTCGACCGGGCGTTCCTCCTCTCCCGCCACCAGCCCGCTTCCTTCGAGGGCAGCGTCGCCATCGGTCAGGGGACCGGCGGAGACACGGTCGGCATCACCGTGCACCTGGGCCGGGTGCCGGCCTCGGTCCACACCCTGCGCATCGCCCTGGTCGGCGACGTCCGCCTCTCGGCCGACGACCTCCAGGAGGCGTGGCTGCGGGTCCTGGCCGACGGGCACCAGACGGCCCGCTGGAGCTTCACCGGCGCCGACCTGTCGGGTGAGCGGGCCATCATCGTGGCCGACGTCTACCGCCGGGACGGGTGGCGGATGGTCTTCCACGGCACCGGCTACCGGGCCGGGCTGCGGGCCTTCCTGGAGCGGATCGAGGGCGGCACCCGTCTCCCCGGCGCCCCCGAGGAGCCCGACCACCCCCCGGCCCCGCCGGCCGGCCCGGCTCCGGCCGACGCGCCGTTCCCGCCCCCGCCCGGGGTCGGGTCGCCCGGACCGCCCGCGCCCCCGGCCGCACCGCCGTCCCCGGCCGGGCCGGGGTGGGCCGGACCGGCGGGGCCTGCGCCGG